>JBILSM010000179.1:0-4773 GCA_044372085.1 Rubrivivax sp.
TGTCGAGGAGCTGCTGCCACATCGCTGGAAGCTGAGCGCCGGCTGTCGCTGAACAAGTCCGGCCCTCGCCGTCAAGATGGTGGTGGCCGGACGCTTACGGCGTAGCGGCCCTGGTCATCGGTGGCCGCACAGGCGCGTTGTTCAGCCTGGACACCATCGGCCGTCGAGTAGGCGCAGACGCGCCCCGCTGCCACGGGCCACTTCACCACGGCGCCGGTGATCGTAGCGTCTGTGTTCGGCTCTTGGACCGGTCCACCTCCGCCACAGGCGGCCAGCAAGACCAGCAGGCTGCTCGCCACGGCCAGGCGGATCAGAGGCTTGCGAAGAGCAGAGCGGGGGCGGTTCATCCAAGTCTCCTGTCATCGGTGAAATCGATGACAGGACTGTAGGAACCGGCGTCCGCCGCGTCTGTACAGGCCTTGTGCGGCCTGTGTGCGTGTTTCGTGACAGCCTCAGGCGCACCCTATCACGTCAGGGCAGCGGCTTCAGGGAGGCGCGACGCGGGCCTGACGCTGCATGCGCGTCAGCGGCCCGCAGCGCCGTTCAGTCACTCGGCAGATGCGTCGCTGGGAGCAGCGGCAGCTTCTTCCGGACGATCCACGAACTCGACGAAGGCCATGGGAGCGTTGTCGCCTACGCGGAAACCCATCTTGAGGATGCGCGTGTAGCCACCAGGCCGGGCCTGGAAACGCGGGCCCAGCACATTGAACAGCTTGGTCACCACATCGCGGTCACGCGTACGGTCGAAGGCGAGGCGGCGGTTGGCCAGGGTGGGCTGCTTGGCCAGGGTGATCAGGGGTTCGACCACGCGGCGCAGTTCCTTGGCCTTGGGCACGGTGGTCTTGATGGCCTCGTGCTGGATCAGGGAATTGCACATATTGCGCAGCATGGCTGCACGGTGCTCGCTGGTGCGGTTGAGCTTTCTAAGTCCGTTACGGTGGCGCATCTTGTAACTCCGTCGTTTTGTATGAAAGCTCCGGCCGTATCAGGTACCGGAGGGGCGCTCGTGGATGTCTCTTGGGAAAGATCGATCAGAAGCCGGCCGCGCGTCTCAACGACGCTCCAGGCTCTTGGGGGGCCAGCCTTCCAGCCGGGTGCCCAGCGTCAGGCCTCGGGAGGCCAGCACTTCCTTGATTTCGTTGAGGGACTTGCGGCCCAGGTTCGGCGTCTTGAGCAGTTCGGTCTCGCTGCGCTGGACCAGATCACCGATGTAGTAGATGTTCTCGGCCTTCAAGCAGTTGGCCGAGCGCACGGTCAGCTCCAGCTCGTCCACCGGACGCATCAGGATGGCGGGCGGCTCCGGGCCTTCCGGAGAACGGGCCAGCTCGCCGATGTCGACCACACCCGCGCCTTCGAGCTGTGTGAACACCAGCAGCTGCTCGACCAGGATCTTGGCCGAAGCGCGGATCGCTTCCTCGGGGGAAATGGCGCCGTTGGTCTCGATCTCCATGACCAGCTTGTCCAGATCGGTGCGCTGCTCGACGCGGGCGTTCTCGACGGCGTAGCTGACGCGACGCACCGGGGAGAACGAGGCATCCAGCACGATGCGGCCGATGGTCTTGGTGGACTCATCACCGAGGCGGCGCACATTGCCCGGCACATAGCCGCGGCCCTTCTCCACCTTGATCTGCATGTCGAGCTTGCCGCCCTGGGACAGGTTGGCAATCACGTGGTCGGGATTGATGACCTCGACGTCATGCGGCGTCTGGATATCGCTGGCGCGCACGGGGCCCTCGCCCTCCTTGCGCAGCACGAGAGTGACTTCGTCACGGTTGTGAAGCTTGAACACCACGCCCTTGAGGTTGAGCATCACGTGCACGACGTCTTCCTGCACGCCGTCGATCGTGGAGTACTCGTGCAGCACGCCTGCAATGGTCACTTCCGTGGGGGCATAGCCCACCATCGAGGACAGCAGCACGCGGCGAAGCGCGTTGCCCAGCGTGTGGCCGTAGCCGCGCTCGAAAGGTTCGAGCACGGCCTTGGCGCGATGCCCGCCCAGGGGTTCGACCTGAATGGCCTTGGTGGGTTTCAGCAGATTGGTTTGCATGAAGTCGTGTACCTCTCAATACCCTCGGCTCGTCACACCGATAAGGCTGATGGACCGCGCCGGGCTATGGATGGGATGCTGTTCGCCCGGCAGACACAGCACCATGGAATGAAAGACGGAGAAGACCTCTGCGGCTTGCTCAGCCAGGAAGACCACCCGCCAGAAATCTCATCAACGCGAGTACAACTCGACGATCAGCGCTTCCTTGATGTCGCTGCCGAATTCGTCGCGGTCTGGCGTCTTCTTGAATACGCCTTCCAGCTTGGCGGCGTCCACCTGCACCCAAGCCGGCATGCCAATGGATTCAGCGAGCTTGAGCGCATCCAGCACGCGCAGCTGCTTCTTGGCGTTCTCGCGCACGGCGATGGTGTCGCCTGCCTTCACGAGGTAGGAAGGGATGTTCACCACTTGGCCGTTGACCGTCAGGGCCTTGTGTGACACGAGCTGGCGAGCCTCGGCGCGTGTGGAACCGAAGCCCATGCGGTAGGCCACGTTGTCTAGGCGCGATTCCAGGAGCACCAGCAGGTTGGCGCCGGTGTTGCCCTTGCGGCGCTCGGCCTCGGCGAAGTAGCGGCGGAACTGACGCTCCAGCACGCCGTACATGCGCTTGACCTTCTGCTTTTCACGCAGCTGAAGGCCGAAATCGGAGGTGCGGGAACCGCTGGTGCGGCCGTGCTGCCCAGGCTTGCTCTCAAACTTGGCCTTGTCGGCGATGGGCCGGCGGGCGCTCTTGAGAAACAGGTCGGTGCCTTCACGGCGGGAGAGTTTGGCCTTGGGGCCGAGATAACGTGCCACGAGAGAGTCCTTCTTCGGTTCTGTCTGTCTGACGCGGCGAGGCTCTCTGGGCCATCCCGCGCGAGTCTGTCAGGGTGTCCGAGGACGCCAACAGACGGTGGGCTTGCAGTGGGCAATCCTGAAAACGGGATGCCTCACCAGTTCAAAGGCCCGGCGAACGCCAGGCCTCACGCCAAAAGCCAGCGAAGGCGGAAAACTCCACCACGCTGGCCACGGGCATCAGATACGGCGACGCTTTTGAGGACGGCAGCCGTTATGGGGGACCGGTGTCACATCGGAGATCGAGTTGATCCGGATGCCCAAGGAAGCAAGAGCGCGCACGCTGGACTCGCGGCCCGGGCCGGGGCCCTTGATGCGCACGTCCAGGTTCTTGATGCCCTGCTCCTGCGCCGCACGACCGGCCACCTCAGCAGCCACCTGGGCCGCAAAGGGCGTGGACTTGCGAGAGCCCTTGAAGCCCTGGCCACCGCTGGAGGCCCAGGCGAGCGAGCCGCCCTGGCGATCGGTGATGGTGATGATCGTGTTGTTGAAGGATGCGTGCACGTGCGCGATGCCATCCGCAATGTTCTTGCGAATCTTCTTGCTGACGCGCCGTGCAGCGGTATTGACGGGTGCCTTGGCCATGTCTTGATTCTCTCAGATGCGAAGTGCGGGGGCTTACTTCTTCAGTGCCGCAGCACCCTTGCGCGGGCCCTTGCGGGTACGCGCGTTGGTCCGGGTACGCTGGCCGCGCATGGGCAAGCCCCTGCGATGGCGGATACCTCGGTAGCACCCCAGGTCCATGAGACGCTTGATGTTGATGGACATCTCGCGGCGCAGGTCGCCCTCGATGGTCATGCGGCCGATCTCATCGCGGATCTTCTCCAGATCGGAATCGGTCAGGTCCTTGATCTTCTTCGAAAACGGCACGCCCACCGCTGTGCAGATCTTCTGCGCAGTGGTGCGACCAATGCCATAGATCGAGGTCAACCCGATCTCGGTGTGCTTGTGCGGCGGGATGTTGATGCCGGCAATACGTGCCATGGTGTATGTCCTTCAGTTGGCCCTGATCAACCTTGACGCTGCTTGTGGCGCGGATCGGTGCAAATCACGCGAACCACGCCCTTGCGGCGGATGATCTTGCAGTTACGGCACATCTTCTTGACCGAAGCGGCGACTTTCATGGTCTTCTCCTTGACCTTTTCACTTGGCGCGGAACACGATCCGCGCGCGACTCAAATCGTAGGGCGTGAGCTCCACGGTCACCTTGTCTCCCGGCAGGATGCGGATGTAGTGCATTCGCATCTTTCCGGATATATGACCGAGGACCACATGTCCGTTCTCTAGCTTCACCCTGAATGTTGCATTGGGTAGATTCTCGACAATCTCCCCCTGCATCTGGATGACATCATCCCTGGCCATGCCATCAGCCCGGCTTGAAGTTTGCCTTCTTCAAAAGTGACTCATATTGCTGACTCATGACATAACTCTGCACCTGCGCCCAGAAGTCCATCGTCACCACGACGATGATCAGCAGGGATGTTCCACCGAAGTAGAACGGCACGTTGTACTTCAGCACCAGGAACTCGGGGAGCAAGCACACGAGTGTGATGTAGATGGCACCGGCCAGCGTCAGGCGAGCCAGGATGCGATCGATGTGTTTGGCCGTCTGATCCCCAGGGCGAATGCCCGGAATGAATGCGCCACTCTTCTTCAGGTTGTCAGCGGTCTCTCGGCTGTTGAAGACCAGCGCCGTGTAGAAGAAGCAGAAGAACACGATCATCGCCGCATACAGCATCACATAGACCGGCTGTCCAGGCTGCAAAAGTGCCGATGAATCCTTCAGGAACCGAGTGAACCAGCCCTCGCCAGAACCCGTGGCAATCCAACCCACCGCGGTTGCGGGCAACAGGATGATCGAGGACGCGAAGATGGGCGGGATCACCCCGCTC
>JBILSM010000180.1:0-4737 GCA_044372085.1 Rubrivivax sp.
CGCGGCGGTGGCGAGGCTGAGGGTGATGGCGCGGCGGTTCATGTGCAGGTTCATGCAGGGGTCTCCTTGCCGTGGGCGGGGGCTGGGAACAGGACGGCGGCCCCGGTGCCGCGGGAATGCGCTAAGGGGCGCGGAAATGCGCCGGGTAGACGATGGCGCCGGAAAGACAAACGGCCCCAAAGGGCCGTTGCAAATCATCGTGGTTGTTGGTGGGCGGTGCAGGGTTCGAACCTGCGACCCCTGCCGTGTGAAGGCAGTGCTCTACCGCTGAGCTAACCGCCCGGTCGGTTTCAACCGGAGTCACAAATTATGCCACCAGCGCGCGCTGCCTTCGCTTCAGGGCAGGGAGCGTGCGAGGATCGCGCCAATGGCGTGGTTGCGCTCTTGCGCCGGCAGGGCCCTCAGCCAGGGCAGGCGGCCGGCCACCATCAGGTCGGCCAGGCCATGGGCCAGGGCCCAGGCCGCCGCCACGTCGGCAGAGCCGGCGGCTTGCAGCAAGTGGGCCGGCGGGGCTCCGGTGGCGTGTTCCGGGGCGCCGGTGCTCAACAGGTGGCGGGCCTGTGAAGGCGTTGCGGGCGGTTGCGCCCGGGACGGTGCGGCGCCTTTCGATGTGACCCGCACCACGCCGTCGACAAGGGCGAAGAACGCTGCCTGCGCGCTGCTCTTGAGTTCGGGGTCGTCGTAGTCGGTGCGGTCGGAGCCGAACATCAGCCGGAACAGGGCCGGGTTCTCCAGGGCGAAGTTCACATAGCCTACCCCGATGGCCTCCATCTGGGCACGGGGTTCGGCCGGGGCCTGGCGTTGGAAATCCTGCTGGCGCGCGACGAAGCGCTGGAAGCCGCGCGTGGCCAGGGCGGTGAGCAGGCCATTGGCATCGCGAAAGTGGTGGGCCGGCGCGGCGTGGCTGACGCCGGCCCGCTTGGCCACACCCCGCAGCGAGAAGCCCTCGATGCCGTGTTCGCCCAGCTCGGCCTCCGCTGCGTCAAGCAGCGCGGCGCGCAGGGCACCGTGGTGGTAGCGGCGCTCCGGTGGCGACGGCTGATCTTCCGCAGTTCCTGCAGGCTTGTTCATGTGCGGACGTGGCGCGCTGGTTGTCGAGAAAGGGTCTCGAAAGACAGGGAGCGAAAGACGCAGCGAAAGAGTAACTTGACATTGTATAGATGGGCGCCTACAGTAATCTTTACGATGTCAAGACCAGGTCTCCTGACCCCTGACATCCGTTTCCAGTTCGCTCATCCGCTTGGAGCCCACCATGTCCTCAGTTCCATCCACTTTCGCCACTTCCTTCAAGTTCCGTGCGTCTGCCGTCTTGCAATGCTGGAGGCCGCTTCCCGCCGCTGTTGCACGTCGCGTCGAGGTGGCCCTGGATGCCTGTGGTGTCCGAGAGTCGTGGTCGCCCGCTTCCTCCCGAATCGCCCCAGCGCGGGCGGCGCGCACCGTCGCAGCGGTCGCCCTGGCTCTGTCAGCCTCGGGCTGTGCCTACGTCGCCGTGGCCACCGCCCCTGCCAAGCCTTCCAGCGCCACGCGTACGGCCCTCGCGTTGCAAGCCGATGCGGTCTTCTGGCAGACGCTGCATGCAGGCCGCTACGAGGACATCGGTCGGGCGCTGGAACTGAAGACCGCAGCCTATCTCGAGAACCCGGGCGACGCGCTGACGGCCGCACACGCTGGTTGGCTGCACATCTGGCGCCTGGCCGAGAGCGGACGCCTGGCGCAGGTGCCGGCCACCATCACCAACGACGCCGTCATGGCGCGCAAGTACTTCGAGGAGGCCGTGCGGCTGCAACCGAGCGAGGCGCGCTTCCAGGGTTTCCTGGGTTCGGCACTGCTGGCAGAAGGCTCCATCCACCGCGATGAGAAGCTCACCCGCCGGGGCTACTACACGCTGCTCGACAGCGTTGCCGCCTGGCCCGAGTTCAACCTCTTCACGGCCGGATACTCGATGTCGCGGCTGCCTGCCGATTCAGCGCGCTTCAAGGAGGCCCTGGAGATGCAGTGGCGAACGCTGGATCTTTGCGCTGGCCAGGCTCTCGACCGCCTGGATCCCGACTTCGGCAGGTACATGGCCCTGGCGGCGACCAGCGGCCCCAAGCGCGCTTGCTGGAACTCGTGGATTGCCCCGCACAACTTTGAAGGATTCTTCCTGAACATGGGTGACATGCTGGTGAAAGCCGGCGATGTGGCCACGGCGAGAAAGATCTACGCCAACGCGCGCCACTCGCCGACCTACTCCGAATGGAAGCATCGATCACTGCTCGAGCAGCGCATCGCCCAGGCCCCCGACAACGTGCAAAGCTTCAACGCCGTTCACGGCAGTGAGGGTGGGGATGCCAAGCGCCAGATGGTCCAGACCACAGTGGCCTGCATGGCCTGCCATCAGCAATAGTGCGTCGGCGGTTCCGGGGCTGTGCGCTACCGTACGCCGCTTTGCCTGCGCGGCCGCAAGGCGGTGCGCGCGCCTGGTGGTGTTCCCCTTCGCGCAGGCCCTGATGGGCCGCCCGTTCCTGCCGGGCCTGGGGGCTTGAGGAATGGTCCCCCCGACAGGAATCGAACCTGTATCTAGCGCTTAGGAGGCGCTCGTTCTATCCATTGAACTACGGCGGGACGGGAAGGATTCTAGGCAGTCCGCGCTTTCGGGCCGCGGGCCCTGTCGAATTGACAGGCCTGGTCAGGCGAGACACACTCTAGTCCTTTAGAGGACTGACGATGTCGGCTGTTCGCCTTGTCCTGTCTGAACCCGGTCAGAGCCGCTACGGCGCCCTGGCGGCCGCCATGCGCGCGCGCATCGTCGCGGGCGAATGGCCTCCGGGCAGCACCATCCCTTCCGAGCAAACCCTCGCGGCTGAGCATGGTGTGGCGCTCGGCACGATGCGGCGGGCCCTTGACTTGTTGGCCGAGCAAGGCCTGGTAGAGCGCATTCACGGTCGCGGCACCTATGTCAGGCAGGGGCTGAGCGGCGCGCCGATGCTGCGCTTCTTCCGCTTCGGTGCCGCCGGCGGCGAAGCGCCCGCCTCGCGAATCCTGGCCCGCGACACGCTGGCCGCACCGGCCGAGGTCGCTCGCATGCTCGGTTGCGGTCCAGGGGAACAGGCCTTGCGGCTCAAGCGTCTGCGCTCCGTCGGCAGCCACCCTGCGTTACATGAGGAGATCTGGCTGCCCTTGCCGCTCTTTTCGGCGCTGGCTCAGGGCAACCTGACCGGCTGGGGCGATCTGCTCTATCCGCTGTTTGCCGAGCGCTGCGGTGTCCACGTGCAGCGCGCTGTCGACACGATCGGCTTCGGGAATCTCAGCGCCGCGCATGCCCGGGCGCTGCGACTCCAGGCCGGTCACCCCTGTGCGCGCGTGCAACGTCAGGCTTTCGATCTGTCGGGCCGCTGCGTCGAGTGGCGCACCACGCTGGGTGACGCCAACGCCTTTCACTACACGGTCTCCATCACCTGAGGAAGCCCATGACACTGAAGATCTCAAACCGTCGCAGCATGCTCGCTGCGGGCGCCGCGCTGCTGGCGGCGCCGATGGGCCGCGCGTTCGCGGCCGGTGACATTGGCGGCGGCAAGCCGATCACGTTGCTGGTCAGCTACCCTGCCGGCGGGGGTGCCGACGTGATGGCGCGGCTCATCGCGCCGCGCATGGCCGACGCGCTGGGGCAGCCGGTCATCGTCGAGAACAAGCCCGGTGCCAGCGGCACGGTGGCAGCGGCGCAGGTGGCGCGCGCAGCGCCTGACGGACTGACCTTGCTGCTCGATGCTTCGTCGTTTGCGGTCAACCCGGCCCTGTTCGACAAGCTGCCGTACGACTCGGCAACCGCCTTCTTGCCGCTGGCGGTGCTGGCGCTCTACCCCAACGCCCTGGTGTGCACGCCCAGCTTCGAGGCGAAGTCTGTGGCCGATGTCCTGCGCCTGGCACGGGCCAAGCCGGGCACGCTGGCCTACGCGTCTTCCGGGAACGGCTCGGCCCAGCACCTGGCCGGGGCCTTGTTCGAGGCGATCGCCCAGGTGGACATGCTGCACGTGCCGTACCGCGGTGGCGGCCCCGCGCTGAACGACGTGATGGGTGGCCAGGTGCCGCTGTTCTTCGCCAACGTGGCATCGTCGCTCGGACACATCCAGTCCGGCCGCCTGCGCGCCCTGGCGGTCACCTCCAAATTGCGCTCGCGGGTGCTGCCCGACCTGCCGACGATGGAGGAGGCCGGGTTGAAGGGCTACGAGGTGCTCGAGTGGAATCCCGTGCTCGCCCCTGCCGGTACGCCGGCGCCTGTGCGCGCCAAGCTGGCCGCGGCGGTGCGCAAGGCCATGGCAGACCCCGAGGTGCTGGCGCGCGTGCGTGCGCTGGGCGGCGAGGTCTTCGGGGGAGGCGAGGCCGAGGCCGCCGTCTTCCTGAAGTCGCAGCAGGAACTGTGGGGCAAGGTCGTGCGTGATCGCCGCATCACCCGTGACTGAACCGGCGGGATCTCCCGTCGAGGACGTCGCTGCGGGCTGGGACTGTCATGTGCATGTCTTTGACGCCGCCGCGCCCGTGCGCCCCGGGCACTATGTGCCCCGACACAGCCCGCTGGCCGCGATCGAGCAGCAGGCCCGAATTCACGGCATCGGGCACCTCGTGCTGGTGCAGCCCAGCGTCTACGGTACCGACAACGCCGTGATGCTGCGGGCGCTGGCGGCGGCACCGGGCCGTCACCGGGGTGTCGCGGTGGTCGATGCCGGCATCACCGACCGTGAGCTTGACCGCCTTCACGGT
>JBILSM010000181.1:0-4701 GCA_044372085.1 Rubrivivax sp.
CCAACGCCCGAAGGCCACCAGGGGCTCGGGGTCATCTTCGGCGCGCACGGCCACCAGCGTGCACACAAAGCGCGCACGCCGCTCGTCCGCCGTGGTCAGGGCCTGCATGCGCTGCAGCAGCAGGTGGTTGTTGGCGGCGTCCTGTCGCCTGCGTGTGGCCTCACGGTCCGCATCGGGCGGCACCAGGCCGGCGAAGTGCGCCGAGATGACGCCCGGGGCACCGCCCAGCGCCGGCACGCACAGCCCGGAATCGTCGGCGATGGCGGGCAGTCCGCTGGCCGCCGCGGCGTGTCGCGCCTTGGCCAGGGCGTTCTCCAGGAAAGTGACGTGCGGCTCCTCGGCCTCGGCCACGCCCAGAGAACCCTGGGCCACCAGTTCCAACGGCAGCGCCCCCAGCAGGGCCTGCAGTTCCTGGAGTTTCTTCGCGTTGTTCGAGGCCAGGACGAGGCGCAGCCCCGGCATCACGCCACCCCGAGCGCCTGCTTCTGCGCGCGCACCAAGGTGGCAATGCCCTGGTCGGCCAAGGCCAGCAGCGCGTCCATTTCCGCACGGGAGAACGACGCGCCCTCGGCCGTGCCCTGCACTTCCACGAAGCCTCCGCTGCCGGTCATGACCACGTTCATGTCCGTGTCGCAGGCCGAGTCCTCGACGTACTCCAGATCCAGCAAGGGCGTGCCCTGCACGATGCCCACCGACACGGCCGCCACGAAGTCACGGATCGGCGAAGCCTCGAGCTTGCCCTGGGCCAGCAGCCAGGTCACTGCGTCGTGCGCAGCCACAAAGGCGCCCGTGATGGCCGCTGTTCGGGTGCCGCCGTCGGCCTGGATCACGTCACAGTCCAGATGGATGGTGCGCTCGCCCAGGACCGACAGGTCGAACACGGTGCGCATGGAGCGGCCGATCAGGCGCTGGATCTCCTGCGTGCGGCCGCTTTGCTTGCCACGGGCGGCTTCGCGGTCCGAGCGCGTGTGGGTGCTTCGCGGCAGCATGCCGTACTCCGCCGTCACCCAGCCCTCGCCACTGCCGCGCTTGTGCGGGGGCACCTTCTCTTCAACGGAGGCGGTGCACAGCACGCGGGTCTGGCCAAAGCTCACGAGCACCGAGCCTTCAGCGTGCACGGTGTGGTGGCGCTCCAAGCGCACGGGACGCAGGTCGGCCGCACCACGGCCGGCCGTTCGAAGAAAAGAGGGCATGCAGGGTTCCAGGTCAGGACAAGAAGAAAGGCCAATGCGCGGCACCTTAGCGCGGACCCGGTCTGGGGTCGGGCAAAGTGTTGAACTGGGTGTCGGGCGAAGCTACCAAGGGGGCCGCCGGTGCGGGCTGCCAGGAGACTTGAGAGCCAGGCTGGCACAAGCACCCCAATGCCGTGACGTTGTCGCTGCTCGATGCGGCTGCATCCAGCGCGGCCTTCAGCAGCGCCGGCACGACGGCGGGCATTTCGCCCTGATGCAGCCCGTGCAGCAAGTCCATCTCCGGCAGCGGCCCCCAAAGACCGTCCGAGCACAGCAAGATGCGATCCCCTCCCGCAAGGGACCAGGGCCCGCCAGGCTCGACAGACGGCCGGCGCTTGCCACCCAGGCACGACACCAGCACATGGCCCGGCGCGTGCTTGCCCGGCTTCAGGCGCGCGGCGAGTTCCTCACGCCGCTCTGCCAGGGAGTGATCCCGCGTGCGCACCACGAGCTCGCCACCGCGGCTGAGGTACAGGCGCGAGTCACCGCAGTGGGCCCACCACAGCAATCCTTTCTGCATCACGCAGGCCACCAGGGTGGTGCAGTGGCTTTCCTGAAGACGCCATTCCTGGGCCTCGGCAATCAGGCGCCGGTGGGCCTCTTGGAAAGCCATGCCCAGGAATGCACCCGGCATGGGCAGTTCCGGCCGGGCCTGGCGCAGAAACAGCTCGGACAAGGTCTGAAGCACCCCCTCGGCAGCACGGTCACCGTAGGAATGACCACCCATGCCATCGGCCAGCGCCAGCAGCCAGGATTGCCCCGTGGACCAGTGACCCACACGGTCCTCGTTGCGGCGGCGGTGGCCCATGTGCGTCGCCTGGACCACTTGGAAGTTCATGGCGACCGTCCGTTCATACTTTCCGCGGGCCGGCGCCAGGGAGCCAGGGAGTTCCAGCGCATGTTCCTGCGAGACTCATGATCGTATCGACTCCGACGACGCCCCTCGCGCCCCACGGCTGCGGGTGCTGATGGACCGCCGATTAGGCCGTCGGCCCGACTCGCGGCCCAGCTCGCGCTGAAGCGCGAACACGCTTTGGGGACGCTCGCGTGCATCCAGGGCCATGCACCACCGCACCACCTCGATCAGGCCGTCGCTGTAGATGTTTCGTTGGCGCTCCAGATGGCGGTCAAGCTCATCGTCCTCCAGACGCCGCGGCACTTCCACGGGCGGCGCGCCGGACATGCAGGCGTAGATGGTGGCGCCGATGGAATAGACATCGGTCCACGGGCCCACCGCGTTGTCGCGACGGTACATCTCCGGCGCAGCGAAGCCAGGGGTATACATCGGGCGCGTGAACTCTCCCTGCTTGTTCAGCACGTCGCGCGCTGCGCCGAAGTCGAGCAGGACGGCGCGGTTATCGTTGGTGATGAAGATGTTGGCCGGCTTGATGTCCAGGTGCAGCATCTTGTGCTGGTGGACCACGCGCAAGCCCCGCAAGATCTCGTCGAACAGGCTGCGGATCGTGCTTTCGCGCAGCACCTTCTCGCGCTTGAGGTCACGGGCAATGACGATGAACTCCTGCAGGGTGTCGCCTTCCAGGTGGTTCATGACCATGTAGACGGTCTCGTTGGCGCGAAAGAAGTTCAGCACCGACACCACGCCCGGATGACTGATCTGGCCCAGTGCCCGCCCTTCTTCGAAGAAGCTCTTCAAGCCCAACCGGTACAAGGGCAGCTTTTCAGGTGGCACGAAAGGCGCCAGTTCACCCTCAGCCCGCTCGGCCAGGGCCGCAGGAAGATACTCCTTGAGGGCCACATGCCGCTGATGTTCGTCTTCGGCCAGATAGACGACGCCAAAGCCCCCAGCAGCAATCTTGCGGATCACCCGGTAGCCGCCTACCTCGGTGCCGCTTGGCAGCGGGGTTGGCTTGGGTTTTGTCATAATTTCCGCTTTGCGGGGACCGTGCAAACGATGCCTGTTTATAGCATGACGGGGTATGCCAGCACACTGGCCCGCACCCCTGACCAGACCCCCGAAAAACCCGGAGATGACGCGGCCCTGTCCGTGGAAATCCGCTCGGTGAACGGGCGCTTTCTGGACCTGGGGTTCAAGCTGCCGGAGGAAATGCGAGGCATCGAGCCTTCACTTCGGGAGATGCTGACGGGCGCCCTCAAGCGCGGCAAGGTGGAGCTTCGCATCCTCACCCGGTCCACATCCGAGACCGCATGGCCTTCGCCGCCATCCAGAGCGCTGACCGAGCTGGCCTGGCTGCAGGCCCAGGTGCAGGCGCAGATGCCCCAGGCGCGTGCGCTGTCCGTGCAGGAAGTGCTGCAATGGTGCAGCCGGGGACAGACCACCACGGTGACGGACGAGACCGCCCTGCAGACGGCTCGCCAGTGCCTGAACGCGCTGCTGGAATCCCGTGAACGTGAAGGCGAGAAGCTGGTGGCCATCCTCACAGAGCGCACACAGCGCCTGCGCGCGCTCGCGGCCCAGGCGGAACCACTGGTGCCGGCCGTGGTGCAGAAGCAGCAGGCGCGCTTCCTGCAGCGCTGGCAGGAGGCCCTGGCCAGCGCCGACGGCGCCGCTGGAGGCATCTCTCCCCAGACCCTGCAGGAGCGCGCCCTGCAGGAAGCCGCGACCTACGCCATCCGCATCGACGTGGCAGAAGAGCTGTCCCGCCTGGTGGCCCACCTGGACGAGATCGATCGTCTGCTGGCCCGGGGCGGAGAGCTCGGCAAGCGCCTGGACTTCCTCATCCAGGAACTGCACCGCGAGGCCAACACCCTGGGCTCGAAATCGGCCGCCCTGGAACTCACCGGCATTTCGGTCGAGATGAAGGTGCTGATCGAACAGATGCGCGAACAGGTGCAAAACATTGAGTAGCTTTTCAGGGGGTCCCATGGGGTCCCCAGAAATCAGCTAACCCTCTGTCGTATAAGGATATTTTGTCCCGGGCCGTCCCAGGGCGTCGCAGCGAAGCGCGCGCAACCTGTGGGGTTTATTGTGGGGTTTTTGGGGTTCGCGGCGCTTCTGAGGCGTTCATCCGATCAAAAACCCCACAGCCTCACAGGAGCCTATGGGACATGAGCAGACAGCAACGACCGATCACTGACCGCGAGATCAAGGCCTGGCTTGCTGCCGGCGCCGTGGACCGTGGCGTGGGCGAAGGCCTGACCTTCGTCGCCAGCACCATCGCAGCGCGGGCCGGCAAGGCCTCGTGGATCCTTCGCTACCGACTGAACGGGCGCTCCAAGGAGAAGGTGCTCGGGCGCTACCCTGAGCTGTCGCTCAAGGATGCGCGCGAGCAGGTACGGCAGGACCGAGCACAGATCGAGCGCGGCATCGACGTCACTGCAGCCAAGCAAGCAGAGAAGACCCTGCAACTCGAAGTGCCCACCGTGCAGCGGCTCGGTGAAGTCTGACCTTGCCCCTGAATCCCGTAGCTCTTAGCGCCCTTGTCACGCGGCCTTGTTGAGCTGTGCCGCGACCCAGCGTTCCTCGTACTGTCTGGGGCTCATGTAGCCC
>JBILSM010000071.1:0-14746 GCA_044372085.1 Rubrivivax sp.
TCACGGGGCGGGATGCCGCGCACAAACGCATCCAGGACATGCTGGCCAAGGGCGAGCAGCTGCCCGTGGACTTCACCAACCGCGTCATCTACTACGTCGGCCCGGTGGACCCGGTGCGTGACGAGGTGGTGGGCCCGGCGGGCCCGACGACGGCCACGCGTATGGACAAGTTCACCGACATGATGCTGGAGAAGACCGGCCTCATCGCCATGGTGGGCAAGGCCGAGCGCGGCCCGGTGGCCATCGAGGCCATCCGCCAGCACAAGAGCGCCTACTTGATGGCCGTGGGCGGCGCGGCCTACCTGGTCAGCAAGGCCATCAAGGCCTCGAAGGTGGTGGGCTTTGCCGACCTGGGCATGGAAGCCATCTACGAGTTCGACGTGAAGGACATGCCGGTGACTGTAGCGGTGGACGCCAGTGGCACCAGCGTGCACCAGACCGGCCCGAAGGAGTGGCAGGCCAGGATCGGCAAGATTCCGGTCACGGTGGCCTGAGGCAGCGCGGGTATCGGCAGCGCGGGTATCTGCTGCGCGGGTATCGGCAGCACGCGATGGCTTCGCGTGGCATCGCGCCTCGCAGGATGAGCATCGTCTGCCCAGACTCGGGAAACTGACCCCCATCGAGGAAGAAGGAGGTCCGATGGAAGAGGTGTTCCAAGCTCCGCAGGTCGCCACAACCCTGCCGCTGGCCAGCCCCTGACCGCCATGTTCTCCAACCAGACTGCCATTGAACGCTACCGCCGCCATGCTGCCGGCTACGACGCCTCCGCCGAAGGCACCATGTGGTTGCGCCGCCATGCCATCGCCTTGCTGCAACTGCAGCCCGGGCAGATCGTGATCGACGCCGGCGCCGGGACCGGCCTCAGCTACGACGGACTGCGCCAGGGCGTGGGTGAGGGCGGGCGGGTGCTGGCCTTCGAGCAGAGCCCGGAGATGTTCGCGCTGGCGCAGTCGCGGGTGCAACGCGAGGGCTGGCACAACGTCTGGCATGTCAACGAGGCGGCCGAGACCGTGCGTCTGCCGGTCCGCGCCGATGCGGTGCTGTTCAACTACAGCCACGACATCACGCGCTCGCCCGCCGCGCTGGACAACCTTCTGGGCCAGCTCAGGCCGGACGCCCGCGTGGCCCTGGCGGGGATGAAGTTCTTTCCCTGGTGGACCGGCCCGCTGAACCTGCTGGTGTGGCTGAAGTGCCGGCCCTACAGCGCCGGGGCCGGCGACCTCTGGCGGCCGTGGCGCCACGTGGCTGCGCGCTGCGCCGACTTCCGCTGGACCGCCACGCAGGGCGGTATGGGCTACATCGCCAGCGGCGTGTTCCGCGGCCAGGCCCGATGATGCCGGCCCGACAGGCGAATCCCGGGTCTGGTCCGGCGGCCCGGCCCGTGCCGCCGCTGCCGCACCGCGTGGCGCCGGCGTCGTGGCCCCGTGTCGCCGCGGCGCTGGCGTCGCTGCTCGTGCTCAACGCGCTGCTGAGCTTCGGCCCCTGGTGGCCCACGCCGGGGGTGGTGCTGCAGGCGCGGCTAGCGCCGGAGATGGTGGCGATGTGGCTGGGGTTGCTGGCGTTGGCTGCACGGCGCACGTCGCCCTCGCCGCGGCTGACGTGGCTGCTGGCGGCCGGGGTGCTGGTGCTGGTACTGGGACGCTACGCCGACATCACCGCGCCCAGCCTGTTCGGGCGGCCTATCAGCCTGTACTGGGACGTGCCGCAGGTGCCGCGCTTCCTGTGGGTCACGGCGCGCGGCGAACCCTGGTGGGCCTCGATGCTGGCCGTGGCCGCAGTGCTGGCGCTCGGCTGGGCGCTGCTGGCGCTGATCAGGGTGTGTCTGGAACTGGTGCTGCGCCACCTGGCTCCGCGCGCCCTGCGCTCGGTCTGGGCCTGGGTGGCGGCCTTCGCGGCCGCGCTGCTGGCCGCTGCCCACATGGCCGGCGTGCCGGGGACTGGCCCATACGCCACCCATGCCGTGCTGCCCACCTACGTGCAGCAGCTGCGCCTGCTGTGGGACGCGCACTGGCCGGGCCGGCTCGCCTACGCGCTGCCCTCACTGACGCCCGTGGAGGACGCGATGGCCTTGCACGGCCCGCACGCGCTGGCCGCGCTGCGGCAGCGCGACGTCAGCTTCATCTTCCTGGAGTCCTTCGGCGCCGTGCTGTACGACCACCCGCGGATCCGGCCGGCCACCGAGGCCGGCCGGGTGGCGGTGCAGCAGGCGCTGGCGGCGAGTGGGCGGCAGGTGGTCTCGGGCTTCTTCCGCTCGCCGGTGATCGGCGGTGCGTCGGACCTGGCGCACCTGTCTCTGCTGTCGGGCGTGAACCTGTCGGACCCGCGCCGCCATGACCTGCTGCTGACCACGGGCCGGCCGACACTGATGCACCTGTTCCGCCAGGCCGGCTACCAGGCCTTCGGGCTGTACCACGCAGTCTCTTGGCCATGGCCGGAGCACGTGCACTACGGCTTCGACCACCTCGTCGACGGTCCGGCGCTGGGCTACACGGGCCCGCCCATCACCTTCTGGAAGGTCCCGGACCAGATTGCGCTGGCGCGCTTCGACGCCCTGCACCCGCGCACTGCCGACAGCCCGCCGCGGGTGCTTTTCTTCCCCACCATCACCTCGCACTTCCCCTTCAACCCGGTGCCGCCCTACCAGCCCGACTGGACCCGCGCCGCCGGCGCTGACCCTTTCGATGCCGAAGCGGTGCGGGCGGCGCTGGCGCAGCCCCTGGATTGGCTGGACATGGGAGCGCATTACGTCGGCACGGTGAACTATGTCTACCGCTGGCTGGCCGGCCACTTCCGCCGGCCCGAGCCGCGCGAGACGGTCTACGTCCTCATCGGCGACCACCAGCCCACGGCCAATATCACTGGCGAAGGAGTGCCCTGGGACGTGCCGGTGCACATCGTCAGCCGCGACCCGGCGCTGCTCGAACGCTTCAGGGCGCTGGGCTTCACCAACGGCCTGTGGCCCGACCGCACGGTGCTGGGCGAGCTGAACCACCTCAACAGTCTGCTGCTGACCGCCTTCGGCCCGGCGGCGCCCGCGCCGTGAACCCGCCGGATGCGCGCCCCGCCGCGAGGCGCCCCTGGGCCGTCGCAGTGGCGCTGGGCCTGTTGCTGGCGCTGCTGAACGCCGCTGCCTGGGGGTTGATGCAGGCGCGGCTGCCGGCCCCCGACCATGCAGGACCGCTGGCGGGACTGTCCTACAGCGGTGCGGGCCGCTGGGACAGTCCGCTGGCCGGGGAGCGGCCGGACCGCGAGCGTATCGCGCAGGACCTGGCGCTGATGTCGCGGCACACGCGCCGCATCCGCACCTACGTCGCGTCAGACCACCCCGAGCTGCCGGCACTGGCCCGCGAGCACGGCCTGGAAGTGCTGCTGGGCGCCTACCTGAGCGAACGGCTGGACGACAACCAGCGCGAACTGCGCGCGGCCATCGCGCAGGCGCAGTCGAATGCCAACGTGCGGCGCGTGCTCGTCGGCAACGAGACGCAGCTCACCGCCGGGCTGCCGCCCAACCGCCTGGTCGGCTACCTGGACCAGGCCCGCGCCGCGCTGCGCGGCACCGGCGTGCAGGTGTCCACGGCCGAGCCCTGGCACGTCTGGCTGGCGCGTCCGCAGCTTGCGCTTCACGTGGACTTCATCGCCATCCACGTGCTGCCCTACTGGGAGGGCGAGGCCGTCGACACCGCGGTGCAGGCCGCGCTGGCCCAGATCGAGCGCGTGCGTGCGCGCTTCCCTGGCCAGGAGGTGCTGGTGGCCGAGATCGGCTGGCCCAGTAACGGCCCGCCCGTGGACCGGGCCCGGGCGACGCCGGCCAACCAGGCACTGTTCGTGCGTGGCTTCGTGCACGAGGCCACGGCCCGCGGTATCGACCATGTGCTGATAGAGGCCTTCGACCAGCCCTGGAAGGTCGCGCGCGAGGGCCGCGCCGGCGCCTACTGGGGCCTGTGGGACACCTGGCGCCGCCCCAAGTTCGCGTTCACCGGCCCGGTCCAGGCCGACCCCCATTGGCCGCACAAGGCCGCGCTGGCAGGCGTGCTGGGTATGGCCTGGGCACTGCCCTTCCTGCTGGCGGCGCCCGGGCTGCGTCTGACCGCGCGCTTGGCGCTGGCTGCGGCAGCGCAGGCCATCGCCTCGCTGGCGGTCATGCTGCTGGCCATCCCGCTGTCTCACTATCTGACCGGCACCGACCTGCTGGGCCTGCTGCTGGTGCTGGCGGCGCTGGCCTTCATCTGCGCCACGCTGCTGGCGCAGAGCTTCGAGTTCGTCGAGCGCTTCTGGGCCGGGCCGGCCATGCCCGCGCCGCCGTCCGGGCCGGTACCGGCGAGGTCGGCCCCGCCTTTCGTCAGCATCCACCTGGCCTGCGCCAACGAGCCGCCGGAGATGGTCATCGAGGCCGTGCAGTCGCTGCTGGCACTGGACTGGCCCTCCTTGGAGGTCGTCGTCGTGGACAACAACACCGCCGACGCGCAGGCCCGCCAGCGGCTGGCGCAGTGGGCGGCCACACAGCCGGATGCTCGCTTGCGCTTTGCGCAGTTCGAGCACCTGCCAGGCTTCAAGGCCGGCGCGCTGAACCAGGCTCTGGCGATGACCTCGCCACAGGCGCAGTGGGTGGCTGTGGTGGACGCCGACTATGTCGTTGACCCCCAGTGGCTGCGCGTCGTTCAGGCCCACCTGCAGGACCCGGGCGTGGGCGTGGTGCAGGCGCCGCAGGCACACCGCCACTGGGCCGGCAGGCCGCTGCAGCGCATGATGAACTGGGAGACCGAGGGCTTCTTCCGCATCGGCATGCACCACCGCGCCGCGCGCAACGCCATCGTTCAGCACGGCACCATGATCCTGGTACGCGCCGACGACCTGCGCCGCCTGCGCTGGCGCGAGGAGGACGTTTGCGAGGACACCGAACTGGGTCTGCGCCTGCTGCGCGAGGGCCGCCGCGCCGTCTACGTGGACCGGGTGCTGGGCGCCGGCCTGCTGCCCTCCGACTTCGTGGCCTACGCGCGACAGCGCCGGCGCTGGGCGCTGGGCGCGATGCAGATCATGCGCCAGCATGCAGGCGCGCTGCTGGGCCGCTCGCCGCTCACGTTGGCGCAGCGCTACCACTTCCTGGCCGGCTGGCTGCCCTGGCTGGGAGACGCGCTGCACCTGCTGTTCTCGCTGCTGATGATCGCCTTCAGCCTGGGCCTGGTGTACCAGCCCCGCAGCGTGGAGCCGCCGCTGTGGCTGTTCGTGGCGCCGCTGATCGCCTTCTTCACGGTGCGGCTGCTCATCGGCCCGCTGCTGTACACGCGCTGCGTGCCCTGCGGCCTGGCCGACCGGCTGGGGGCGGCGGTGGCCGGCATGGCCTTGTCGCACCGCATCGCGTGCGGCGTGTGGCGGGGACTGCGACGGCGGCCGGCGGAGTTCGAGATCACGCGCAAGGCCTCACCGGGCGCGCTGGCGGCGGGCGACGGGACGCCATCCGATGACGATGCGCCCAGGCCCTACCCAGGACCGGCGGTGGCCCGGGGCATCGAGCAGGAACTTGCGCTGCTGGCCGGGCTGGTGTTCTGCATCCTGCTGCTGTGGCTCACGCGCGGCAGCGGCGACGCCGGCCGCCTGGGCTGGATGGCCATTCTGGCGGTGCAGTCGCTGCCCTATGCCGCGGCGCTGGTGTGCCGGCTGGTGGAAACCCGTGCCGCGCGCAAGTGTCTGCTGCCGGGCGATCCCGTCAGCCCCCGCGGCGCGCCCGTGGCGCCCGTGGCGGCCGAGGGGCCTTGAGCCATCAGGCTCGCCGGTGTAGTCGACGCATGGGCCTGATCGCGTTGTTGCCCTACCGTCCGCGGACGTCCAGCGGGTCGACGAACTCGTGAACGCGGGCCAGCAGGCCGTGTCGGACGCGCGCAGCGCATCCCGCAACCGTCTGGCCACGGCCTTCAGCAGCACGTCTCCGGCCTCGCGGCCGTGCGTGTCGTCGATGGTCTTGAAATGGTCCAAATCCAGAAAGGCCACCCCGAAATGCCCCCCGTGGCGGGCGTGGTGCAGGCAGGCCCGTTCTAGCCGGTCGTTGAGCAGCACGCGGTTGGGCAGACCGGTGAGCGCATCATGCTCGGCGAAGTGGCTCAATGCAGTCAGCCGCCTCTTCTCCGTCACATCCTCCACCACCGCCAGCCGGCGCATCCGCCTCCCAGTCCCGCCGTTCTCCCAGATGGCCGAGGCCACCACGTCGATCACGGTCGCGTCGGCACGCACCATCTGCATCAGTCGTTGCGTTTGGATGCCCTATGCTTCATGATGCCAACGACGGCAGCCACGCCGCTGCCGGGCATCCTGACGAATTCGATCATCGGTTCGGGCGCGGTATGCGACGGAAGAACCTTCAGAGATGGCCGACGACAACCCGATACCAAGCGCAGCCATGCCGCAGGAGCGCCGCTGGACGCTGCGTTGGGTCAGGAGCCTGATCGATGGCAGCATGGGCGGCTGGAGGGCTCACCATCGCCGGCTGTCGCCGAGCCGCACCCGTGCCCTGCTGATCGTGGTGGCATGCGCCTTGGCCACGGTGTGCATGGTGGCATTGAGCACCGTGGGGATGTACCGTTCCCTGACAGGCCAGGCCAGCGCGTTCGCCCTGAGCAGCGTGCACGCGGTGCTCGACAGCGTGCGGGACGAGTTCCGTGCCGTGGCGTCGGACCCGGCCCTTCAAGGCGCATTGACGGACTGCACGGCCGAGGTGTCCGAGGCGCTCGTCAGGCGCAGCTTGGAATCCGAGTTGCTCACCCAGATCATGGTTCTCAGTCCGGATGGGAAAACGTTGTGCGGTCCGCTGGGGCCGTTGGCGGCGGATACGGACCTGCGCGAGAAGACGCGGGGCGAAATCACCCTGTACACCCGCCAGACGATCGAGCGGCGGTTGGTGGCCGCCGTGCAGGTGAGCGACGGCCGGGTGATCAAGGCCGACATGGACCGGCGCGCCTTCATCGCCCGCTTGATGGACCCCAAACTGCTGCAGGAAGTGCCTGACCTCGACCAGGTGCTTGCATCCATCGCCCTCCAGGTGCTGACGCCCAGCGGCCAACCACTGGCGGTGCTGGTGGGAGGCGAGGCGGGTGCGTCGGGCGCCACGGTGCCCTGGTTGCGGCACCTGAGAGCGTCGGATCGCTATGGCCTGAATGTCGCGGCCGATGTCAACCATTCGGCATTGGTCAAGTCCGTCTTCACTGGTTTGCCGGCCTGGACGCTGGTCGGGCTGCTGCTGGGCGCAGCGGTGGCGCTGGGGCTTTGGCGCTCCGTGATTTCGCGGGCGCGACTGGTGCACCGCCTCGAAGGCGCCGTGCGCAAGCGGCAGTTTGAACCCTGGGTGCAGCCGATCGTCGAGATGCACAGCGGCCGATGCGTTGGCGGGGAGGTGCTGATGCGCTGGCAGCATCCCCACCGAGGAGTCGTGACGCCCGGCGAGTTCATCGAGGAAGCCGAGCGCAGCGGGCTGATCAACGAGATGTCCGACCTGGTGATGGGGCTGGCGGCTTATCGCCTGGGTGACCTGGCGCGGCGCCATCCGCAACTGTATTTTTCGGTGAACGTGACGCCAGGGCAGTTGGCCCGCGGTGACTTCGCACAACGCCTGGCCGAAGTGTTCAGCGCCGACTCCCTGCCGGCAGTGAACGTGCTCATTGAACTGACGGAGCGCGACATCGTCGATGCACGCGCATCGCACGCGCTGGGCGGGCTGAGTGATGCCGGCTGGCGCATTGCGCTGGACGACTTCGGCACCGGCCAGTCGAGTCTGGCGCTGCTGGAACGCCTGCGGATTGACCGCATCAAGATCGACCAGAGCTTTGTGCGCACCATCGACGGGCAGACGGTGCGACGTCCGGTGCTTGACACCATCATCGGACTGGCCGCGCAGCTGGATGTGCCGCTGATTGCCGAAGGGGTGGAAACGCGCGCCCAGTGGGATTACCTGAACCAGCGCGGGGTGTCCTGCGCGCAGGGTTACCTGGTGGCGCGGCCCATGCCCATCGATGCCTTTGTGCGCTGGCTGGACAACCAACACGCCGAATCCCGACCTGCGGCGATGGCCAGCTCAGCGGGCAGCAGCAACTTGGAAGACGGTGTCACCGATCAACAAGCGGCCGAGCTGTGCCGCGCCATGCGCGAACCCGCACCCACGGGCGGCAGCGCACATGACGCCGCAGGCCAGGTTGCCCCGGGTAGAGCCAGCCTCACTGGCGGCGTGGATGTGCGCGACCGCCGCTGGCGGCTGAGGCCCTACCCCCAATGCTTTGTCGGTCGCGAGGCGGTGGACTGGATCGTGCAGCGCGAAGGCGTCAGCAGGGCCAAGGCCGTGCGCATCGGACGCCGGCTGGTGGCGCTGGGCCTGATGGCGCATGTGGCGGCCGAACATGACTTCGAAGACGCCGAACTGTTCTATGTGTTCTCCCACGCCACGGGTGCCCAGGTGCAGCAGCAGAACGATCTGCAGCGCGAGGTAGCCCAGTCCCTGCGCGCACTGGCCCGCGGCGATGCCGTGTCCGGGCTGCACCTGGGCACGCACGTGCGCGGCGTTGCCGTGCATCGCGAATGCTTCACGGGCACAGCGTTGGCGCACTGGCTCGGAGAGCGCTGGGGACTGACGACCGAGCAGGCCAACGTGACGGGCGCTCAACTCATGCGCCAGGGTGTGCTGCGCCACGTGTTCGACGACCGCCCGTTTGCCGTGGGGCGAGACCTGTACCGGCCCTGAAGCGCCAAGCTTTCGCCGCCAGGCGTCGCGCGACATGCGGGTGACATCGACTGCACATCGGTGCAGCTCCCTCACGCCTGCTAGACAGGATGAAGGCCGTCATCGGCTCCAAGAAGCGCGCGCGGCGAGCGCCGGCATCGCCGCCGTCCCCCTCCCCCTCCCCCTCCCCCTCCCCTGCCCCTGCCAAGTGGGCCGAGGTGCCGAACCGCCCGATCGCCTCTTGCCCATGCCCCTCGAAAGCCCGACTGGGGGGCCGTGGCCGAGGCCAGCCAGAGGATGGGGGGACAGACGACGAGGTGGCTGCCGCCCTCGCTTCTGACCGGCCTTCATGGAGCCGCCCAGCCTGGACCTGTGGCCCAAGGTGAACTGGGTGCCTGACACCCAGAAGAGCAAGCGCGTGAACCTCGACACCCTCACCCCCGCCGAGGTGGCGAGCTGGAAGCCTGGGCAGACCCTGCTGCTCAACGGCAAGATGCTCACGGGGCGGGATGCCGCGCACAAACGCATCCAGGACATGCTGGCCAAGGGCGAGAAGCTGCCCGTGGACTTCACCCACCGCGTCATCTACTACGTCGGCCCGGTGGACCCGGTGCGCGACGAGGTGGTGGGCTTTGCCGACCTGGGCATGGAAGCCATCTACGAGTTCGACGTCAAGGACATGCTGGTGACCGTGGCGGAGGTCGCCCGTAGCACCAGCGTGCACCAGACCGGCCCGAAGGAGTGGCAGGCCGGGATCGGCAAGATCCCGGTCACGGTGGCCTGAACCCCTGCGGCAGGGGCTCAGGCTCCCTACCCGCTGGTCGTGCGCAGGAAGCGCGAGCTACGAGCGGGCGCTGAGCCCGCTCACAGCTTCTCAGGCGTCGTAGCCCGGGTTCTCGCGGTCCAGCTTGCGCAGCAGCGCGGGCCACGCCAGGTTCGCGCCCTGGCCCGCGGTGGCGGTCTGCGTGACGTTGCGGTTGGCCGCGATCGGGCCGGGCCCGATCAGCTTGAGTTCACCGCCGGCTTGCGCGTCGATCTGGATGCGGCAGGTGTTCTCGAAGAGGTACATGTTCAGGAAGGCCTCGGGGATGGTGCGCCCCACGGTCAGCAGGCCGTGGTTACGCAGCATCAGGAAGTGGGCGCTTCCCAGGTTGGCCTGCAGGCGCGGCTTTTCCTCGGCGTGCAGCGCGATGCCCTCGTAGTCGTGGTAGGCCAGCGAGTTGAGGATCAGCGTGCTCTGCTGGCTCAGCGGCAACACGCCGGCCTTCTGCGCACTCACGGCCACGCCGGCGCGGCTGTGCGTATGCAGCACGCAGCCGGCGTCCTCGCGCACCTCGTGGATGCAGCTGTGGATCGTGAAGCCCGCCGGGTTCACCGGGAAGGGTGATTCGCGCAGCTTGTTGCACTGCTGGTCGATCAGCACCAGGCTGCTGGCAGTGATCTCGTCGAACATCAGCCCGTAAGGGTTGATCAGGAACGCATGTTCCGGGCCGGGCAGGCGCGCGGAGATGTGCGTGAACACGAGGTCGCTCCAGCCGTAGGCCGCCACGAGGCGGTAGGCGGCGGCGAGGTTCACGCGCAGCTGCCATTCCTCTGCGCTGACGACTTCCTTCAGGGACGGGATCTTCATGGCGTTGCCCTTTCTCGGTCACGATGGGATGGGCTGCAAAGGATACCCAGCTTCGAAGGCCGGGCGCCTCGCAGGCCTTGTCAACCCTGCCGCACCACGCGCTGCGGGAAGGGAATCTCCACGCCCGCTTCTGCCAGCGTGCGCAGGATGGCCAGGTTCACCTCGCTGAGCACATTGCCCTGGCCGTTCTGCGGGTCGGAAATCCAGAACACCACGTTGAGCTGCAGGCCGTCTGAGGCGAAAGCGGCCAGTTGCACCGCCGGGCCAGGATCCCCCAGCACGCGCGGCACGGCTAACAGGGCTTCCACGATGCGCGGCGAAAGCGCCGGCACATCGGTGCCGTAAGCCACCTGCACGCTGGTGGTCAACAGGATGCGGGGGTCGGCCAGCGAGGCGTTCTCCACGCGCTGCGTGATGAGCAACTCGTTGGGCACGATGGACTCGCGCCCGTTCAGTGCGCGGATCACGGTGTAGCGGGTGTGGATGTCGGTCACGCGGCCCTCGAAGCCGTCCACCCGCACCACATCGCCGATGCGCAGCGAACGCTCGGCCAGGATGACGAAGCCGCTGACGTAGTTGGAGGCCAGCTTCTGCAAGCCGAAGCCGATGCCCACGCCCACCGCGCCGCCCAGCACGCTGAGCGCCCCCAGGGGAATGCCGGCGGCCGACAGGGCCAACAGCAGGCCGACGAACACCAGCAGCGCGCGCGTGACATTCGCGGCCATCTTGCGCAGTGACAGGCTGCCCCCGGCCTGCTCGGCGCCAGCCAGCAGGCGCGCTTCCAGCGCCGACGACAGCCACAGCACTACCAGCAGCACCACACCGGCCGTGAAACCGCCCTCGATCACGCTCCACACCGAGATCTCGGCACCACCCGTCTTCCAGCGCAGGGCGTCCAGTTCAGACACCAGCACCGGGAGCGCGCCAGTCAGCCACAGCACCACCCCGCCCCAGACCATCCACGACAGCAGGCGCTCCACCAGGCGCACCGAGGCCGAGGTGGGAAACGCCACATGCAGCACCTGCACACCAAAGCGGATGACCAGCAGGCTCAGCAGCACCGGCAGGGCGATGCGGAAGAGCGCGGGCGGCACCCAGTGGGCCAGCACCCAGCGCGCGCCCCAGGCCAGCAACAGCAGCAGCAAGGGAAACAGCACGCCATCCACACCATGACGGCCCAGCCAGATGCCACGCCGCGGCTGCCGGCCGGCCAGCACGTGCACCACCCCCCAGGCCAGCGCCGCGCACAGCGCCAGCACGCCGGCCTCCACCAGGGCAGAAGGCCGGGCCAGGGACTCCAGCAGCGCCCCCAGTTCGGCCGGCGCCAGGCCTTCGGTGAAGCGTGCCGACAAGCCCTCGGCCGCACTGCCCGTGCGCCCGCTCACGCTGCCACCCCCGCCAGTTCCCGCAGGTGCGCCGCCACGCTGCGCGCCAGGGCGCCCAGGTGGTAACCCCCCTCCAGGCAAGAGACGATGCGGCCCTGCGCATGCGCGGCAGCCACGTCCATCAGCCGGCGCGTGATCCAGGCGTAGTCGGCCTCCACCAGGCCCATCTGCCCAAGCTCGTCCTCCCGATGGGCGTCAAAGCCGGCGGAGATGAACAGCATCTGCGGCCGGAAGGCGTCGAGTGCCGGCATCCACTGCTGCTCGATCAATTCGCGCACCGCCGGCCCCCGCGTGTAGGGCGCCACCGGCACATTGACCATGTTCGTGCCCTTGGGCACCGCCCCGCTGTAGGGGTACAGCGGGTGCTGGAAGAAGCTGCACATCAGGATGCGCTCGTCGCCAGCCACGATGTCCTCGGTGCCATTGCCATGGTGCACGTCGAAGTCGATGACGGCCACGCGCTCCAGCCCGCGCACATCCAGCGCGTGGCGCGCCGCCACGGCCACGTTGTTGAAGAAGCAAAAACCCATGGCCGCCTCACGCGTGGCGTGGTGCCCCGGGGGCCGGATGGCGCAGAACGCGTTCTCTGCGCTGCCGTCGATCACGGCGTCGGTGGCGGCCAGCGCGGCCCCCGCACCCCTGAGCGCTGCGGCGGCGGTGGCCGGGCACAGGCTGGTGTCCGGATCGACGGCATGCGGCCGGCCGCTGTGGGCACACTGGTGCATCAGATCGCGCATCTCACGCACATAGGCGGCGGTGTGCGCTCGGGCCAGGGCCTCGTCAGGCGCGGGCGGTGCCTCGCGGTGGTCCAGCGTCAGGTCCAGGCCAGTGGCGCGCAGCAGGTCGTGGATGGCGTCCAGGCGCTGGGGGCATTCCGGGTGTCCGGCGCCCATGTCATGGGCGCGGCACTCTGGCGGGGCGTAGAAAGCGGTGCTCATGCACCGAAGTGTCGCGCAGCGCGTGGCACGGAGCGGACAGGCTGCGCACCCGTGCGGCATGGGCGGCTCACGCCCAGGCCCGCGATGGCCGTGGCTCCGGGGAATTCGGGTAAGGTGCACGCCATGGACGCCACCCTCGCCGCACGCCTGAACGCCCTGGTGAACCAGGTGGACACCCTCATCGTCGGCAAGCGCGACCGCATCGAAGACTGCGTGGCCTGCCTGGTGGCCGGCGGGCATCTGTTGATCGAAGACGTGCCCGGCGTGGGCAAGACCACGCTGGCCCAGGCCCTGGCCATGTCGCTGGGGCTGCGGTTCGCACGCGTGCAGTTCACCTCAGACCTCATGCCCAGCGACCTGCTGGGCGTGAGCGTCTTCGAGCGCTCGCGCGAGGCCTTCGTCTTCCACCCCGGCCCAGTGTTCACCCAGGTGCTGCTGGCCGACGAGATCAACCGCGCCGGCCCGCGCACGCAAAGCGCGCTGCTGGAGGTGATGGAAGAGCGCCAGGTGTCGGTGGACCAACGCACGCACGCGCTGCCCAGCCCGTTCTTCGTGGTGGCCACGCAGAACCCGGCCGAGCACCTGGGCACCCATCCCCTGCCGGAAAGCCAGCTCGACCGCTTCCTCATGCGCATCACCCTGGGCTACCCGGACCGCCAGGCCGAACGGGCCCTGCTGACGGGGCAGGATCGGCGCGCCGCGCTGGCCGCGCTGACGCCGGTGATGACGCCGGCCGATCTGCAGCAGGCGCAGGCCGCCGCCGCAGACGTGGCCGTCTCCGACGCCTTGCTGGACTACCTGCAGGCGCTGGTGGAGGCCACGCGTTCGGGCCGCTGGTTCGTGCAGGGCCTCAGCCCGCGCGCCGTCCTGGCCGTGCTGCGCGCTGCACGGGCCCGCGCGCTGCTGGCGGGGCGCGACTACGTGGCCCCCGATGACGTGCAGGCCATCCTGCCCCAGACCATCGCGCACCGACTGGTGCCTGCCACGGGCGCCGGCCGGGGCGCGCGCGAGCAGGTGCGGGCGATGGTGGAGGCCACGCCGCTTCCATGACACGGCCGGGATGATCTTGCTGCCCTGACACCGTTGCCCTGACACCATTGCCATGACGCTGTCTGCACGGTTCAACGCCTGGTTCGATGGCCGCCTGCCGCAGGCCGACCACCACAGTGCGGGCCAGCGCAACACCTACATCCTGCCCACCGGCGCGGGTGTGCTGTTCGGCGTGGTGCTGCTGGTGCTGCTGCTGGCCAGCATCAATTACCAGCTCAGCCTGGGCTATGCCCTCACCTTCTTGCTGGCAGGCAGCGCGCTGGCCGGCCTGCACATGACCCACGCCACCCTGCGCGGCTTGCAGATGCGGCTGCGCACCGGCGGCCCGGCCTTTGCCGGCAGCCATGCGGAGGTGGAGATCACGCTGGACAACCCGGGCACCGCACGCCACGGCATCGGCCTGGGCTGGCGCCAGCCGGGCCCGCAGGAGCAACCGAAGAAAGCCCAGGGCGAGCGCGCCTGGACGGACGTGCCCGCGCGCGGCACGGCCACCGTCTGGCTGCACCTGCCGCTGGCCGCCCGCGGCTGGCAGCCGCTGCCGCCCATCGTGGCCGAGACCCGCTTTCCGCTCGGCTTGTTCCGCGCCTGGACGGTGTGGCGGCCGGCCGCGCGGGTGCTGGCTTGGCCGCAGCCTGAACTGCCTGCACTGCCCCTGCCGGCCGGGCGCTCGACGGCGGCGTCCGACCCAGACCCGCGGGCGCAGGAGCGCCCGCAGCCGCCGCAAACCGCTGCGGGCAGCCCCGATCTCGCCTTCGAGCAGTTGCGCCCCTGGCGCACGGGCGATGCCCTGCGCCAGCTGGCCTGGAAGAAGGCGGCACGCACCGGGGAGCTGGTCAGCCGCGAAGCCGAGCCCCAGCCGGGCAGCATCCTCTGGCTGGACGAGGCCGCCGCGCGCAGTGCCGCGGGCGGCCTGGAGCATCGGATGTCGCGCCTGGCCGCCTGGGTGCTGGCCGCGGAGCAGGCAGCCCGCCCGGTGGGCCTGCGCCTGGGCGCGCAGCAGTGGCCCCCGGGCTCGGGTGAGGCCCACCGGCGCGCGCTGCTGGAC
>JBILSM010000014.1:0-44149 GCA_044372085.1 Rubrivivax sp.
TGCTTGAAGAAAAGTGGTTGACCGGTAGCGGGGAAGAGCCCATCGGTGGTGCTTACCGCCGCCCCGCATGCAACCACCCTGGTGACCTGAACCTCACGATGCTCCAGTAAAGCGAGAGGTAGGTGGTCACAAAGAGCACCAGACACAAAGCCAGAGGTATGGTCTGGTTCCAGAACAACACGGCGGGCACCGCTGACAGCATGCACAGCAGCCAAAGAAATGGCGATGTCATGGAATTGCGGTGGGTCAGGGCCCGCACATCTTCCTCATCCAAGGCCCAGCGCATCACGCGGCGGTAGATCAACGAATGCAGGTGCATGCCGTCCGGGCTGCCCGCAGATTGGCCCCGCAGCACGCGGCGGCGGTAGGCTGAGAACACGGTTTCGAAGACGGGGTAGATGCACACCAGCAAGGGGAACAGTGGGGACACCTCGCCCGGGTTACGCACCAGCAGCAGGATGGAGAGTTCGGCAAACCAGAAGCCCAGGAAGTAGGCGCCGCCATCCCCAAGGAAAATCAAGCCTGCGGGGAAGTTCCAGATGAAGAAGCCCAGCGTGGCACCAATGCCGGCCAGCGCAAGAGAGAGCACCACGGTGTCCCCCGCCTGAAAGGCCACGTACGCCACGGCAGCCATCATGATCACCACGCACATGGAAGCCAGGCCGTTGAAGCCGTCGATCAGATTGACAGCGTTGGCCGTGCCTGCCACCACCAGCAAGGTAAAGGCGTAGGCGCCTACCGTGGTAGCCACCAGCATGTCCATGCCCGGGGTGTCTGTGTGGCGGATCACCGCGCCAACCAACCAGGCAGCCAACAGGCCCGACAGTGCCGTGGCCAGCAGACGCTTGCCTGGGCTGACCCGTTTGGTCAGGTCTTCGATGATGCCGGCGCCGAAGGCGGGAATGCTGCAGGCCAGGAGCAACCAGCCGATCTGCCGAATTTCATCCGTTGGTGCATCCTGAAAGGGCGCCAGGCCGAACACCAAGAGGCCTGCGGCGATGCCCAGCAGAATACCCACCCCGCCCACGCGCGGCACCGCTTTGTGGTGAAACTTCTGCGGGCCGGAAAAGTCGTGGTCCAACGCATGCGGGTGCTTCTTGGCCACCCGCAGCACCAGCAGGTTGACGACGACGGAAACCGCAAAGGCGACCAAGGCCTCGACCATGTAGCTTGTCCCCTGTTTCTTGTATGGCTGGCGATGATAAAGGACCGCGGTGCAGGCGGGCTTCGGCGTTCATGCCGTCCGTCAAGGCGAGTGCGCGAGCGTCAGCGTGCGTGGTGAGGTGATCAGGGCGTGGGTAGCCCGCTTGCAGCAAGCTTGCGTCCAGTGTCTGTTACGGAACGCCTTCTTCCGGGAGTTCAGGCTAACTGCACCAACTCGTAACTGGTACTCCGTCCGCTGGCAGCCGATTTTCTGAGCACTCCGCGTTCCAGCAGCTCGGTGATGTCGCGCAGCGCCGTATCTTGCGAGCACTTCCCGATGGCGGCCCACTTGCTGCTGGTCAGTTTGCCCTCGAAGCCATCCAGCAGTCTGTTCAGCAGCTTGATCTGCCGATCATTCATGGGCGTGCCCGCCCAGTGTTGCCAGAACCGCGCCTTGGCCATCACGGAGGCCAGCGTTTCCTCGGCGCCTTGAACAGCCCGAAACAGGCAGGCCAGAAACCATGCCAGCCAATCGGTGACATCCAGGCCGCCCTTCTGCGTGGCTTCGAGGCGGTTGTAGTAGTCGCTGCGCTCCCGCTGGATTTGAGCCGACAGGCTGTAATACCGCAGTGCAGACTGCTCCGCTCGTGCCAGCGCCATATCGCCCACCGCCCGTGCGATACGGCCGTTGCCGTCTTCAAACGGATGGAGGGTCACGAACCACAGGTGCGCCAGACCCGCCTTGATCACCGGGTCATCATGCGTGTCCAAATTGAACCAGTTCAGAAAGTCCAGCACTTCGGCGTCCAGCAAGTGTGCGGGCGGTGCCTCGTAATGAACCTTCTGTCGATGCAGGTGCCCGGACACCACCTGCATGGGGCCTTGGGCGTCGTCGCGCCACTGGCCAACACGTATCTTGGTCAGGCTGCTGTAGCCCGTCGGGAACAGCGCCGCATGCCAACCAAGCAAGCGGTCAGCCGTCAGGGGCTCGTGGTGGCGCAGCGTCGCGTCGAGAACCATGTCCACCACGCCGTCCACCTGCCGGTCTGGCGGCGCCAAGGCACCGATGTCGACGCCCAACCTGCGGGCAATCGATGAGCGGACTGAGTCGGGGTTGAGCTTCTCGCCTTCGATTTCGCTGGTCTTGAGCACGTCTTCGGTCAGGACACGCAGCGCCGCTTGGTCTCGCGAATCAAGCCCCAGATCATGCATGCGCCCTGACAGATGGCCCTGTGCCCGGTGCACCTGGGCGAGCAAAGGCGCCAGCCGCTGGTGGTCGTAAGCCCAGTGCGGCCAGTCTTTGAGCTGCCATATGTAGCGCTTATCTTCGCCTTTCATGCGGAGATTATGGCCGGCATTCGCCGTATCGCCAGGGAATTCACCGCATGATTCGCGGCCGAATCAGCTCCAATCGGCGGGCCTTGGGAATGCTCGCGCCTGTCAGAGAGAAGGGAACCGGTGGCCCCTCGGGTACAGTCTCGCGGCGCTGATGCCCACCAAGAACGGAATCCACAGGTTTGCAGTCTCCAACTTTTTCGGCGGGGTCCAGGTTCCAGCAGTTGATGGGGCCGGGGGAAGCGTTGATTGAATGGACAAGCGGGTAGGCCGATGGACAGCGCTGTGAACGGCATCGTCTTGCCTGGGCTGGAGGTTGTGCTGATCAACCTGGACCGTTCTGTCGAGCGGCGGCAGTTGATGGAGCAGCGTCTGCGCGAGATCGGCCTGGCCTACAGGCGGCTTTCCGCGGTGGACGGGCAGGCACGGTGGGCTGAGATATCGCCCCAGTTGGACACCCGGGCTTTCCAGCGCAACGTGGGACGGGATGTGCTGCGCGGGGAAGTGGGCTGCTACTTTTCACATCTGCAGGCCTGGCAGCAACTGCTGGAATCGTCCGCTGACACGCTGCTGGTGTTGGAGGATGACGTGGTGTTCGGGCAGGACTTCATGGGCGCTCTTGAACTTGCACTGGCCCACTGCCGCGACTGGGACGTTCTGAAGCTGAACAAGATCCGCGCCAAGCAACCGGTGCGGCAGCGCCGGCTGGGCGGGTACGCGCTGAACGCCTACATCGGCACCGCCACCGGCATGGGGGCCTATCTCATTCAGCGGCATACTGTCCAGCAACTGCTGCCTGTGATGCTGCCGATTCGCCGCCCCATAGACCATGAGCTTGACCGGGTGCACGTGCTGGACTATCGGCTTTTCGGGTTGGAACCCTTTCCAAGCGATGTCAGGGACAACCGACAGAGCACCATCACGGGCAGCGATTTTTCCGCGGTGCGCAAGTACCCCTGGTACCGGCGGTTGCCGGTGTACGGCCAGCGGGTGTCCACCCTGTTCGGCCGTTTGTTTTACCTGGCCCGCAAGGGCCGACTGTTTGCCCCGCTGATTCGCCGATGAAGAGTTTCGGCTGATGCCATGAACGAAACACCCAGGGACGAGGCTCGCCCACTCGTCATTTCGCTTACCTCGATCCCACCCCGGTTTCCGTACCTCGGCGAGACCCTGTCATCCTTGCTCGAGCAGCGCGCGGAGGTCGAGTCCGTCAACCTCTACTTGCCCCGCCAGTACCGACGTTTCGACTGGGACAGCGCTAACCTGCCGCGCGTGCCCGAAGGCGTGAAAATCCGCCTGGTCGACGAAGACCTGGGGCCGGCGACCAAGGTGCTGCCCGCAGCGCGGGAGTACCAGGGCCGCCCGGTGTCCATCCTGTTCTGTGACGATGACAAGGTCTACGACCGCGACTGGGCGCGCAGGTTTGTCGACTGCAGCCTCCAGCACCCCGGTTGCTGCATCGTGGAAGAGGGGGGCGATGTCGCGCACTACTCCAGCCACGACGTGCGGGGCAACCTGCAACCGCGTGCCCGGCGCCGCAGGAAAGACCTTGCATACCGCCTGCGCCGTCTGGCCAGCTTGGGCCTGTGGAAGCCCAGGAAGACCGCCAGCAGCGGTTATGTCGACGTGCTGGAGGGGTGGGGCGGTGTGCTGGTGAAGCCTGAGTTCTTCAGGGCTTCGGCCTACCAGATTCCTGACATCCTCTGGCTGGTGGACGACATCTGGCTGTCGGGCCAACTGGCGCTGCACCACATTCCAATCTGGCTCAACGCCGAGGGTGACGCGCGGGCCAAGGGCAACTCCAATGAGGTCAGCCAGGCTTCATTGCGCAAGCTCGTCTACCAGGGCCACGGGCGGGTGGAAGCCAATCAGGCCTGTATCGATTACTTCAGGCGCGAACACGGCATATGGCGGTAGGCGCAGGAAACGTCGCTGCGACGAAGCCCGGTCATTTCCCATCACTGTAAAACCCAACCACATGGCCCGAGTTGTTCTGTGCATGAAGTGGGGGACGCTGTACCCGGCGTCCTATGTCAACGTGCTCTACCGCGCCGTTCAGAAGCATCTGAGCGCGCCCTTCCGTTTCGTCTGTCTGACCAACGAGCCGGAAGGCCTGGCCGAAGGCATAGAGGTGTTTCCGATTCCGGACATCGGTCTGGATGAATGGCATTACTTCAACGGGGCGTGGCCCAAGATCAGCGTCTTCCTCGACGACCTCTATGGTTTGAAGGGACGATGCCTGTTCATCGATCTGGATACCGTGATTCTGGGTTCTCTGGATGAATTCTTCGAGATGCCCGGGCGTTTGGTGGCCATAGACTCCGCTCCATGGAAAACCCCGGGCGCGCCGCCCAGAACCATGTCAAGCATCTTTGCTTTTGATCTGGGGTCGCTAGGGTCTCTGGTCAGCGATCTGCGTCGTGATCGTGATGCCATCGTCGTCCGCTATCACATCGAGCAGGATTATCTACACCACGCCGTTGATGGCATCAAGTATTGGCCGCAGGAATGGATGGTGAGTTTCAAGTACCACCTTCGGCGGCCCTTGTTGGTCGACCGCTTTCTGCCGCCTCGCCACCCTCCAGCCACCGCAAAGATGGTGATTTTCCACGGGCGCCCGCGGCCTATCGACTTGGTCACCCCTCCCAGCGGCAACTGGGACAGGTTTCCGCACTATGGCAGCGGTAGCGTGGAATGGATGAAGAGCTATTGGTCAGACCATGGAGCGGGGCTCTGAACCATCATTTCCAAACACCGAAGTTTTCCCTGACAATTTCAATACACTTTATTTCAGCTTCACGCCGACCGATACCGTCCTCGGTGTACGTGGTAAGAGCATGGAGTTTATCTCGGTTGGTGTTGCTGAAGACCGGTCTTGGTTCTGAGTGAGCCCATATGCCGGTCCCTTTCGCTGCGGCCATTGCGGACAACCATACATCGTCCACCATCCACGCGGCTTCAGGAATATCGAAGACACGGTCATCAAAGGCTACAGCAGGGACAAGTGCTCCAAGAAACCCCTCGAACACGTCAACGTATCCTGCGCTTTCAAATATTCTTCTTGGTGGGTGAGAAAGCCCCAGAGATATAAGTCTTTTCAATCGATAAGAAAAGTTTCGACCGCCAGAGTTGGATATTTTTGCTCGCGGCTGTTTTTGGTTATGAATAGTAAAAGAATATCTGTCTGGTATATTCCAGCCTCTCTCACATAAAATGTCGTGCGGCCGTTTTGCTCTTTGTGTCGACAGCCTCTTTATCCAGTCGTTGTCATGAATTCTGTCGTCATCGCACAGAAGTAGATCGACATCTTTCCCCGCCCACCGTTGACATGCGGGAAGTATTTTTGTGGCGGGGCCCAGGTCCTCGTCCACCGAGATTACATCTACCCAACTAGGAAGATTCTTTGCGCGGAATGATTGATCTGGGAACCGACGATATCTCTTGGGTAGATAGATTTCAAATCCTTCAGGCTGAATAGTTTGGCGCCTGATGGATTCGATTTTTTTCTCCAGGAATTCCGCTCGGGGCGGTATGGAGGTCATTGTCAATATAATGGGCTTGGGCACGATATTGATGAAAAGATATCTTGGCTTTATCCGGAATTTCTTTCAGATTTTTGCTTCGTCTGAGAAATGGAAGCAATGATGGCAAAGAAGAGCATGAACAGAGCTGCGTGCCGTTTATTGGAAATTAATGAATCTGTAAGGCTGATCATGATCACAGTACTTGACAAGGCTGCGCACATCAGCAAGACAGGCGGTTCCGACCGTTGAAGGAGCGAAAAAAAAATTGGAAGAAGCAAGAACAGTGCGCCGGCAACGATCGCAGTAACGCCCCCGGCAATGCCGAATGAGATAAACTGCTGGTGAGCGTGCAGATGTATCTCAACGGATTTGGAAACAAGATCTTTCAGTACATCGCCTTCATTTGAGGCCCCGTAGCCCACCCAAGGACGTTTTTCAATGGCTTGAACGCCGGCTTTCCAATAGGCAATTCTGGTTTCAGCGCTCGAGTCAGCTTTTGCATTGCTGACGTAGTTGATCGGGCTGAAAATTATTTGTTTGACCCGTTCTGGGGCGAAAGAAATCGCGGATATGAAGGTGGCCACAACAGCGAGAATGCTCAGCAAGAAAATAATTCTTTTGCCCCGATTTGAAGCCTCGCGAGTGGAGGCCATGATTGATCCTCCTGTAAGATAGAGCCCGACGGGTAGTATTGCCAACAAAGCCAGCAGGCTGGCTCGAGCCTGCAAAAAATGTGCAAGGCAGACGATGGACAATGCAGTAATCGCTAGCGTTGACAGTACCTTCTTCAGGCTTGCACTTGTGTAGTCTGCAAAGCATATTAAAGTGATGGCAGGAATCCAGAGGCTGATATGCAGGGGATTCCCACTGAGCAAATGAGATCGGTAACTAGGATTACTTTTGAGAACATTGAAATTTATATGCTCCAGAAGCATCAATGAAAAAATAATCGTGACCGTGATTCTGCCGGCGGTTCCAAGAAGTTCAGGCGAGGTTTTTATCTTGTCCGGGCTCAATATATAAAGAGAAAACGCAACTAGCGGAATCAGAGATTTCAGCTGATTCCATATTCCTGATGCTGGATGATGAATAATATCGGAGAAAATGCAAGTGAAAAAATACAGTACTACCGAACAAACAAGTACTTTTTGAGCGATATTGAATTGCCCTATCGAAGGTTGCCTGATGAGTCCCTTCTTGAGCAGGTAGAAAACGATGCCAACCGCCACGATGATGCCGTTCCAGCCCAGGATGGGGGAAAGCAGCAGCGCCGTGAGGGCGACGCCATGCCTGAGGCTCTGGGAAATGGTCACACGGACTGTCGTTGGCTGGCGGGCCTACGCTCATCGCTCCAGCAACGCATTCACCGCCGCCACATCACCCGCCTTGAGCTGGCCTGAGGCCAGGCGCAGTTTCAGGCCGCCCAGGATCACGTCGTACCGGGCCTTGGCCAGATCTCGGCGGGTCTGGAAGAGCTGGGTCTGGGCGTTGAGCACGTCCAGGTTCACCCGAACGCCTACCTTGTAGCCCAGTTGCGTGGCTTCCAGGGCCAGTTGGGATGAGGACTCTGCGGCCTCCAGGGCCTTGACCTGGGCCAGGCCCGATTGCACGCCGAAGAAGGCCTGGCGGGTGGCCTGGGTCACCGCGCGGCGGGCGGCATCCAGGTCATTGCGCGACTTGTCTTCCAACGCCAGCGTTTCCTTGATGCGGTTTTGCGTGGCGCCGCCGGTGAACAGCGGCCAGTTCAGTTGCACGCCCACCGTGGCGGAGGTGTTTTGGCCCGGCAGGGTGGCACCCTTGCCACCCAGGTGCGTGGAGCCTACCGAGCCCACGGCGTCCAGCGTGAAGCTTTCTGCGGCGCGGGCCTTCTCGGTTTCCAGGCGCGCCACGTCCAGGCCCAGGCGGGCCTTGCGCACGCTGGGGTGGCCGCTGTCGGCCTGGCTGGCCCAGGCTTCTGCATCTGCGGGCTGGGGGGCCGGCAGGACGGCTGTCTTGACCAGACCCTTGGGCGACACATTGCCGCGGCCCACCACCTGGTCCAGCGCGATGCGCTTGGTGCGCAGATCGTTTTCCGCGGCGATCTCCTGGGCGGTGGCCAAGTCGAACCGGGCCTGCGCTTCGCGCGTGTCGGTGATGGTGGCGGTGCCCACCTCGAAGTTGCGCCGGGCCGAGGCCAGTTGCTCGGTGATGGCGGCCTTGCTGGCGCGCGTGGTGGCCAGTGCATCCTGCGCGGCCAGCACGTCGAAGTAGGCCTGGCTCACGCGCACGATCAGGTCTTGCTCCACCGCTTCCAGATCGGCCTGCGTCACCTGCACGGCCTTGCGGGATTGCTCGATGGTGGGAGCGGTGGCCCTGTTGATCAGCGGGTACTTGCCGCTGAGAGTGGCGCCCAGCGCGTTGTTGTCCCGCGTGCCCACGCGGGGAGCCTCGGCCAGCCCCATGGTGGCACTGCCGGCCAGCGCGGCCGAGGGTCGCAGCAGCGCATCGGCCTGGGCCGCGCGGTGCTCGGCCGCTTGCGCGGCGGCCTTGGCGCTGAGGTAGGCCGCGTCATAGACGCGCGCTGCGTCGTAAAGCTCTTGCAGGCTCTGGGCCCAGGCCGGCAGGCCCGCGCCCGCCAGCAGCACGGACAGCGGGGCGATCAGTTGACGGGCTAGACGTGGCGTTCGCATGGTGTGGTCCTTTCGGTGGGATCAGATTCGGCGGAATCAGAACTTGAAGCGGCTGGGCTCGGGGAAGTTCAACAGGCGCGGGGCCACGGTGTCGAACAGGTCCACGTGCGAGAAGGTCTGGCCGGTGCCGTGCGTGAACAGGCGTGCGCGCATGATGGGCTCCTGCCCCACGATGGCCAGCAGCCGGCCGCCGGGCCTGAGCTGCGCCAGCAAGGCCTGGGGCACTTCGGCCACCGAGCCGGACAGCACGATGGCGTCGTAAGGGCCGTCCTGGGCCAGGCCGGCGCTGCCGTCGGCCCGCAGCACGCGCGCGTTGTCCACGCCGGCCTCACGAAGGTTGTGCCGAGCCTGCTCGGCCAGCTCAGGCTGAATCTCCAGGCTGGTGACGTCGCCCGCCAGCCCCGCCAGCAGGCAGGCCATGAAGCCGGAGCCGGCGCCCACCTCGAGCACGCGGTCGGTGGGCTGAAGGCGCAGCTCCTGCAGCATGCGCGCTTCCACGCGGGGCTCCAGCATGCAGGCGCCCTGCGGGGAGCCTTCGATCAGCGGCACCTGGGTGTCCACGAAAGCCAGGGCCTGGTGCGACGCGGGCACGAAGTCTTCACGGCGCACGCGCGCCAGCAAGGCCAGGACGCCCGGCTCCAGCACATCCCAGGGGCGGATCTGCTGCTCGATCATGTTGAAGCGGGCCTGTTCGAAGTTCATGGCGGGGCGGAGATGAGTCTGTGTGGATGACTGCTTGCATGGCGCCCGGTGCACAGGGCAGGCGCTGCATGGCAAAGCCAGCGTTTGATTTTAGGTGGGCCTCTGTCCCTCGCCTGACGCGAACAGCCGCCGTGCCCAGGTGCCCAGGTCGTCCAGGTAGACGTAGATCACGGGCACCACCACCAGCGTCAGCAGCGAGGAGGTGATCACCCCGCCGATCACCGCCTGGCCCATGGGGGCGCGCTGCTCGCTGCCCTCGGTGAGTGCGAAGGCCAGCGGCACCATGCCGAAGATCATGGCCAGCGTGGTCATCAGGATGGGCCGCAAGCGCACGCGCGCGGCCTCCAACAGCGCGGCGCTGCGCTCCATGCCCGCTTCGCGAGCCCGGTTGGCGAAGTCCACCAGCAAGATGGCGTTCTTCGTCACCAGCCCCATGAGCATGATCACGCCGATGATGGAGAACATGTTGAGCGTGCTGCGCCACAGCACCAGGGCGCCCACCACGCCGATGAGCGTGAGCGGCAGCGAGGCCATCAGCGCCACGGGCTGCAGGTAGCTGCGGAACTGTGAGGCCAGGATCATGTAGATGAAGATGACGGCCATGGCCAGGGCCGAGAGCGCGTAGCTGAAGCTTTCCTGCATGTCCTTGGTGGAACCGCCGAACCGGTAGCCGTAGCCTGGGGGCAGCGTGGTTTGATCCAACAGCTTGCGGATGTCGGCCGAGACCTCGCCCACGGAGCGGCCGGCGGTGTTGGCCGTGATCTCCACCTCGCGGTTGAGGTCGCGCCGGTTGATCTGGTTGGCCCCCAGGCCCAGGCGCAGGTCGGCCATCTGCGACAGGCGCACCACGCGCGGCGAACCATCAGCAGCGGTGCCTACGCTCAGGCCCAGGCGCGCCAGGTCTTCCACGTTGTCACGGTGCTGCGGGGCCACGCGCACCTTGATGTCGTGAGTTTGGTCGGCGCCTGATCGCCATTGGCCCACGGTTTCACCGGCCACCAGGGTGCGCAAGGTGTTGGTGATGGCCCCCACCGACAGCCCGGCGTCCGCAGCGGCGTCGCGTCGCACCTCCACCGCCACGATGGGCTTGTTGGCCTTCATGCTGGTGTCCAGATCGATCAGGCCCGGCACCTGGCGCATGCGCGCCGTCAGCTCGTCGGTCAGGCGCTGCAGTTCCTTCAGGTCTGTGCCCTGCAAAGACAGCGAGATGGGCTTGGAGCCGCTCACGCCGTCCAGCAAGCCGACGTGGGTGACCGTGATGCCGGGCACCGAGGCCAGGCGCTCGCGCAGCGGCACCGACATCTGGTCCACGTTGCGCTGGCGGTCCTTGCGGTCTACCAGGCGCACGTAGACGCTGGCGTAGATGCGGCCCTGGGCCTGGCCGGTGTTGATGGTGGTGACGGTGTAGCGCACCTCGGGCTGCTCGCGCAGGATGGCGTCCACCTGACGGGCGCGGGCTTCGGTCACTTCCACCGAAGACCCCACGGGCGTGTAGAAGTTCACCGAGGTTTCGGAGAAGTCGGCCTTGGGGACGAACTCGGTGCCCATGAAGGGCACCAGCGCCAGGCTGCCCACCAGGGTGGACAGGCCCAACGCCAGGGTGGCGAGCTTGTGGCGCAGCGACCAGCCCAGCACCGCGACGTAGCGCTCGCCCATGCGGTGCTGCGCGCGGTCGAACCAGTGGGTGACGCGGCCCAAGGTGTGGTCGTACAGCGACTTCGGCACGAAGGGCTGGCCTTGACGGTCTATGGCGGGGTCGTGCCAGACGGAACTCAGCATCGGGTCCAGCGTGAAGCTCACGAACATCGAGATCAGCACCGCCGCCACGATGGTGATGCCGAACTCGTGGAAGAACTTGCCGATGATGCCGCCCATGAAGCCGATGGGCAGGAACACCGCCACGATGGACAGCGTGGTGGCCAGCACGGCCAGGCCGATCTCGTTGGTGCCGTCCATCGAGGCCTGGTGCGGGCTCTTGCCCATCTGCACGTGGCGCACGATGTTCTCGCGCACGACGATGGCGTCGTCGATCAACAGGCCCACGCACAGGCTCAGCGCCATGAGTGTGACCATGTTCAGCGAGAAGCCGAACAGGTCCATGAAGAAGAAGGTGCCTACCAGGGCGATGGGCAGCGTGAGGCCGGTGATGACGGTGGAGCGCCAGGAGTTCAGGAACAGGAAGACGATGCCCACGGTCAGCAAGGCGCCTTCCACCAGCGTGCGCTGCACGTTGGCCACGGCCACGCGGATGGGCCGGGAGTTGTCGCGCACCACGTCGACCGCCATGCCGGGCGGCAGTTCCTTCTTCAGCGATTCGGCGGCTTTCTTCAGCCCGTCCACCACCTCGATGGTGTTCTCGCCCTGGTTCTTCACCACGTCCAGGGCGATCATGCGCTGGCCGTTGAACAGGGCCAGCGACTCCACCTCTTCCGGGCCGTCCACGACATCGGCCACCTGCCACAGCTTGATGGGCTGGGGAGAGGCTCCGCGGCGGGCCACCACGATGTCGCGCAGCTCCTCGGGCCGCTTCACCGCGCCATCGATCTGCACCACGCGCTCGGATTCGCGGCTGCGCAGCGCGCCAGCGGGCAGGTCCCGGTTCTCGGTGCGCAGGGCGGCCACCACCTGGTCCGCGCCGATGCCCAGCGCTTCCATGGCCGCGGGTTTCAAGTAGATGTTGATCTCGCGCTTGCGCGCGCCAACCACCGTGATGGCGCCCACGCCGCGTACGTTCTCCAGCCGCTTCTTCACCAGTTGCTCGGCGGTGGTGCTGAGCTCGGTAGGGGTGCGCGTGCCATCGGGGGAGGTGAGCGCCAGCGTGAAGACGGGCCGCGAGGTGGGGTCGAAGCGCTGCACGCGCGATTCCTTGACCTCGGGCCGGAACACCGGCCGCACCAGGGCCACCTTCTCGCGCACATCGTCGGCGGCTTTGCGCCCGTCCACGTCCAGGTTGAACTGGACGATGACCACCGACACGCCTTCGTAGCTGCGCGAGAACAGCTGGCTGATGCCGCCGATGGTGTTGACAGCCTCTTCCACGCGGCGCGTGACCTCGATCTCCACGATCTCGGGCGAGGCGCCGGGGTACTCGGTGGACACCACGACGGTGGGGAACTCGATGTTCGGAAATTGGTCCACCTTCAGGCGCTGCACGCCGAACACGCCCAGCACCACGAAGGCCAGCATGACCATCACGGCCATGACGGGGTTGCCGATCGAGACGCGGGTGAACCACATGGCGGGAAGCGCTCAGCGATTCAGCGGGTCAGCGGGGCTCGGGCTCAGCGCGAAGCGCCAGGCGCCACGGCGGAGGCTGGGGCCGACGGCGACTTGGAGGCAGGGCCTGCAGCGCCGGACATCCGCCAGGCCGTGCCCTCGGCCACGGTGGCGATGCTGCCGACCAGCACCTGCGCGCCCTCTGCCAGGCCCTCGACGATTTCCAGGCGTTCACCGTCGGCGCCGCGGCTGCGCACGCCCGTGCGCACGTTGCGCGCCTTCAGCGTGCCGCCTTCGAGTGCGAACACGTAGGGCAGGGCGCGGTCCAGCCGCACGGCGGAGGCGGGCAACCACAGCGCCTGCCGCTCTTCCAGCACCACGCTGCCGCGGGCGAACAGGCCCTGGCGCAGGGAAGGGTGCGGATCGATCGACAAGTACACAGAGACCGCGCGCGAGCCCGCCTGGGTGCTGGGATTGATGCGTGCCACCCGGCCGGTGAAGCGGCCGTCCAGGCCGTCCACTTCGAAGCGGGCAGGCCGCCCGGGCTTGAGTGCGGCCACGTCCTCGGCGGGCACCGCGGCCTCCACCTCCAGGCGGGAGAGGTCCACGATCTCCAGGATCCGAGCGTCCAGTCCCACCCGTTCTCCAGGTTGGGCCAGACGCTGGGAGACGATGCCGCTGATGGGGGCGTTGAGCGTGGCGTCGGCCCGGGCCTTGCGCGCGATGTCCACGGCCGCCTGGGCCACCAGCAGGTTGGCCTGCGCGGCGGCTTCGTTGCTGACGGAGGATTCCAGCGCCGTGGCCGAGATGAAACCCTGGGTCACCAAGGCGCGGTTGTTGGCCAGGGCGCGCTGGGTGATCTCCAGTTGCGCGCGGCTGGCGGCCACCTGCTGTTCGGCCTGGCGCAGGCGCAGGTCCAGTTCGGTGGTGTCCTGTTCGACGAGTTTCTGCCCGGCCTTCACGGCCTCGCCCTCGCGGGCGTGGATGCGCAGGACCTCTCCGGCCACCCGCGCCTTGACCAAGGCCGTTTCCACTGCCTTGACCGTGCCCGACAGTTCAAGCGTCTTGGAGCCGATGCCGCTGCGCAGGGTGAGCACGTCCGCGCTGCTCAGTTCCAGCACCGGGGCCGCTGCCGGCGTGGCAGGTTTGCCTTGGGTTTGGCGGCGCTCCTGGACCAGCCGGAAGACAGACAGTGCAAGCGCCGCGATGACAGCGATGACGAGAATCCAACGCAACAGGCGTTTCATTGAGGAAAGGCGCTCCAGGCTCCGTACGCAGGCGTTGGGTCAATGTAGCATGCGCGTTTTTCCGGATCATGAAGCCGACGCGCGGGGCGCTTCGGGTGCAAGGAGAGATCTCGTTGGACTGGACCCTGGCCCTGAAGGCCGCCCTGATGGGCATCGTGGAAGGCCTGACGGAGTTCCTGCCGATCTCCTCCACGGGGCACCTGATCCTGGCCGGTTCGCTGCTGGACTTCACGGGCGAGACCGCAAAAGTCTTCGAGATCGCCATCCAGACCGGCGCCATGCTTGCCGTGATCTGGGAATACCGCCAGCGCCTGCTGGGGGCCGTCCGGGGCCTGGGCTCGGAGCCGGCGGCCCAGCGTTTCATGCTGAACCTGCTGGTGGCCTTCATCCCTGCGGCCGTGCTGGGCTTGTTGTTCGGCAAGATCGTCAAGGAACACCTCTTCCATCCGGTGCCCGTGGCCCTGGCGTTCATCGTGGGCGGGTTCATCATCCTGTGGGTGGAGCGACGTCACCGCCGCCAGTTCGGCGACCGTGATCAGGAAGGCACACGCCGCGCACGGGTGGAAACGGTTGACGACATGAGCGGCCTGGACGCGCTGAAGGTGGGCCTGGTGCAGTGCCTGGCGCTGATTCCCGGCACCAGCCGTTCGGGCGCCACCATCATCGGCTCCATGATGTTCGGCTTCTCGCGCAAGTGCGCCACCGAGTTCAGTTTCTTCCTCGGCATCCCCACGCTGATGGGTGCGGGCGCCTACTCGGTGTGGAAGCAGCGAGACCTGCTGCAGTGGTCAGACCTGCCCATGTTCGCCATCGGCACCATCTTCGCCTTCTTCAGCGCATGGCTGTGCATCCGCTGGCTGATCCGCTATGTGTCCACCCACGATTTCACGGTGTTCGCCTGGTACCGCATCGTCTTCGGGCTGGTGGTGTTGCTGACCGCGTACACCGGCTGGGTGGAGTGGAAGGCCTGAAGAAGCCAGGGCCCAGGAGCGGTGGGGTGGGGCGCGCTGCGGTGTGGGTGCGGTGTGGGTGCAGCCTGGGTGCGATCTCAGCGGGCCTCGAACATGAGATCCCACACCCCGTGGCCGAGTTTCATGCCCCGATGCTCGAACTTGGTCAGCGGGCGCCATTCGGGGCGCGGCGCGTAGCCCTCGCAGGTGTTGCGCAGCGCGGGTTCGGCTGACAGCACTTCCAGCATCTGCTGGGCATAGGGCGCCCAGTCGGTGGCGCAGTGCAGGTAGCCGTCCGGGGCCAGGTGGTTGACGAGCTTGCGTACGAAATCCGGCTGGATCAGGCGGCGCTTGTGGTGCCGCTTCTTGTGCCAGGGGTCCGGAAAATAGATGTGCACGCCCGCAAGCGACCGCGGGGCCACCATGTGCCGCAGCACCTCCACGGCGTCGTGCTGGACGATGCGCAGGTTGGTCAGGGCCTGCTCGTCGATCAGCTTGAGCAGGGCGCCCACGCCAGGTTCGTGCACTTCCACGCCGATGAAGTCGGTGTCCGGGCGCGCTGCGGCGATGGCGGCGGTGGCGCCACCCATGCCGAAGCCGATCTCCAGGACTGTGGGGGCGGTCCGGCCGAAAAGTGACGGCCAATCGGGCAAGGCCTGCGTGAACGGCACCCCATAGCGCGGGCCCAGTGCTTCCAGGGCTCGCTGCTGCCCGGACCCCATGCGGCCCGCGCGCTTGACGAAGCTCTTGATGGCCGGCCGGGGGGCAGCGCCTGCGGGTTGCACGGGCGGGTCTGGCGGCGGGGTCTGGTCACTCATGAGGTGGGTGGGCGGCAGTGCGCGGTCCGCTCGCTACAATTCGGCTTTGCTGCGGGTGTAGTTCAATGGTAGAACGGCAGCTTCCCAAGCTTCATACGAGGGTTCGATTCCCTTCACCCGCTCCAGATTCCTGGCTTCTCGCCTGATCACGGCCGCATCCCGAATGCCTCGGGTGCGGCTTTTTTCATTTGTGCAGGTCGCCCAGGGCCAGGTACTTCATCTCCACGTAATCCTCGATGCCGTGGCGTGAGCCTTCGCGCCCCAGGCCGGATTGCTTCACGCCGCCGAACGGCACCTCGGCGGTGGAGATGAGGCCCGTGTTGATGCCCACCATGCCGTACTCCAGGGCCTCGGCCACGCGGAAGATGCGGCCGATGTCGCGGCTGTAGAAGTAGCTGGCCAGGCCAAACTCCGTGGCGTTCGCCAGGGCGATGGCCTCGGCCTCGGTCTTGAAGCGGAACACCGGCGCCACCGGGCCGAAGGTTTCCTCTCGCGCACACACCATGTCTGGCGTCACATCAGCGAGCACGGTGGGGGTGAAGAAGCGCTCGCCCTGGGGTTGCCCGCCCGTGACCACGCGCGCGCCCTTGGCCAGCGCATCGGCCACGTGGGCCTGCACCTTGCGCATGGCCTGCGCGTCAATGAGCGGGCCCTGGTTCACCCCGGCCTCGAAGCCGTTGCCCACCTTGATGCCTTGCGCCTTGGCGGCGAGCTTCTCCACGAAGGCGTCGTACACGCCCTCCTGCACGTACAGGCGGTTGGCACAGACGCAGGTCTGGCCGGCGTTGCGGTACTTGCTGACCATGGCGCCGTCCACCGCGCTGTCCACGTCGGCGTCATCGAACACGATGAAGGGAGCGTTGCCGCCCAGTTCCAGGCTGATCTTCTTGATGGTGGGCGCGCACTGTGCGGCCAGGATGCGGCCCACCTCGGTGGAGCCGGTAAAGGACAGGTGGCGCACCACATCGCTGGCGCACAGCACTTGGCCTATGGCGATGGAGCGCTCGGCGTCCGCCGGCAGCACGTTCAGCACGCCCGCGGGCATGCCGGCGCGCAGGGCCAGTTCCGCACAGGCCAGGGCCGACAGCGGCGTCTGCTCGGCCGGCTTGATGACCACGGGGCAGCCCGCGGCCAGGGCCGGAGCCACCTTGCGCGTGATCATCGCGATGGGGAAGTTCCACGGCGTGATGGCCGCGCACACACCGATGGGCTGCTTGAGCACCAGGTAGCGCTTGGTGGGGTCGGTGGTCGGGATGGTCTCGCCGTAGACGCGCTTGGCTTCTTCCGCAAACCACTCCACGAAGCTGGCGCCATACGTGACTTCGCCCTTCGCTTCGGCCAGGGGCTTGCCTTGCTCGGCCGTCATGATGCGGGCCAGGTCATCCGCGTGCTGGTGCAGCAGCGCAAACCACTTCATCAGGATGCCGGCGCGCTCCTTGGCGGGCTTGGCACGCCAGGCCGGCCAGGCCTTGTCGGCTGCGGCGATGGCGGCCTGTGCGTGATCGGCGTCCAGGTTGGCCACGTCGGCCAGGTGGTGGCCCGTGGCGGGATCGTGCACGGCGAAGCGGCTGCCGCCGCTGACCCACTGGCCGTCGATCAAGCCGTCGGTCTTCAGCAGGGTGGGGTCGTTCAGGCTGGTCAGGGGTGAGGGGTTCGTGGTCATGGTCGAGGTGCCCAGGCAGGTTTCTGGTGGGAAGTAAGGTCGGACGCTTTGGCACAGCGGCGCGTGCCGGGTGTTCAGTTCAGAGGCGCGTGCTCAGGGCGATGGCCAGCCGGCCTGTTGGGCGAGGGCCTGGCGGATGGCGTCGCCGTGCTCGTCCAGCTGGGGCGGCGCCAAAGGGGCCAGCGGGCGCACGCCGTCAAAACGCATGGGCGTGGCTACCATGGGGATGCCGGCGTTTTCCACCCGCATGCCGCGCGACACCACCTGCGGGTGGGCCAGCGCATCGGGGATGGACAGGATGGGCGCGCAGGGCACCGCGTGGGGCTCCAGCAGCGCCACCCACTGCGCGGTGGTGCGCTCCAGCATCCAGGCCGCCATCACGGGCACGAGTTCGGCGCGGCGCTCCACGCGGCTGGAGTTACGGGCGTAGCGCGGGTCTGCCGCCACCTCCGGGTGGCCGGCCAAGACACAGAAGCGCTCGAACTGCCCGTCGTTGCCCACGGCGATGACGATGTGGCCATCCTTCGTGGCAAACACCTGGTAGGGCACGATGTTGACGTGGGCGTTGCCCATGCGCTGCGGCGTCTTGCCGCTGTGCATGTAGTTGCTGGCCTGCTGGCTGGTCATGGCCACCTGCACGTCCAGCAGGGCGGCGTCTATGTGCCGGCCGCGGCCCGTACGCCCACGCTCGATCAGCGCGGCCATCACGGCGCCCGAGGCATACACGCCCGTGAACAGGTCGCTCACGGCCACGCCCACCTTCTGCGGCTCGCTGCCGGGCGTGCCTTCCTTCTCGCCTGTCACGCTCATCAGCCCGCCTGTGGCCTGGATGGCGAAGTCATAGCCGGCGGCCTGCGCATAGGGGCCGTCCTGCCCGTAGCCGGTGACCGAGCAGTACACCAGGCGCGGGTTCAGGGCCGACAGGCTGGCGTAATCCAGGCCGTACTTGGCGAGCTGGCCTACCTTGTAGTTCTCCAGCAGCACGTCGGCCTCGGCCGCGAGCTGCCGCACCAGGGCTGCGCCCTCGGCGCTGGCGATGTCGATGGCAATCGAGCGCTTGCCGCGGTTGGTGCTCAGGTAGTAGGCCGCCATGCCCTGGGCCGGATCACCCCAGTAGGGCGGTCCCCAGCCGCGGGTGTCGTCGCCGCTGCCCGGGCGCTCCACCTTGACGACGTCGGCACCGTAGTCGGCCAGCAACTGGCCGCACCACGGGCCGGCCAACACGCGGGACAAGTCCAGGACGCGGATGCCCGCCAGGGGCGCGGGACCGGTCACTGGAAGGCCTGGATGCCGGTGATGGCGCGGCCCAGGATCAGCGCATGGATGTCATGCGTGCCCTCGTAGGTGTTCACCACCTCCAGGTTCACCAGGTGGCGTGCCACGCCGTACTCGTCGCTGATGCCGTTGCCGCCCATCATGTCGCGCGCCATGCGGGCGATGTCCAGGGCCTTGCCGCAGGAGTTGCGCTTGAGGATAGAGGTGATCTCCACCGCCGCCGAGCCCTCGTCCTTCATGCGTCCCAGGCGCAGGCAGCCTTGCAGGCCCAGGCTGATCTCGGTGAGCATGTCGGCCAGCTTCTTCTGGATGAGCTGGTTGGCCGCCAGGGGCCGGCCGAACTGCTGGCGGTCCAGCACGTACTGGCGGGCGCGGTGGAAGCAGTCTTCGGCCGCACCCAGCGCGCCCCAGGCGATGCCGTAGCGGGCGCTGTTCAGGCAGGTGAAGGGGCCCTTCAGGCCGCGCACCTCGGGGAAGGCGTTCTCCTCGGGGCAGAACACCTCGTCCATGACGATCTCGCCCGTGGTGGACGCGCGCAGGCCCACCTTGCCGTGGATGGCGGGGGCGGACAGGCCCTTCCAGCCCTTTTCCAGCACGAAGCCGCGGATGGAGCCGGCGTCGTCCTTCGCCCAGACCACGAAGACGTCGGCGAAGGGCGAGTTGCTGATCCACATCTTGGAGCCGGAGAGGCTGTAGCCACCCGGCACCTTGCGGGCGCGGGTGATCATGCTGCCGGGGTCGCTGCCGTGGTTGGGCTCGGTCAGGCCGAAGCAGCCGATCCACTCACCCGTGGCCAGCTTGGGCAGGTACTTCTGCTTCTGCGCTTCGGTACCGAACTCGAAGATCGGCAGCATGACCAGCGAGCTCTGCACGCTCATCATCGAGCGGTAGCCCGAGTCCACGCGCTCCACCTCGCGCGCCACCAGGCCGTAGCACACGTAGTTCAGGCCGGCGCCGCCGTATTGCTCGGGGATGGTGGGGCCCAGCAGGCCCAGCTCACCCATCTCGCGGAAGATCGCGATGTCGGTGTGCTCGTTACGGAAGGCCAGCTGCACCCGGGGCGCCAGCTTCTCCTGGCAGTAGGCGCGGGCGGCTTCACTGACGGCCCGCTCGTCGTCGGTGAGCTGGGCTTCCAGGTGGAAGGGGTCGTCCCACTGGAACTTCGCGGAGGTCTTCGAGGCGGTGGCCATGGGTCAGGGGTCCTGTTGATGTCCGGCAAACCCGGAATGCTAAGGCGTCGGGCCCGACCCACGCGGGCAGTGGGTGGAACTAGAATCTGGTTGATTCAACCAAGAAAACTTTCGCAGCCTCTCTCACCAGCGCCTTCACACGGTACAAGCCATGGAAACCATCGGGCTCTTCGAAGCCAAGACGCACCTGTCCGAACTGGTGGCCCGCGCCGAGCAGGGCGAGGAGGTGATCATCACGCGCCACAACAAGCCGGTCGCCAAGCTGGTGCCGATCAGCCAGGTATCGGCCGACCTGGTGGCACGGCGGCGGGAGGCTGTCGCGCAGTTGCAGGCCATCGGGCGTCAGGTCGTCGAGCGCACGGGCGACATCACCCGCGAAGAGATACTGGAGTGGGTTCGCGAGGGCCGCAAGTGATCGTCCTGGATTGCTCGTACACCTTGGCCATGGTCATGCCCGACGAGGCGCGGCCCTCCACACTCTGGGCCGTGATGGATGCCCGCCTCTTTGCGCCGGCGATCTGGCCTGTGGAGGTGGCCAATGCCCTGCGCAACGGCGTGCGACGCGGCCGTCTCCTGGAGACCGACGTGCAGGCTGTGTGCGAGCATGTAGAGGCCTTCGAAGTAGAAACGTCGCCCACGTCCGATCTGGGTGTCAGGCAGCGTTATCTCTCAGCGCACGCTCATGACCTGACGGCCTATGACGCGGCCTACCTGGAGCTCGCGCTGCAGCGCCGTTGTGCTCTGGCAACCCTCGACAATCAGCTGGCATTGGCTGCGCGACGCGCCGGCGTTGCTGTGCTGGACTGAACCCGATTCCCACCCCCGCCGACCGGTCCTGGTCTCTTGGTCGGCTGCCACTTGGCCTATCTTCCTGCGTTGATCTGACCCGAGTTCCCCATGAAAGCCTCCGACATCCGCTCCACCTTCCTGAAGTTCTTCGAGTCCAAGGGCCACCAGGCCGTGGCTTCCAGCCCTGTGGTGCCGGGCGACGACCCCACCTTGCTGTTCACGAACGCGGGCATGAACCAGTTCAAGGACGTGTTCCTGGGCTTCGACAAGCGGCCCTACACGCGGGCGGCGACGGCGCAGAAGTGCATCCGCGCCGGCGGCAAGCACAACGACCTGGAGAACGTGGGCTACACCGCGCGGCACCACACCTTCTTCGAGATGCTGGGCAACTTCTCGTTTGGCGACTACTTCAAGCACGACGCCATCTCGTATGCCTGGGAGTTGCTGACCGAGCAATTCAAGCTGCCCAAGGACAAGCTCTGGGCCACGGTCTATGCCGAGGACGACGAGGCCTACGACATCTGGCTGAAGGTGATCGGCCTGCCGCCCGAGCGCATCGTGCGCATCGGTGACAACAAGGGCGGGCGCTACATGTCCGACAACTTCTGGATGATGGGCGACACCGGCCCCTGCGGCCCGTGCTCCGAGATCTTCTACGACCACGGCCCCGAGGTGGCCGGCGGCCCCCCGGGCAGCCCCGAGCAGGACGGCGACCGCTACATCGAGATCTGGAACAACGTTTTCATGCAGTTCAACCGCACCGAAGACGGGGTGATGCACCGCCTGCCCAAGCCCAGCGTGGACACGGGCATGGGCCTGGAGCGCCTGGCCGCGGTGTTGCAGCATGTGCACAGCAACTACGAGATCGACCTGTTCCGCCATCTGCTGCTGGCCACGCGGGACGCCGTGGCGGCGGTGGGTGGTGCCGCCGACATCGACCTGCTCGCGCCGTCGTTGAAGGTGATTGCCGACCATATCCGCGCCTGTGCCTTCACGGTGGTGGACGGCGTGATCCCCGGCAACGAAGGCCGTGGTTACGTGCTGCGCCGCATCGCCCGCCGCGCCATCCGCCACGGCTACAAGCTGGGCGCGCGCCGGCCCTTCTTCCACAAGCTGGTGCAGCCCCTGGCCGCGGAGATGGGCGACGCCTACCCCGAACTGCGGCGCGAGGCCGTGCGCGTGACCGAGGTGCTCAAACAGGAAGAAGAGCGCTTCTTCCAGACGATTGCCAACGGCATGGAGATGCTGGAGACCGCGCTGGCCACGGACGCCGGGCGCCGCAGCGGCATCGACGGTGAGACCGCCTTCAAGCTGCACGACACCTTCGGCTTCCCGCTGGACCTGACGGCTGATGTGTGCCGCGAGCGCGGCGTGTCGGTGGACGAGGCGGGCTTCAACGCCGCCATGAGCCGCCAGCGCGAGCAGGCCCGTGCGGCGGCCAAGTTCAAGGTGGCCGCGGGCCTGGAATACGAGGGCGCGGCCACCACCTTCCACGGCTACGAGCACCTGGTGTGCGAGACCGCCACCGTGACCGCCCTCTACGTCGAGGGCACGCCGGTGAGCCACGCCAAGGCCGGTGACGACGCCGTGATCGTGCTGGACCACACCCCCTTCTATGCCGAGAGTGGCGGTCAGGTGGGCGACACGGGCGAACTGCGCAACCAGCGCGCCCGGGTGGTGGTGGAAGACACCGTGAAGATCCAGGCCAGCGTGCACGGGCACCAGGGCCGCATCCTGGAGGGCGCGGTCGAATTGGGGGATGTGCTGGTGGCCCGGGTGAACGGCGAACAGCGTGCCCGCACCGTGCGCAATCACAGCGCCACCCACCTCATGCACAAGGCGCTGCGCGAAGTGCTGGGCGCGCACGTGCAGCAGAAGGGTTCGTTGGTGACCGCAGAGCGTACGCGCTTCGACTTCGCCCACAACGCCCCGGTCACCGACGCGCAGATCGCACAGGTGGAGGCCCTGGTGAATGCCGAGATCCTGGCCAACGCCGCCACCCAGGCACGCGTGCTGCCGATTGACGAGGCGCAGAAGCTGGGCGCCATGATGCTGTTTGGCGAAAAGTACGGCGACGAAGTGCGCGTGCTGGACATCGGCTCCTCACGCGAGTTGTGCGGCGGCACGCACGTGCAGCGCACGGGTGAAATCGGCCTGTTCAAGGTGGTGGCCGAGGGCGGCATCGCTGCGGGCGTTCGGCGTATCGAGGCGGTGACGGGTGAGGGCGCGCTGGCCTACCTGCAGCAGCTGGAGGGCACGCTGGGCGGCGTGGCCGGTTCACTGAAGGTCACCCCGCTGGAGGTGCCGGGCCGCGTCAGCGCGGTGCTCGAGCAGGTGCGCGCGCTGGAGAAGGAGATTGCCGCGCTCAAGGGCAGGCTGGCCTCCGCCCAAGGCGACGAACTCATGGCCCAGGCCGTGGACGTCAAGGGCTTGAAGGTGCTGGCCGCCACGCTGGAAGGCGCCGATGCCAAGACCCTGCGCGAGACCCTGGACAAGCTCAAGGACAAGCTCAAGACCGCCGCCATCGTGCTGGCCGCCGTGGACGGCGGCAAGGTGCAGCTGGCCGCCGGCGTGACGGCCGACAGCATCGGCCGCGTGAAGGCGGGCGAGCTCGTGAACTTCGTCGCCCAGCAGGTGGGCGGCAAGGGCGGCGGCAAGGCCGACATGGCCATGGCCGGCGGGACCGATGCCGCAGCCTTGCCAAAGGCGCTGGCCTCGGTGGCAGGCTGGGTGGGGGAGCGGGCTTGAGCGCTGCGGGTGAAGCGGGACCGGCCGCCGACGCCCAGCCGCCTGCGGCGTCCGAGCCCGCTGACGAGCTCGACCCCGTCATCGAGGCCCTCGACCGCGTCTGCCGGCGCTTGAACGGCTTCGATGACCGCCTGTCGACGGAGGACATCGACGGCTACCTCACGGCCGTGGCCGCCAGCTGGCGCGCCATGCCTTTGGAGGAAGTGCTGCCGCTGATGTGCGGCGATGCCTTCGAGCGCGCCTTTGCCGACCCGGCGGACGAGGCTGCCGCGCGGGCGGCCCTGCAAGCGCGGCTGGATGAACTGCGCCTTGCCCTCGACCCCGAGGCCCTGCTGGACGACCCGGACCATTTGCGCCTGGCCCCGCTGATGCAGGTTTGGGACGAGACCACCCGACAGCAGGTGGTGGAAGAGGGCCTGGGCTCGGAAGAAGACGCCGCCCAGTTGCACACCGGCGCCAGTTGGGCGCTGGGGTTCTTCCGGGCACTGGAAGACTTCGCGGCCGACTGGCCCGATGCCGACCCTGATGACGAGCACGCCGAGATTCACGGTGAACTGCTGGAGACCGTGGCCGCCCTCGCGATGGACCCGCGCAGCGACGAGTTCCGCAGTTTTGCCGCCAAAGGCTGGAAGGAGGCCGACCCCACGCGCGACGAGTTGGTCGACGAGGCCTGCTTTGCGGTGCAGGACCTGCGCGTCTGGTGGGTCGACCACCCGCCCAAGCGCGCACCCTTGCGAGTGGTTCACACTCCGGGTCGCAACGACCCATGCCACTGCGGCAGCGGTCGCAAGTACAAGAAGTGCCACGGGGCGTGAGCGGGCACGTCCCCTGCTGAAAGACTGCCGCGCCGATGACCACAGGAGCGACACCGGTGACCGAAAGACTCGACCTTCAAGGCCGGCATCTCGTGCTTGGCTTGTCCGGCGGCATCGCCTGCTACAAGGCGGCCGAGCTCGCCCGCGAGCTGGTCAAGGCCGGCGCCACGGTGCAGGTGGTGATGACCGAGGCGGCCTGCCGTTTCATCACGCCCGTGACCATGCAGGCCTTGACGGGCCGGCCGGTCGTCACCGACCAGTGGGACGCCCGCGCCCCGGCCAACATGGCGCATATCGACCTCTCGCGCGAGGCCGATGCGCTCATCGTCGCGCCCGCCAGTGCAGATTTCATCGCGCAGTTGGCCCAGGGCCGCGCGTCCGAACTGTTGGCGCTGCTGTGCCTGGCCCGCCCCCGCGAACGTTGCGCGCTGCTGCTGGCTCCCGCGATGAACCGCGAGATGTGGTCGCACCCGGCCACGCAACGCAATGTCGCTCAGGTGGTGGCAGACGGCGCTTTGCTATTGGGCCCGGGCCATGGGGCGCAGGCCTGCGGCGAGACCGGCGACGGCCGTATGCTGGAGCCCGAGGAACTGCGGAACGCGGTGAGCGCCTTCTTCCAGCCCAAGCGGCTGCAAGGCCGGCGCGTGCTGGTGACGGCAGGCCCCACCTTCGAGGCCCTGGACCCCGTGCGCGGCATCACCAACCTGTCCAGCGGCAAGATGGGTTTTGCCATTGCCCGCGCCGCAGCGGAGGCCGGCGCCGCGGTGACGCTGGTGGCCGGTCCGGTGCACCTGCCCACGCCCGCGGGCGTGCGGCGGGTGGACGTGCGCAGCGCCTTGCAGATGCACGAGGCCGTGATGGCCACCGCCCCGGGCCAGGACGTCTTCATCGCCACCGCGGCTGTGGCCGACTGGCGCCCGCTGGCCGTGGCCGACCAGAAGATCAAGAAGGATGGCTCGGACCAGGTGCCTGCGTTCCAGATGACCGAGAACCCCGACATCCTGGCCGCGGTGGCCCGCCTGCCGCCAGCGCAGAAGCCCTACTGCGTGGGCTTTGCCGCCGAAAGCCACGACGTGGTGCGCCACGCCCGTGAAAAGCGCCTGCGCAAGGGCGTGCCCTTGATCGTGGCCAACCACGGGCCCAGCACCTTCGGCCAGGACGACAACGCTTTGGTGCTGGTGGACGACGCGGGCGAGGCCGAGATGCCGCGTGCCGACAAGCTCACCCTGGCGCGCATGCTGGTGGGCGAGATCGCCAGGCGCCTGAACCGCCCTGCCACTTGAGACCGCGCGCATTCGATTCCACTGCACGGCCCTGCGGCCTGTTCCAACCCTGTGACGCAAGAGCAAGCGAAGTGACGACGATCGATCTGAAAGTGCTGGACCCCCGCATGGCCGAGTGCCTGCCGGCCTACGCCACCCCCGGCAGTGCCGGCCTGGACCTGAGAGCCTGCACGGACGGCCCCTTGGTCATGGAACCGGGGCAGGCCATGCTCGTTCCCACCGGCATCGCCCTCCACATCGCAGACCCCGGGCTGGCCGCCATGATCCTGCCGCGCTCGGGCTTGGGCCACAAGCACGGCATCGTGCTGGGCAACCTGGTGGGCTTGATCGACAGCGACTACCAGGGCCCGCTCATGGTCAGCTGCTGGAACCGCGGACAGGCCGCCTTCACCGTGCAGCCCATGGACCGGATTGCACAGCTGGTCATCGTGCCCGTGGTGCAGGCGCGCTTTCGTCAGGTGCAGGAGTTCAACGCTTCCGAGCGTGGCGAGGGGGGCTTCGGCTCCACGGGCCGGGGCTGAGCCCCCGGGAAGTGCCAGGTCAGCCGCCGTCGAGCGTGCGGCGCCTGTTCGCTGGCGTTCAGTGCAGCGATTCACCCGGCGCTGGTGACTCCACCACGGCCAGCAGTTCACGCCCCACCGTGCCGCGCTGCGCCTCGTCCTCCGTGGCCTCGCGCACGTCCAGCACCTTGAGCTGGATGCGCAGGGCCATGCCTGCCATGGGGTGGTTGCCATCCAGCACCACGTGTGATGGGTAGACCTCGGTCACCGTGTAGATCGCGTCAGCCGGCATGCCTTGGGTGACGGCGCCTGCGGGCAGTCCCTCGATGCGCATGCCTTCTTCCAGGCCCTCGGGGAAGAGCTTGCGGTCCTCGAAGCACACGAGCTGTGCGTCGTAGTCGCCGAAGGCGTGCTCGGGTTCCAGGTGCAGGTGGGCCTCGAAACCCGGCTCCTGCCCTTGCAGGGCGTCCTCGATCTTGGGCAGCAGATCTTCTCCCCCGAACAGGAACTCGGTCGGTGCCTTGAGTTCGTCGATGGGGCGGTTCTGGGCGTCCGTCAGTGCCCATGTGAGGGTGACGACGCAAGGCTTCACGATGTTCATGCAAAGATGATCGCACAGGGCCCGCGGCAGGCAGCCCCGTGCCGTGCCCTTCGAGCGGGCGCCCAGCGTCCGTGGACTTGACGTGCCATGGACTGTCCTGCCGGCGCTCCACAATTCAGCCATGGACGTCACCACACCTTTGACCATGCTCGGCGGGCAGTCCCCGGCGCAATTCATGCGCCGCCACTGGCACAAGAAGCCGCTGCTGGTGCGCCAGGCCTTCCCGGGCCTGCAGCCGCCCGTGTCGCGCGCCGAACTGTTCGAGCAGGCGTCGATGGAGGAGGTGGAGAGCCGACTCGTGGTCCGTGCCCACGACGCCTGGCGCTTGCGTCATGGTCCATTTTCCCGACGCAGCTTGCCGCCCTTGTCTCGCCCCGGATGGACGCTGTTGGTGCAAGGGCTGGACCTTCACGTGCCCGCTGCCCATGACCTGCTGAGGCGTTTTCGCTTTGTGCCCGATGCGCGCCTGGACGACGTGATGGTGTCCTACGCCAGTGAGGGCGGCGGTGTCGGCCCACACCTGGATGCCTACGATGTTTTCCTGGTCCAGGTGCAGGGTCGCCGGCACTGGCGCATCGGCCGCGTGCAGGACGACCGCCTGGTGGAGGGCGTGCCGTTGAAGATCCTGCAGCATTTCCAGCCCGAACAGGAGTGGGTGCTCGAGCCTGGTGACATGCTCTACCTGCCCCCGCGCTGGGGCCATGACGGCGTGGCCGTGGGCGGGGACTGCATGACCTGCTCGGTAGGCTTCCGGTCTTCGTCCGTCGCGGAATTGGCAGCTGAGCTGCTGGCCCGCGCCGCTGATGTGGCGGATCTGGAAGACGGGCCCCCGCGGTCCCGCGTCCGACGTCGCTACCGCGACCCTGGGCAGGCCGCAACCCAGACGCCTGGACAGGTGCCTGCAGCGTTGCAGCATTTCGCCCAAGAGGCCGTCCAGGCGGTGCTGGCGCAGCCCGGTCGCCTGCAAGCCGTGCTGGGCGAATGGCTGACCGAACCCAAGCCCCAGGTATGGTTCCAGCCAGGCGCAACGCTGGAGGCAGGGCATGGGGTGCGGCTGGACCAGCGCACCCGCATGATGTATGACGACCGACACGTGTTTCTCAACGGCGAGTCGTTCCGGGCCAGTGGGCCGGACGCGCGATGGATGCGCCAGCTGGCCGACCACCGGGCCCTCGGGCCTCGCGAGGTGGCGGCCCTGAGTGCGCAGGCCCGCGCGATGCTGGAAGACGCTGTCCAGGCGGGCTGGATGCATGGACATCCGCTCCTGCCTGGTGCGCGTTGAGTCGTCGGCACTAGGGAATGCCCTAAGTCTGCTTATAATCCCAGGTTGACGATAAGGGGGACGCCCTTTTGTCAGGCGCGGTCTGATGCGAAATTCGCGACAGTCGAAGCATTCGGATGAAGCCCGCGAAGTCTTGAACGTTCAACTCCACCTGTTCCGAGGATTCATATGAAGAAGTCGCTCCTGCTGGCATCCCTGGTTGCTGCCGCTGCCCTGGCCGCTTGCGGCAAGAAGCCCGAGCCGGCGCCTGCCCCGGCCCCCGCTCCTGCTGCCGCCCCGGCTCCCGCTCCGGCTCCCGCCGATGCTGCTTCCGCCGCCCCGGCCGCTCCGGCTGCTTCCAAGTAATCGGAAGCTGCGAGCGCAAGAGAGCCGCCTTCGGGCGGCTTTTTTGTGTCTGCGTACGGTTGCGGTCTCTAAGGGATAATCCCGAGCTTGATGAATCAAGACCCCGCGTCGCCTCCGCTCGAGGCCACCACCGCTCCCGAGCCTGCTGCCGCAGTGCCCGGCCCTCGTTTCGACACCCTGCCGCTGGACCCGAAGCTGCTGCGCGCCGTGGCCGACAGTGGCTACACGGCCATGACGCCGATCCAGGCCAAGGCCATCCCCATCGTGCTGGAGGGGCGTGACGTCATGGGCGCCGCCCAGACCGGCACGGGCAAGACGGCGGCGTTCACCATCCCCTTGCTGCAGAAGATGCTGCGGCACGAGAACGCCAGCGCCTCCCCCGCGCGCCACCCGGTGCGCGCGCTCGTCCTGGCGCCCACACGCGAGTTGGCCGACCAGGTGGCCAACAACGTCAAGACCTACGCCAAGCACACCCAGTTGCGCTCCACGGTCGTGTTCGGCGGCATCGACATGAAGCCGCAGACCCTGGTGCTCAAGGGCGGGGTGGAAGTGCTGATCGCCACCCCGGGCCGGCTGCTCGACCACATCGAGGCCCGCAACTGCGTGCTGAACCAGGTGGAGTACGTGGTGCTGGACGAGGCTGACCGCATGCTCGACATCGGCTTCCTGCCGGACCTGCAGCGCATCCTCGCCTACCTGCCCAAGCAGCGGCAGACGCTGCTGTTCTCGGCCACCTTCTCACCCGAGATCAAACGGCTGGCGCAGAGCTACCTGCAGGACCCCATCACGGTGGAGGTGGCGCGCCCCAACGCCACGGCGTCTACCGTGGAGCAGCGTTTCTATGGCGTGACGGACGACGACAAGCGGCGCGTCATCCGGCAGATCCTGAAGCAGCGCGAACTGTCTCAGGCCATCGTCTTCGTCAACAGCAAGCTCGGCGCCGCCCGGCTGGCGCGCTCGTTCGAGCGTGACGGCTTGCGCACCGCAGCCTTGCACGGTGACAAGTCGCAGGACGAGCGGCTGAAGTCCCTGGCCGCCTTCAAGGCCGGCGAGGTGGACCTGCTGGTGGCCACCGATGTGGCTGCCCGTGGACTGGACATTGCCGATCTGCCGGCAGTCTTCAACTTCGACGTGCCCTTCAATGCCGAGGACTACGTGCACCGCATCGGCCGTACCGGGCGCGCAGGTGCATCGGGCCTGGCCGTCACGCTGGTGACGCGCGACGACAACCGGCTTGTGGGCGACATCGAGAAGCTGATCAAGAAGAAGCTCGACATCGAGTCCATCGAGCTGGAAGACGACCGGCCCCGGCGTTCCCGGTATCGTGACGATGAGGACGAGCCCCGCGCTGCGGTTGCACGCCCTGAACGGGTTGACGCCGTCGCATCGGCGCCCTCAGAGCGGCCGCCCCGCGACCGAGCGCCGCGTGACGCCTACCGGCCGCGCAGTGCGCCCAGCGATCCGTTCTTCGACAAGCCCTACGAGCCTAGCGGTTCAGGTGACGCGTCCTGGGACAAGGCTGCTGCCGCGCCGCCTGCGGCCCGCAGCCCGCTGTCGCCCAACATCCGCCCCAAGAAGCGCGTGGCTTCCCTGCTGGGGGGCAAGGTCTAGGCAGAGGCAGCGCGCGCCAGTCCCATTGGGAACTCAGGCGCGCAAGGCTTCTTCCAGGCGCGGCGCGGCTGCATCCTTCGCAGCCAGGTCTGGCGTGCCGCGCAGCGCATCGAGGGGCCAATCTATGGCCAGCGTCGGGTCGTTCCACCCGATGGCGCGTTCGCAGTCCTTGGCATAGACGTCGGTGGTCTTGTAGAGGAAGTGCGTGTTGTCCTGCAGCGCCAGGAAGCCGTGCGCGAGGCCCTCGGGAATCCACATCTGCCGGCGGTTCTCGGCGCTGAGCTCCACGCCCACCCAGCGGCCGAAGGTGGGAGAGTCGCGCCGGATGTCCACGGCCACGTCCCAGGCGGCGCCCTGCGTCACCCGCACCAGCTTGCCTTGCGCGTGGGGTGGAACCTGGAAGTGCAAGCCCCTCAGCACGCCGGTGCGTGAGCAGGAATGGTTGTCCTGCACGAAGGCCCGCGGCGCAGGCAGCCCCAGCCTGGCCAGCTCGGCGTGGAAGCGCGGCTCGTTGAAGGTCTCCATGAACCAGCCGCGATCGTCGCCGAACACCACAGGCTCGACGATGACCACGCCGGGAATGTCAGTGGTGGTGAGCTTCATCAGAAAGCCCTCTCGCGCAGCAGCCGCAGCAAATACTGGCCGTAGCCGTTCTTCAGCATGGGTTGCGCCTGGCGCTCCAGTTGCTCCGCGCTGATCCAGCCCGCACGGAAGGCCACTTCCTCCGGACAGGCCACCTTCAGGCCCTGGCGCTTCTCCAGCGTGGCGATGAACTGTCCGGCCTCCATCAGGCTGTCGTGCGTGCCAGTGTCCAGCCAGGCGTAGCCGCGGCCCATGATCTCCACGCTCAGTTGCTGCTGGTGCAGGTAGCGCTCATTGACAGTCGTGATCTCCAGCTCGCCGCGGGCGGACGGCTGGATGTCGGCGGCGATGTCGCACACCTGCGCGTCGTAGAAGTACAGGCCCGTGACGGCGTAGTTGCTCTTCGGAGTCTGGGGCTTTTCCTCGATGGACAGGGCGCGCTTGTCGGCGTCGAAGGCCACCACGCCGTAGCGCTCGGGGTCGTGCACGTGATAAGCGAAGACGGTGGCGCCGTCAGGTCGCGCCGCCGCGCGCTTGAGCATGGGTTGCAGGTCGTGGCCGTGGAAGATGTTGTCGCCCAGCACCAGCGCGCTGGGCTGGCCGGCCACGAAGTCCTTGCCCAGGATAAAGGCCTGCGCCAGGCCGTCGGGGCTGGGCTGCACGCAGTAGCTCAAGTTCAAGCCCCATTGCGCGCCGTCGTCCAGCAGGTGCTGGAAGCGCGGCGTGTCCTGCGGCGTACTGATGACCAGGATGTCGCGGATGCCCGCCAGCATCAGCGTGGTCAGCGGGTAGTACACCATCGGCTTGTCGTACACCGGCAGCAACTGCTTGCTCATGGCCAGCGTGGCCGGGTGCAGCCGGGTGCCGGAGCCGCCGGCGAGGATGATGCCCTTGCGTGTCATTTCGGGGTTCAACTCGAGGTTCATGTCAAGGTCTCCGTGAGCATGCGCTCTACCCCTTGCTGCCAGGCCGGCAGGTGCAGGCCGAAGGCGTGGCGCAGCTTGAAGGTGTCGAGCCGGGAATTCAGCGGGCGCCGGGCCGGGGTGGGGTAGCCCGAGGTCGGAATCGGCCGCACGGCTTCAGGCGCCACCTGGATGGGCCGGCCATGGGCGCGCGCCCATTCGATGACGTGCCGCGCGTAACCGTGCCAGCTGGTCTGGCCCGCGGCCACGCAGTGGTAGGTGCCGGCGAGCTCGGGCCGCATCTGCAGCCGGTGCAGCACCAGGGCCGTGACGTCGGCCAGCAGGTCGGCCCCTGTGGGCGCGCCGATCTGGTCATTGATGACCTTCAGTTCGTCCCGCTCGGCCGCCAGGCGCAGCATGGTCTTGGCGAAGTTGCCACCGCGTGCGGCGTAGACCCAGCTGGTGCGCAGGATGAGGTGGTGGCAGCCGCTGTCGCGAATGGCCTGCTCGCCTTCCCACTTGGTGCGGCCGTAGACGCTCAAGGGCGCGGTGGCGTCGTCCTCGTGCCAGGGCTGCTCACCGCTGCCGTCGAAGACGTAATCGGTGCTGTAGTGCACCAGCCACGACCCCAGGGTCGCCGCCTCTTGTGCCAGCAGGCCGGGCGCGGTGGCGTTCACCGCCTTCGCCCGGTCGGCGTCGGTCTCGGCCTTGTCCACGGCGGTGTAGGCGGCGGCGTTGACGATGACTGCCGGCCTGAGGGTGCGCACGCTGTGCAGCAGCGCTTCGGGGTCTTCCAGGTTGCCGCACAGGCCCTGAGGATTGGCGGCAGTCTCGCGTTGCAGGGCGACCACCTCGCCCAAAGGTGCCAGGCTGCGCTGCAACTCCCAGCCCACCTGTCCGTTGCTGCCCAGCAGCAGGATCTTCATCGCGCTCATGCCGGGGCGGCCTTCAGCGCTGTGCGTAGTTCGTGGCCACCCAATCGCGGTAGTCGCCGCTTTGCACGCGCGCCACCCAGTCGCCATGGCTCAGGTACCACTGCACCGTCTTGCGGATGCCGGTGTCAAAGGTCTCGGCCGGGCGCCAGCCCAGTTCGCGCTCGATCTTGCGCGCATCGATGGCGTAGCGCCGGTCATGGCCCGGGCGGTCCTTCACATGGGTGATGAGCTCGGCGTAGCGCTGCACAGCTTGCCCCGTGGCGGCGCTCACCACGCCCCGCGGGCCACGCGAAGGGGCGGGCGCCAGTTCGTCCAGCAGCGCGCACACCGTGTGCACGATCTCCAGATTGGGCTTCTCGTTCCAGCCGCCGATGTTGTAGACCTCGCCGGGCTGACCGCCCGCCAGCACCGCACGGAGGGCGCTGCAGTGGTCGCCCACGTACAGCCAATCGCGCACCTGCTGTCCGTCGCCATACACCGGCAGGGGCTTGCCTGCCAGGGCGTTGACGATCATCAGCGGGATCAGCTTCTCGGGGAAGTGGTAAGGCCCGTAGTTGTTGGAGCAGTTGGTGGTGAGCACCGGCAGCCCGTAGGTGTGGTGCCAGGCGCGCACCAGGTGGTCGCTGGCGGCCTTGCTGGCCGAGTAGGGGCTGTTGGGCTCGTACGGGTGCGTTTCCGTGAAGGCCGCATCACCCGGGGCCAGGCTGCCGTAGACCTCGTCAGTGGACACATGGTGGAAGCGGAAGGCCGCCTTGGCGTCGGCTTCCAGTTCGCTCCAGTAGGCACGCGCGGCCTCCAGCAGCGTGAAGGTGCCTTCCACGTTGGTGCGGATGAAAGCGCCGGGGCCGTGGATGCTGCGGTCCACGTGGCTCTCGGCTGCAAAGTGCACGATGGCCCGCGGGCGGTGCGCGGCCAGCAATTGGTCCACCAGCGCGCGGTCGCAGATGTCGCCTTGCACCAGGGTGTGGCGTACATCGCCCTGCAAGGAGGCCAGGTTCTCCGGGTTGCCGGCGTAGGTCAGGGCGTCCAGCGTGACCACTGCCTCGCCCTTCACCTCGGCGGCGTTCAGCCAATCCAGCACGAAGTTGCTGCCGATGAAGCCGGCGCCGCCGGTGACGAGAAGGGTCATGGATGGGTGCGGGAGTGCCAGTGGCCTCAGTCTCGCATGCCAGCAGGCCCGCAGACTCAACGCCCCTGCAGGGCGAAGACTGCAGGCATGCGGTCGCTCAATCCCGGGGTTTCACGTCGCCATTGCGCCACCGGCGCCGTTCGGCTGAAGCCCCCGGACAAGGTGAGCCCGATGCTGATCGACAGCCGGGTTTCGGGGCTCAGGTGGGCCAACAGGGCCTGCATCACCGCCTGGTTGCGGTAGGGCGTCTCGATCAGCAACTGGGTCTGGTCCGCCTTGCGGGACCAGGCCTCCAACTCGCGGATGCGCCTGGCCCGCGCGTCGGGCTCCTGGGGCAGATAGCCGACAAAGGCGAACTGCTGGCCTTGCAGGCCGCTTGCGGCCAGGGCCAGCACCAGAGAGCTGGGGCCGGGCAGGGCCTGGACCTCCAGACCCGCACGATGGGCGGCGTCCACGAGGCGGGCGCCCGGGTCGGCCACGCCCGGCAGCCCCGCCTCCGACAGCACGCCCAGGTCGTGGCCGGCCCGGGCCGGGGCCAGCAGATCAGCCCACGGGTCGCCCGCCGCCTTCACCGCCGGCGGATTGGTCGGCGAGCGGCCCTTTTGCGGGCGCGGCATCTCCGCGATGTGCAGCGCCTGAAGCGCTTGAGACAACGGGTGCACCGCGTGCACGCGCTTCAGGAAGGCCCGGGTGCTGCGCGCATCTTCCACGGCCCAGTATTGAAGTCGGGCCGCGATGCGCAACACCCCATCGGGCAGGACGTCCCGCAAGTCACCCGCCTCGCCGCCCAGGTCCAGGGCGTTGGGCACGAGGAACAGCCGGCCCCGGGTGTCGGTGGGGGCCTGAGGCTGCGTGGCGGCCGACTGCGGGATCACTCAGCGCGTCTCCCGGCCACGTCCAGCGGGTCCAGCCCCGCAGCCCTCAGCAGGGCGCAGGTCCGGATCAGGGGCAGGCCCACCAGGGCCGTGGGGTCGTCAGAGTCGATCTTCGACAGCAAGGCGACTCCCAGGGACTCGCTGCGGGCACTGCCCGCGCAGTCGTAGGGTTCGTCCAGCCGCAGGTAGGCCTCGATCTCCGCGGCCGACAGGGTCCTGAATGTGACGCTTACCGCCGCCAGGTCCACCGCCTCGAAGCCGGTGTCCCGGCGCACGACGGCCAGCGCCGTCTGGAACACCACGCGCTGCCCGCTCATGCGCTGGAGTTGCACCACTGCGCGGGCGTGATCCCCGGGCTTGCCCAAAGGCTCACCGGCCAGGTCGGCCACCTGGTCCGAACCGATCACCACGGCATGCGGGTGTCGGGCGGCCACGGCACGTGCCTTTTCGAGTGCCAACCGCCGCGCCAGTGCAGCAGGCGCCTCGCCCGGCTGTGGTGTCTCGTCGACGCCGGGGGCTTCCACCTCGAAGGGCAGGCGCAGCCGGGTCAGGAGTTCGCGTCGGTAACGGGAGGTGGATCCCAGGATGAGGCGCGGCGGCGGGCTGGTCATTGCGGGATTGTCGCGCGGTGGTCCTGCCGGGTGCCGACGCCACCTCCTACACTCGTGGGCATGAAGCCTGCCGCCCTGAACCCGCAGCGTCTGGACGTGGCCAAGTTCGCGCGGGCGGGCGCCAACTTGGCAGGCGAGATGCCCCTGCAATCACTTCAGCGGCTTTCCGAAGGGACCAGTGCGCCGGTCGATGAGGTGCCGGGCCTGGTGAGCTGGGATGCGACGGGCTCGCACCGTGAAGTGCTGGGAGGGGCGCCAGAACTGCGCTTGCGCCTTCAGGCACGGACCACGCTATGGCTGAACTGTCAGCGTTGCCTGCAGCCCATGGCTGTGAACCTGCACATTGACCGTACCTTCAGGTTTGCGCGCAGCGATGAAGAGGCGGCAGAACTGGACGAAACCTCCGAGGACGAAGATTTCCTGGCACTGGGCCGGCCGCTGGACCTGCCAAGCCTGGTCGAAGACGAATTGATCATGGCGCTGCCCATCGTGCCTCGCCATGAAACCTGCCCTGAACCCTTGCTCCCCCCGGAGGTGCCCGGTGCAGCGCCGTCGGTGGCCCGCCATGGCGCTGAAGGTGCGCGCGATCGAGACGACGCACCGCAGCCGGCTGACCGGCCGCACCCTTTCGCGGTCCTGGGGGCACTCAAGCGTCAGAGGTCTTCCTGAAGCCAAGGAAGCTTCGCTCTCCCCCATGCGTCCTTTTTGCGCGTTGCGCACGTCCAACTGGTCGGGTCAGCGGGACCACGGGTTCGTGGGTCGCGGGGGCCTCTTGACGGAAATGGATAGAATCGTGGGCTTTCCGTCTGGTACCCGGGGCTGTGAGCCCGCGTCCCGCCTGCCAGGCGCTCCAGGAGTTCTTCATGGCCGTTCAGCAGAACAAGAAGTCGCCGTCCAAGCGCGGCATGCACCGCTCGCACAATGCCCTGGGCACCCCGGGTACCGCCGTCGAGCCGACCACGGGCGAGGTGCACCTGCGTCACCACATCAGCCCGACCGGCTTCTACCGCGGCCGCAAGGTCCTCAAGACCAAGGCCGACGCCTGATCCTGGACGGCTCGGCAACGTTGCGCCGCTCGGCGCCTCATGGCCGGACACAGGTTCTTGTCAGATGCTTCCCGCCCAAGGCGCTGCAAGGCGCGCTTGGGCGTTTATGCTGATGAGCCCGGGTTTTGCACCCATGCACGCAGCGTCGTTGGGAACACCCCATGACGAGCCGGCCTGAACCCCTGAGCGAGGTGCGGCTGGCGGTAGATTGCATGGGGGGCGACCATGGGCCGGCAGTGACGCTGCCCGCGTGCAAGGCATTTCTGGACCGGCATCCGGACGCCCGACTGATCCTGGTGGGCACCGAAGAGGCCCTGAAGCCCGCAGCGCAGTGGCCCCGGGTCACCTGCGTGGCCGCCTCCGAGGTCGTCACCATGGACGATCCGGTGGAAGTGGCGCTGCGCAAGAAGCGCGACTCGTCCATGCGGGTGGCCATCGCGCAGGTCAAGCCCACTGAAGATGGCGAGCGCGCTGCCGATGCCTGCGTGTCGGCGGGCAATACCGGCGCGCTGATGGCCGTGGCCCGCTACGTGCTGAAGACCCTGGAAGGGATCGATCGCCCGGCCATTGCCACCGTGATGCCGCACCGCCGGGGAGGGTTCACCACCGTGCTGGACCTGGGCGCCAACGTGGACTGCAGTGCAGAGCACCTGTTGCAGTTTGCCCTCATGGGCAGCGCCCTGGTGGCAGCGGTTGAGGGCCGGGAAGACCCCTCCGTGGGCTTGTTGAACATCGGCGAAGAAGCCATCAAGGGCAGCGAGACTATCAAGGCCGCTGCCGACCTGATGCGCCAGGCGGCGGCCGAGGGCCGTATTCGCTTCCACGGCAACGTGGAGGGCAACGATATCTTCAAGGGCACCACCGACATCGTGGTGTGCGATGGCTTCGTGGGCAACGTGCTCCTCAAGACCTCCGAAGGGCTCGCCTCCATGATGGGCGAGTTCATCCGTCAGGAGTTCACCCGAAGCTGGACCGACAGGGTGGCCGCGCTGGTGGCCATGCCGGTGCTGCGCCGCTTCAAGCAACGCGTGGACCACCGCCGCTACAACGGTGCGGCGCTCCTGGGTTTGCGCGGTCTGGTGTTCAAGAGCCATGGTTCGGCCGACGCCTTCTCTTTCGAGAACGCGCTTGACCGTGCCTATGACGCGGCGCGCAACCGCCTGCTGGAACGCGTCGAGCGCCGTATCGCCCAGAATGTGGCGCCAGGCAGCGTGGCCGCGGGGGCTTCCCCGAGCCTGGCGGCCCACGCTGTGGTGCCGGATGTCGCATCCGGCCCTGCTCCCTGACCCCTGTCTCATGACCTCCTTGCCGCCTTACTCGCGCATCACCGGCACCGGCAGCTACCTGCCGCCCCGACGCCTGTCCAACGCCGACATGGTTGAACTGCTGGCCAAGCGTGGCCTGGAGACCAGCGACGAGTGGATCGTGGAGCGCACCGGCATCCGTGCTCGGCATTTCGTCTCTGACGATGTCCATGCCAGTGATCTCGCCGTGCATGCGGCCAGCAGCGCCTTGACCGCTGCAGGGCGGCAAGCTCAGGAGATTGACCTCATCATCGTGGCCACGTCCACCCCGGACATGGTGTTTCCTTCCACAGCGGCCATCCTGCAGCACAAGCTGGGCGTGGCCGGCTGCCCGGCCTTCGATCTGCAGGCCGTGTGCTCGGGTTTCGTCTACGCCCTGACCGTGGCCGACGCCATGATCCGCGCCGGCACCGCAACCAAGGCGCTCGTCGTGGGCGCCGAGGTGTTCTCGCGCATCCTGGACTTCAACGACCGCACCACCTGCGTGCTGTTCGGCGACGGTGCCGGCGCCGTGGTGCTGGAGGCCAGTGACACCCCAGGCATCCTGGCCTCCGAGCTGCACGCCGATGGCAGCCACGTGGGCATCCTGTGCGTGCCGGGCACCGTGGCCGGCGGCCGGGTGCTGGGGGACCCGCTGCTGAAGATGGATGGCCAGGCCGTGTTCAAGCTGGCCGTGGGCGTGCTGGAGAGCGTGGCCCGGTCGGTACTGACCAAGGCGGGTCGTACCGCGGCCGATGTGGACTGGCTGATCCCCCACCAGGCCAACATCCGCATCATGCAAAGCACCGCGCGCAAGCTCAAGCTCGACCCGTCCAGGCTGGTGGTCACTGTCGACCAGCACGGCAACACGTCCGCCGCCTCGGTGCCGCTGGCACTGGACCACGCCGTGCGCGGTGGTCAGGTCCGCAAGGGTGACACCGTCATGCTCGAAGGCGTGGGCGGCGGCTTCACCTGGGGCGCCGTGCTGCTGGACTTCTGACGCCCTCCCTCAAGATCCAGAGATGCAAGAGACGCTCGCATGAAGCCTTTCGCCTTCGTCTTCCCCGGCCAGGGTTCCCAGTCCGTCGGCATGCTCGATGCCTGGGGAGACCACCCCGCCGTTCGCGCCACCCTTCAGGAAGCCTCGACGGCCCTGGGCGAAGACATCGCCCGACTGATCCATGAGGGCCCCAAGGAGGCGCTGGAGCTCACCACCAACACCCAGCCCGTCATGCTCACGGCGGCCATCGCCTGCTACCGTGCTTGGCAACACGAGGGTGGCGACGAGCCGGCCGCCGTCGCGGGTCACTCGCTCGGCGAGTACAGCGCCCTGGTGGCCGCGGGCGCGCTGAGCCTGGACCAGGCGCTGCCGCTGGTGCGCTTCCGCGCCCAGGCCATGCAGGAAGCTGTCCCGGTGGGTGTGGGGGCCATGGCCGCGATCCTGGGGCTGGAGGCGGCCGCCGTGCGCGAGGGCTGTGCCCAGGCGGCCGCGGCCACCGGGCAGGCGGTGGAGGCGGCGAACTTCAACGATCCCAAGCAGACGGTCATTGCAGGCACCAAGGTCGGTGTGGACAAGGCCTGCGAACTGCTCAAGGCTGCGGGCGCCAAGCGTGCCTTGCCCCTGGCCGTGTCTGCGCCGTTCCACTCCTCACTGATGAAGCCCGCGGCCGAGCGCCTGCGAGAGAAACTGGCCGGCGTGAACCTGGTCGCGCCGCGCATTCCGGTGGTCAACAACATCGACGCCGCGGTGCAGGCCGATCCGCAGGCCCTGCGCGATGCCTTGTACCGTCAGGCCTTCGGCCCCGTCCGCTGGGTGGAGGTGGTGCAGGCCCTGCGCGCGCGTGGGCTGACCCATGTGCTGGAGTGCGGGCCAGGCAAGGTGCTGTCCGGTCTGGTCAAGCGGGTCGACGCCGACGCCGTGAGCATGACGGTGTTCGACCCGGCCACCCTGGCCGAAGCCCGGGAGTTGCTGGCATGAGTGCAGACCTGACTTCACAAATCCAAACGGCCCTGGTCACCGGTGCCAGCCGGGGCATCGGCCGGGCCATTGCATTGATGCTGGCCCAGCAGGGCTTCCGGGTGGTGGGCACGGCCACGTCGCAGGCGGGCGCCGAGGCCATCACCGAGGCGCTGGCCTCCCTTGGAGGCCGAGGGCTGGTGCTCAACGTCAACGATGCCCCGGCGTGCGAAGCCGCTGTGGAGGCGTTGGTCAAGGAGTTCGGGGGTTTGCACGTGCTGGTCAACAACGCCGGCATCACCCGCGACACCCTGGCCATGCGCATGAAGGACGAGGACTGGGACGCCGTGCTGGAGACCAACCTCAAGGCCGTGTTCCGCATGAGCCGTGCCGTGATCCGCCCCATGATGAAGCAGCGCTATGGCCGCATCGTCAACATCACGTCCGTCGTGGGTGCCAGTGGCAACGCTGGCCAGGCCAACTACGCCGCGGCCAAGGCCGGCGTGGCGGGCCTCACCCGTGCGCTGGCGCGAGAGTTGGGCAGCCGGCACATCACCGTCAACTGCGTGGCGCCGGGCTTCATCGCCACCGACATGACCGAGGTGCTGCCCGAGGCTCAGAAGACCGCTTTGCTGCAGCAGATTCCCGCCGGACGCCTGGGCACGCCCGAGGAGGTCGCCCACGCCGTGGCCTTTCTGGCCTCTCCCTTGGCCGGCTACGTCACAGGCACCGAACTGCATGTCAATGGCGGCATGTACATGGCCTGAACCGGGGCCTGAACCAAGGGGCCCGAAGTCCAGTCACTGCGGGGCGGCGACGTCGCCCCTCCGGTTTGCGTCCCGGCCGGTAGAATCCGGGGCTGTCTTTCACGCTCCCAAGCAGGGGCACTCGGAGAAGTCATGAGCGATATCGAAGCGCGCGTCAAGAAGATCATTGCCGAACAACTCGGCGTTCCTGAGGCCGATGTCACCAACGAGAAGGCTTTCGTGGCCGACCTGGGCGCCGACTCGCTGGACACGGTAGAGCTGGTCATGGCGCTCGAGGACGAGTTCGGCATCGAGATTCCGGACGAGGAAGCAGAGAAGATCACCACGGTGCAGCTGGCGATCGACTACGCGGTCAAGAACCAGAAGGCATGACGCGCCGGCGCGTCGTCGTCACCGGGCTGGGTCTTATCAGCCCGGTGGGCAACACCGTGCAGGACGGCTGGTCCCACCTGCTGGCCGGGCGTTCCGGCATTGGTTCCATCACCCGCTTTGATGCGACGAACTTCGCCTGCCGTTTTGCGGGCGAGGTCAAGGGCTTCAATGTCGAGGATTACATCCCCGGCAAGGAAGCCCGCCACATGGACACCTTCATCCATTACGGTCTTGCCGCGGCCGCGCAGGCCGTACGTGATGCCGGCCTGGCGACAGGGGATGCGCTCACGGAAGAGCAGGCCGAACGCATCGGCTGCATGGTGGGATCGGGCATCGGCGGTCTGCCCATGATCGAGGAGACGGCGGCCGAGCTGACCCAGCGCGGCCCGCGCCGCGTGTCGCCGTTCTTCGTGCCTGCCTCCATCATCAACATGGTGTCGGGTCACATCTCGATCCGTTATGGATTCAAGGGCCCGAACCTGGCCATCGTGACGGCCTGCACCACCGGCCTGCATTGCATTGGCGAGGCAGGGCGGATGATCGAGTACGGCGACGTCGACGTGATGATCGCGGGTGGCACCGAGAGCACCGTGTCTCCGCTGGGCGTGGGTGGCTTTGCTGCGGCGCGTGCGCTGTCCACCCGCAACGATTCCCCCGAGACGGCCTCGCGCCCGTTCGACAAGGATCGCGACGGTTTCGTTCTCGGTGAAGGGGCGGGCGTTCTGGTGCTGGAGGAGTACGAGCACGCACGTCGGCGCGGTGCCCCGATCTACGCGGAACTGGCGGGCTTTGGCATGGGCGCGGACGCGTTTCACATGACCGCTCCGAACGTGGACGGCCCCAAGCGTTCCATGCTGGCCGCACTGCGCAATGCCCGCGTCAATGCCGATGAGGTGCAGTACCTGAACGCGCACGGCACCTCCACGCCGCTGGGGGACATCAACGAGACGAACGCGATCAAGAAGGCCTTCGGGGACCACGCGCACCACATGGTGGTCAATTCCACGAAGTCGATGACGGGCCATCTGCTGGGTGGCGCCGGCGGCATCGAATCGGTGTTCACGGTGCTGGCGCTGCACCATCAGGTCTCGCCGCCGACCATCAACCTGGTCAATCCCGACCCCGACTGCGATCTGGACTACTGTGCCAACGTGGCGCGGCAGATGAAGATCGATGTGGCGGTGAAGAACAATTTCGGCTTCGGCGGCACCAACGGCACGCTGGTGTTCCGCCGTCTATCCTGAACTTCGCCCGGCGCGCGGGCCAGGCCTGTGCGGCCTGGTCCCCCGTCGGCTGATTGACCGGTGGCCTCTTCGAGAACGCCGCCACCCGTGGCGGTCGATCTGAGATCTGAACCCTACTGGCAGGCCGTCTGTGCACTACTGTGCGCGCTGGCCGCTGCGGCGGTGGCGCTGTGGCAGATCCAGCGGTGGAGTCTGCCGCAAGGGCCTGCCATCTGGGGGGCCTGCCTGGGCTTGGCGTTGCTGTCGGGCTGGATGGGCTGGCGAATGGCCGGGGCCCCGGTGGCACGACTCGAATGGACGGGCGGTGAATGGCGCTTCAGGCAGCCTGTGCAACCGTCCGCTCGAGATGGCCTGTATGCGCGAGGCAGCATGCCTGGCGCTCTCGTTGACGCAGACTGGGGCGCTGGTCAGGCGTGTGCGCCAGCGGTGACGATTGACCTGGGGACCTGGATGCTGTTACGCCTGGGGGTCCCGGGCCGGTCCCGCTGGGGCTTGCTGTCCCCCGACTGGGTCGCAGTTTCGCAGCGTCGAGTCGGCCTGCCGTGGCACGGCCTGCGTGTTGCGCTGTACGGCGCGCCTCATGCCCTGCCTTCCGCTTGACGTGCCCCTGCCGGCGCGCAGGGCCTTTTTGCGGGTCTTGCATCGCCGGCCTTGAACCGCACATACCCTTGCAGTCTTCCGCTGCTTGTCATCCCTGCGTCTCGTCCCGGTCCTGAAAGCGCCGGACGGGCCCTTGAACCCCCACTGGAGAAACCAGATGTTCCAAGCTCTTCTTCCCAGCCCCGTGCGCGCGCCGGTCGGAACCCTGCGTAGGCGCATGCTGCAGCTGGCCGCCGCCGTCTTGGGCGCCGCAGCATTGGTGCTGCCGCCCGTCGTGTCGGCGCAGGCCTTGCCCGACTTCACTGAACTCGTAGAACGGGTGGGCCCTTCGGTCGTGAACATCCGCACCATGGAGCGCAGCCGTGCCAATGCCCCTGGCGCCGGGGAGGTGGACCCGGGCATGGAGGAGTTTTTCCGCCGCTTCGGCATCCCGCTGCCTGGCCGGCCCGGGCCCCGATCCGGCCCGCGGGGCGACGACGAACCCCAGCAGCGCGGCGTCGGTTCGGGCTTCATCCTCAGCGCCGACGGCTTCATCATGACCAATGCCCACGTGGTGGACGGCGCCGACGAGGTACTGGTCACCCTGACGGACAAGCGCGAGTTCAAGGCCAGGATCATCGGGGCCGACAAGCGCACCGACGTGGCCGTGGTCAAGATCGATGCCACGGGCCTGCCTTTCGTGAAGATCGGCGACGTGAACCGCCTGAAGGTGGGGGAGTGGGTGATGGCCATCGGCTCTCCCTTTGGCCTGGAGAACTCGGTGACTGCGGGCATCGTCAGCGCCAAGCAGCGCGATACGGGCGACTATCTTCCCTTCATCCAGACCGATGTGGCCATCAATCCGGGCAACTCCGGCGGCCCCTTGCTGAACCTGCGCGGAGAGGTGGTGGGCATCAACTCGCAGATCTACAGCCGCTCCGGCGGCTTCATGGGCATCAGCTTTGCCATCCCCATCGACGAGGCGATGCGCGTGTCGGACCAACTGCGCACCAACGGCCGGGTGATCCGCGGCCGCATCGGCGTGCAGATCGCCCCAGTCACCAAGGAAGTGGCCGAGGCCATCGGTCTGGGCAAGCCCACAGGGGCGCTGGTGCAGAGCGTGGAGGCCGGCGGCCCGGCGGACAAGGCTGGGGTCGAGGCGGGTGACATCATCACCCGGGTGGACGGCAAACTGGTGGAGAAGTCGGGTGACCTGCCCCGTCTGGTGGGTGGCACGCGCCCCGGCTCCAAGGCCACGCTGCAGATCTTCCGCCGCGGCGTCACCAAGGAACTCACGGCCACAGTGGGCGAGTTCGAAGCCGAGCGGCCTTCCCGCCGCGCCCAGGCCGAGCCCGGCGGCGCTGCTCCGGTCAAGAGCGCACTGGGCATCACCGCGTCTGACCTGACCGAGGCGCAGAAGCGCGAGCTCAAGGTCAAGGGCGGGGTGCGGGTGGATGCCGTGGAGGGTGCTGCCGCCCGTGCCGGCTTGCGCGAAGGTGATGTGATCCTGTCGGTGGATAACGCCGAGGTCACGGATCTGCGGCAGTTCGCCACACTGGCCGCCAAGGTCGAGAAGGCCCGGGCCGTGAGCGTGCTTGTGCGTCGTGGGGAATGGGTGAACTACCTCGTCATCCGCCCGAACCGTTGAGTGCTGCCGCCGGTTGCCCATGTGGCAGTCGCCCGCAGCATGTGCATAAGCTGTGAACAAGTGCCGTGACCTGAGGATGGACGCCACCGCCAGGGCTTGGCCGTGACCCGGTTGCGGGCGGCCGGTTTCGCTACAATGACCGTCCAACAAAGCAGTTGCCATATCTTGTTGGAAGGCGCGTCGATCCTTGGACGCGCCTTTTTTTTAGGACCCGGCGCCGCGCCTCTTCGTGGTGTGTTGTCGGGCCTGCGGTGCCCGCCGTTCAGCCCGCCGAGACTGCATGGGCGGGCGAGGCCGTGTTCCCATCCGAACCGATGAACCACATTCGCAACTTCTCCATCATTGCCCATATCGATCACGGCAAGAGCACGCTGGCAGACCGCATCATCCAGCGCTGCGGTGGGCTGTCCGACCGCGAGATGGAAGCACAGGTGCTCGATTCGATGGACATCGAGCGCGAGCGTGGCATCACCATCAAGGCGCAGACGGCGGCTCTGAGTTACCAGGCCCGTG
>JBILSM010000182.1:0-4686 GCA_044372085.1 Rubrivivax sp.
CTCACGGCAAGACCGCCTGGCCACGATAGGGCCCTTGGTATCGGTGCTGCTGTTCCTGGCCGCCATCACCAGCGCCTTCTGGTACCTGCGGCAGGAAGAAATCAGCCGGGAACTGGAGTCGGTGGTTCGCGACACCGAGATCACCCAGCAGCGAGTGGGGCTGCGCCTGATCGAAAACCAGGAGCAGCTCGTCCGTCTGGCGCGCGAGCTGGTCACTCGGGAAATCAGCAATGCCGAGTTCAGCCAGCAGGCCCGCACCCTGACGACCGACCGCCCCGAGATCACGCACGTGACCTGGCTGAGCGCACGCCGCGGGGTACGTGCCACCTCGCGCGGCCCGTTGCTGCCCACCGAATCGGGCATGGCCGAACCCTGGCCGGACCTGAAGCTCCCCATAGAAGGGACACGCCAGGCCAGCGAGGCCGCCTTCACGGCCGCGCGTGACCGCCGCCAGCCCGCCTACTCCGAACCCTTCACGGACCTGGCCGGACAGGCCGTTTTCCAGTTGCATGTGCCGCTGATCGACCGCGGCACCTTCGCCGGCACGCTGGTGGCCGAGTACTCGGTGCCGACACTGGTGTGGCGCCTGGTACCGGCCGACGTTGCGCTGCGCCACCGCATCACCGCGCTGGGCGCTGACGGCGCCAGTCTGGCCAGCACCAGCACGCCCATGCCCGGACGAGCCCGGGAACGCGGCGCCCTGGTGCATGACCTGCCCCTGAGTCCGGCGCTCAATGGCGTTGTCCTGCGCGGCGAGGGGTGGCGCACTTCCATCGGCCTGATCAGCAACACGCTGTTCTGGATGGTGGTGGCGCTGTCCGTGCTTACGCTGTGGATGCTGCTGGGCACCTGGCGGCACATGCGACGGCGTGCCCAGATCCAGTCGGCCCTGGTGCAGGAAACGCAGTTCCGGCGGGCCATGGAGAACTCCATGCTGACCGGGATGCGCGCGCTGGACCTGGAAGGCCGCATCACCTACGTCAACGCCGCCTTCTGCCAGATGAGCGGGTTCTCCGAAGGGGAACTGCTGGGGCGCAAGCCGCCCTACCCCTACTGGCCGCCGGACCGCATCGAAGAGAACAACCGACTGCTGCAGCAGGAGATGCAGGGCCGCAGCCCCGCCGGTGGCATCGAGGTGCGTCTGATGCGCAAGGACGGGCAGTTGTTCGACGCACGCATGTATGTGTCGCCTCTGATCGACCCGAAAGGACAGCAGACCGGCTGGATGACCTCGATGACCAACATCACCGAGGCCAAGCGCATCCGCGATCAGCTCTCCGCCTCCCACGAACGATTCACCACCGTGCTGGAGGGCCTGGATGCCTCGGTGTCGGTGCTGTCCGTACAGCAGGCCGACCTGCTGTTCGCCAACCGCTCCTACCGCCTGTGGTTCGGGGCCGACGCACGCGGGCATGCCCTGCTCACGGACGGCCACGCACCAACACTCTTCGAGCAGGATTCGGAGGACGACCTGGACCCCCTGTCCGGCCTGCCGGTGCAGGAGTTGACAGAGTCCTCGGGCGACCTGCGCGAGGTTTACGTGGAATCGCTGAAGAAGTGGTTCGACGTCCGTTCCCGCTACCTGCAGTGGACGGACGGACGCCTGGCCCAGATGGTCATCGCCACCGACATCACGGCCCGGCTGCGCGCCGAAGAGCAGGCCCGGCAGCAGGCGGAGAAGGCCGCCGTCACCAGCCGGCTCATGACCATGGGCGAGATGGCCTCTTCGGTGGCGCATGAACTGAACCAGCCCCTGACTGCCATCACCAACTACTGCAACGGCATGGTCTCGCGCGTGAATGCCGAGAGCATCGAGAAGGACGATCTTGTCGCCGCATTGAAGAAGACGGCCAACCAGGCGGCACGCGCGGGGCAGATCATCCACCGCATCCGCTCCTTCGTGAAGCGCAGCGAGCCGCAGCGCCAGCCTTCCGAGGCGCGCACCATCGTCGAGAACGCGGTGGAACTCGCCGGCATCGAACTGCGGCGCCGACAGGTCGCCATCCGCACCTACGTGGCACAGCGCCTGCCCATCTTGCAGGTCGACCCCATCCTCATCGAGCAGGTGCTGATGAACCTGATGAAGAACGCCGCCGAGGCCATCGATGCAGCACAACTGCCCGCGTCGCGCCGACACATCGAGTTGCGCGTCGTGCCCCGGCACACGCGAGAAGAAGGCGGCACCATCGAGTTCAGCGTCACCGACGCCGGCCCCGGCATCTCGGAGGAAGTGCTGTCGCGTCTGTACGAGGCTTTCTTCTCCACCAAGGCCGAGGGCCTGGGCATCGGCCTGTCGCTGTGCCGATCCATCGTGGAGTCCCACCGGGGCCGGATGAAAGCCCAGAACCTCTACAATGCCAACGTTGTCGTGGGCTGCCGATTCGCCTTCACGCTGCCCGTGGAACTCCCCGTTCGCCTCGATTCAGGCTTTGCGCCAGCCGAATCCGACATCCCCCTGGAAACCACCGCCCAGACCACGCCATGAGCCTGATCCCCAAGAAAGGAACCGTGTACGTCGTGGATGACGACGAGGCGGTGCGCGACTCCCTGCAGTGGCTGCTGGAGGGCAAGGACTACAGGGTGAAGTGCTTCGATTCGGCCGAATCCTTCCTGGCACGCTTCGACTCCCGCGAGGTGGCCTGCCTGATCGTCGACATCCGCATGGACGGCATGAGCGGCCTGGAACTCCAGGACCGCCTGATCGAACGTCGCAGCCCCCTGCCCGTGGTGTTCATCACCGGTCACGGTGACGTGCCCATGGCCGTGACCACCATGAAGAAGGGCGCGATGGATTTCATCGAGAAGCCCTTCAAGGAAGAAGAGTTGCTGGGGCTGGTGGAACGCATGCTTGACCAGGCACGCGACGCCTTCAGCCAGCACCAGGAGGCCGTCAGCCGTGAGGCCCTGCTCGGTCGGCTGACCACGCGCGAGGCCCAGGTGCTGGAACGCATCGTGGCGGGACGCCTGAACAAGCAGATCGCCGACGATCTGGGCATCAGCATCAAGACGGTGGAGGCGCACCGCGCCAACATCATGGAGAAGCTCAACGCCAACACGGTGGCCGATCTGCTCAAGATCGCCCTCGGTGCCGTGCCCAAGGCCTGACCCCTCTCACCCCTCGAAGGCCGCTGACCCCAGCGGCCTTCTTCGTTGCGGAGCCCGCGTGACAGCAAAGATCATCGATGGCGTGGCCCTGTCCCGCCAGATCCGGGAAGACCTGGGCCGGCGCGCGCAGGCGCTGGCAGCGCAAGGCCGACCCCCCGGCCTGGCCGTGATCCTGGTGGGGGACGACCCCGCCAGCGCGGTGTACGTGCGCAACAAGGTCAAGGCCTGCGAGACGCACGGTCTGCATTCCGTGTTCGAGAAGTACGACGCCGGCCTCACCGAGGCCGATCTGCTGGACCGCATCCGCGCGCTCAACGCCGATCCCCGCATCCACGGCATCCTGGTGCAGATGCCCCTGCCGCGCCACATCGACCCGCACCGCGTCATCCAGACCATTGACGTTCACAAGGACGTGGACGGCTTTTCCACCCTCTCCGCCGGCGAGTTGATGAGCGGGCTGCCAGGGTTTCGTCCCTGTACGCCTTACGGCTGCATGAAGCTCATCGAGAGCACGGGTGTGGACATGCGCGGCAAGCACGCCGTGGTCATCGGGCGCAGCAACACCGTGGGCAAGCCCATGGCGCTGCTGCTGCTGCAGGCCAGCGCCACCGTGACGGTGTGCCACAGCGCCACGCCCGACCTGGGCTTGCACACTCGCCAGGCCGACATCCTGGTGGCCGCGGTAGGCCGGCGTCACACCGTCACGCGCGAGATGGTCAAGCCCGGCGCGGTGGTCATCGACGTGGGGATCAACCGCAACGAAGAAGGCAAGCTGCAAGGCGATGTGGACTTTGACGGTGTGCGCGAGGTGGCGGGCTGGATCACGCCCGTGCCCGGCGGCGTGGGCCCGATGACCATCACCATGCTGCTGGTCAACACGGTGGAAGCCGCTGAACGCAGCCTCGTCCAGGGCTGAAGCCCGTCTTCGAACCTCCGCCCTCCTGCGAACTCCGCACCTCCATGAACCAGACCATGACCGATACCAACCCGCTGCTGGACTTTGGTCCGCGACCCGCCTTTGACCGCATCAACGCCGAACACGTGGCACCTGCCGTGCAGACCTTGCTGGCCCAGGCCGAGGCCGCGCTGGAACGTGCGGTCGGCCCCGAGGTGGACGTGGACTACGAGGCCATGTCGGCCGTGCTGGACGTCGCCGCGGAAAGGCTGGAACGCGCCTGGGGCCAGGTGGGCCATCTGCATGCGGTGGCCGACACGCCGGAGATGCGTGCCGCCTACAGCCAGAGCCTGGGTGCGGTGACGGCCTTTCACACCAGGATCTCGTCAGACCGGCGACTCATGGCCCGCTACCAGGCGCTGCGCCAGCAAGACCGCGGGCTCACGCCAGCAAGGCGTCGTGCGCTGGACAACGCCCTGCGGGACTTCGAGCTGTCGGGTGCCATGCTGGACGGCGCCGACCGGGAGCGCTTCGCCCAGATCAAGGCACGCAGGGCCGAACTGGCGCAGCAGTTCTCAGAGCACGTGATGGACGCCACCGACGCGTTCTCACTGGACGTGCCGGCATCGCAGCTGGCCGGCCTGCCGGCTGACGCGCTGGCGGCAGCGCGGGAGGCCGCCCAGGCT
>JBILSM010000015.1:0-43931 GCA_044372085.1 Rubrivivax sp.
CAGGCGGCTGCGCCGGGTGGCGCGAGCAAAGGGCTGCCCACCGCAGAGCCGTCGCCCGTGGCGGGCTGCGCCTGGACGATGCAGACCCCGGCCAGCAACGCCACCCGCACGCCCCACTTCAGCGACGCTTGAACCGCCCGGCGGCCGACCGTGCGTCCCGCGCTGAACCCGTCAACCGCAGCAAGGCCCGAACTCAGGTTCCGCCCACTCGATTGAAAACCGCGCTTCACCCGCGCCTCCAGGCGTGAAACCGCTCCACCCAGCGCAACAGGCCCTGGGGCTGGTGGGCCCGCTTCCAGGCCCCGGCCGCGTACTTGGCCGACTCCACCAGCGTGGGGTAGACGTGGATGGTGCCCAGCACCTTGTTCAGTCCCAGGCCATGCTTCATCGCCATCACCCACTCGGCCAGCAGTTCGCCCGCGTGCCGGCCCACGATGGTCACGCCCAGGATGCGGTCCTTGCCCGGAACCGTCAGCACCTTGACCCAGCCCGCTGCCGAGGCACCTTCCGGCCCGACGTCAGGCCCCGCCTCGGGTGTACCGCCCGCTGCGCCGGAGATGCCGCCTTCCACGATCACCCGGTCGAGTTCGTCCAGGTCGAATCGCGTTACCTCGAAGGCCAGGCCCTGCGCCGCGGCCTCCTGCTCGTTCAGGCCCACGCGGGCGATCTCCGGATCCAGGAAAGTGCACCAGGGGATGACGCGGTGGTCCACCTTGAATCGGCGCAAGCTGCCGAACAGGCCGTTGACTGCCGCGTACCAGGCCTGGTGCGCCGCGGCGTGCGTGAACTGGTAGGGCCCGGCCACATCGCCGCAGGCCAGGATATGGGGGAAGACGGTCTGCAAGTGTTCGTCCACCGGGAGCGTGCGTCCGGAGGTGTCGATCCCGAGTTCCTCGAGGCCGAAGCCCTCGAGGCGGGCGCTGCGGCCCACGGCACACAGGATGCGGTCGAACGCGATGCGGTGCTCGTGCCCGTTGCACTGCGTGACCAAGTGCCACGCAGCAGGCTCGGAGGTCTGAGCTGCGCCCGCGGCCGCCTCTCGCTCCATGAGGCCCGTGACGCCTGGATCGCCGCCGGCGTGCGATGCGTCGGCACCGGCGCTTGATGGCTCGGGGCCCGGCTGCGCGCGCTCGCAGCGCACAGCCCGGTGTCCGGTCAGCACCGTCACGCCGTCCATCTCCAGACAACGCCTGGCGTGGCGGGCGGCGTCGGCATCCTCCTTCGGCAACAGTCTCGGGCCCATCTCCACCATGGTGACCTTCGAGCCCAGGCGTGCGAAGGCCTGGGCCAGTTCGCAGCCGATGGGCCCACCCCCCATCACCAGCAGGCGCGGCGGCAGCTCGCGAAGGCCCCAGAGGGTGTCGCTGGTGAGCACGCCAGCCTCCTGCAAGCCAGGCAGCGCCGGCACGACCGGCCGTGCGCCCGTGGCGATGACGATGGCCCGTGTGGACAGCGTGTGGGTCTGCCCGTCGGCCTGCGTGATCTCCACATGCCAGGGGTCGACGACGCGCGCCCGGCCCAACTGCACGTCCACGCCCAGGCCCCGGTAGCGCTCCACGGAATCATGCGGCTCGATCTCGCGCACCACCTGGGCCACGCGGTCCATCACGGCCGGGAAGTCCACCACCACCTTCGCGGGAACTGCGGCGGCGAAGACCGCAGAGAAGGCCGTCGCAGAACAAGACGCCGACAGCCCGGGGTCTGTCGCGCCCGCCGCGACCCCCACGCCAAACCGGTGCGCCTCGCGGATCTCCTGGGCCAGCGTGGCCGCACGGATCAAGGCCTTGCTGGGCACGCAGCCGGTGTTCAAGCAGTCACCGCCCATGCGGTGGGCTTCCACCAGGGTGACGCGGGCCTTGACGGCAGCGGCGATGTAGCTCGTCACCAGCCCTGCGGCGCCGGCGCCGATGACCACCAGATTGCGGTCAAAGCGCCGAGGGCGCCGGTGCCGCCAGGGGGCCAGGGCGCGGCGGGCCTTGAGCGCCGACACCAACCAGCGTCCGGCCAGCGGCAGCACGCCCAGCAGCGCAAAAGCCCCCAGCAACGAGGGCGAGACGATGCCCTGCAGCGAGCTGATCTGCGCCAACTGCGTGCCCGCATTCACGTACACCAGCGTGCCCGCCAGCATGCCCAGCTGGCTGACCCAGGCATAGGTCCACGCCCGCATGGCGGTCAGGCCCATCAGCAGGTTGATGGCGAAAAAGGGCAGCACCGGCACCAGGCGCAGGGTGAAGAGGTAGAAGGCGCCGTCCCGCGCGATGCCACGGTCCACCTCGGCCAGGCGCGCCCCGAAGCGCGATTGCACGGCCTCGCGCAGAAGATGCCGCGACACCAGCATGGCCAGCGTAGCCCCCAGGGTGGAGGCGAACGACACCACCAGCGTGCCCAGCCCCAGGCCGAAGAGGGCACCGCCGGCCAGCGTCAGCGGCACGGCCCCGGGCAGGGACAAGGCCGTGACCGCCACGTAAATCCCGAAGAAGGCCGCGATGACGCTGCCGGGCCGCTGCGCGTACAGCCCGGCCAGATCAGCCTGCGCCGCGCGCAGCTGCTCCAGCGACAGGAAACGTCCGAGGTCGAACGCTGCAAAGCCTGCCACCGCTGCCACCAGCACCAGTGCAAGCACAAACCGCGAGAAGGTGGGGGGCATGGCGCGTGAGGGGCGGTGGTGGGTCATCGGCAGCAGCATGGTGCCACGACGGCGGGCTGCGCACCCGGTGCGGAGCGCGTCAGGGCGTCCTGGCCTCAGCAGCGGACAACTCGCGCCAGCCGAACCACACACGGGTCAGCACGGTCAGGCCGCACAGGCCGGCAAACGCCAACGCCAGCAGCGGGAACGCCTGCGGCCACCAACACATGGCCGCGAAGACCAGCAAGGTCTCGGTGGCCTCGGTCAGCCCGCCCAGGTAGTACAGGCCTTTGGCAGGGTAGGCCGTGCTGCGCAGCCCGCGTCGCTGCGCCAGCACGGCAAACGCCAGGAAGGTCGAACCCGTGCCCACAAAGGCGGCCAGCAGCGTGGCCGCTGCCAGGGCGTTTCGCGCCGGGTCGGCCCAGGCAAACGCAAGGGGGATGCTGGCATAGAACAGAAAATCGAGTGTGATGTCCAGGAAGGCGCCCCGGTCGGTGGGCTGCGTCAGCCGCGCCACCGCGCCGTCCAGTCCGTCCAGCAGGCGGCTCAGCAGCATCAGCACCAGGCCCGCGGCGAACGCCTGCTGCGCGATGCAGGCCGCTGCCGCGATCCCGATGGCAAACCCTGCCCAGGTGACCGCATCCGCACCGATGCCCAGCCGCACCAACCCCCGCGCTCCGGCCTCCAGGCCGGGGCGCAAGCGCGCGATGACCCAGCGGTCCATCATGCTGGGGCCCTACGCCACTGCGCCACCGACCGCACGCAAGTCTGCACCGCTGTGTGCGAACGCGACCTCGAGCGCCAGGCGCACCCCGCGCACCTGTTCGTCGAGTGCGAGCACGGGCTTGCCGGGGGAGTGATCAGCCTGCTCCGGCAGCAGCGGCACATGGATGAAGCCGCTGCGCACGCCGGTGCCAGCCAGTCGCTGCTGCAGGCCGTAGAACACATGGTTGCAGACAAAGGTGCCCGCAGTCTGCGACACCGAGGCCGGCACGCCGGCCTGGTTCAACGCCGCCACCATCGCCTTGATCGGCAAGGTGCTGAACCAGGCTGCCGGCCCCTCGGGCACGATGGGCTCGTCCACCGGTTGGGCGCCCGCGTTGTCGGGAATGCGGGCGTCGTCCACGTTGACGGCCAGGCGCTCGATGGACAAGCCCTCACGGCCGGCCGCCAGACCCAGCGCCACGGCCAGCGTGGGGCGCGTGCGCTCCAGTGCTTCGTCCAGCACCGCCAGCGCGCGGTGGAACACGCAGGGCAATTCCACCGCCACCACCCGCGCCCCGGCAATGAGTTCGCCGTCGAGTTGCCTGGCGATCAGGAGACTCGGGTTGACGGGGTCACCACCAAAGGGCTCGAAGGCGGTCAGGAGGATCTGGGGGACGGTCATGGCGATGGGAAGTCTATCCATACGCCTTCAGGGTCAGAAGTCCGTTCGCGCCACCAGGCAAGGCATGCACTCGCAACCCGGCCCACCCCGTGCCAGGTGTGGGAGGTGCTGCGGGAGGAGCCAGTGCGGTCGTCTGGCGAACCTGCCCGCCAATGGCTTCATGGAAGAACTCCGGCCCGTTCTGCGTGGTGACGGGCTTGATGAGCCCGCTGTCGCGCGGCACCACCCACTGGATGCTGCCGGGATCGGCTGCGGACCGCAGCAGCCAGATCAGGCCTGCGCGAAGCGCCAGGGGCTCGACCGTTCCGCCGCGTCGCGCTGGCGAAAGGCCTTGGGCGACACTCCCACCGTGCGCTTGAACACCTTTGAAAAGCTGAAGGCGTCCTGGTAGCCCACCGCCGTGGCCACCGCCTCCAGCGATTGGTCGCTGTCGACCAGCAGCTTCATGGCGCGCTGCATGCGCAGGGTGCGCAGGTGGTTGAGCGGCGTGTCGCCCATGGCGTCACGAAAGCGCTCGGCCAGCGCAGTGCGCGACAGACCCGCCTTGCGCGCCAGTGTTTCCAGGGTCCAGGCGTGGGCGCAGTCTTCGTGCATCAGCTTCAGGGCCTGGCGCACCTGTGCGTCGCGCACGGCGTGACTCCAGCCCGCCCGCGACTCCCCTCGCTCGGCGGCGATCTGGCGCAGCGCATAGGTGAACACCACATCCAGCAGCGCGTTCACGATGCTGGCCGAGCCGGAATCGTCTCGGCGCAGTTCCTCCTCGATCAGGGCCGAGGTCAGCGCCAGCGCGCCGAGCTGTGGCCGCTGGGCGGCGGTGAGCACGAACCACGCGGGCAGTTCGGCGAAGAACGGATGCAGCGGCGTGTTCCACAACTGGAAGGCACCGCTGATGACGGCGTTGGCGCCGCCGTCGTCGGCCGCAGGCGCTGCGCCGTCGCCAACCAGCAGCGGCCGCAAGCCCTCAAGAGTGGGCGAGACCGACAACGTATGGACACAGCCGCGCGCCATCACGGCAATGTCGCCGCGGTGCAGGACCAGGGGCGCCTTCAATGCAGGGGCATGCACGTACACCGTGCCCCTCACTACCAGGTGCAGGCCAATGCTCTTGTCGCAGGGAAACCGCACGGCCACGCCGTCGGGCAGTTCGCGCAGCGACAACACTCGGCGGCGCAGGCCGGCCTCCTGAAGAACATCTGTAAGCAAGTCCATTTTGAACTTATGAACATGTAATTTGTACTATTCTACATTCCTAGTACACCATTGGAACGGCATGATGAATGCCTCATCAATTCTCCAAAGGAGTTCACCATGTCCCATGTCCTCGTGTTTGGCGCCAGCGGCACCGTCGGTTCGGAACTGTCTCGCGGGCTCGCCGCCCAGGGCGAGCGGGTGGTCGAAGTCACCAGCCGCCCGCCCCGGACGGCGAACCAGGTGCAGGCCGACCTCGTCACGGGCGCAGGCCTGCGCGCCGCCTTCGACGGTGCGGACCGCGCCTTCCTGCTGTCCCCGCCTGGGCACGTCAACCAAGACGAACTGCTGGGCCCCGTCATTGACGAGGCGCGCGCGCGCGGGCTGAAGAAGGTAGTGCTGATGTCGGCGATGGGCGCCAACGCAGACGAAGCTGCCCCGCTGCGCAAGGCGGAGAAGCAGCTGGAAGCCTCGGGCCTGCCCTACAACATCATCCGCCCCAACTGGTTCATGCAGAACTTCAACACGTTCTGGCTGCAAGGCATCGTTGAACAGGCCACCGTGGCGCTGCCGGTCGGCACGGCCAAGGGCAGCTTCATCGATGCCCGCGACATCGCCGCCGTTGCCGTGAAACTGTTGACAAGCGACACCTTCGCCAACCGCGACTTCGACCTGACCGGCCCGACGGCGCTGGACCACGATGCTGTGGTGACCATCCTTTCGCGCGAGGCCGGCCGCAGCATCAGCTTCCGCGACATCACGCCCGAGGCCATGCTCGAAGGTCTGCTGGCTGCTGGAATGCCCAAGCCCTACTCGCAGTTCCTCGTGATGATCCTCGGTTACTTCAAGGCGGGCTACTCTGAGCGCACCACCGACGCCGTGGCACAGATCCTGGGGCGTGCGCCGGGCAGCTTCGAACGCTACGCATACGACCACCGCACGGCCTGGGCGGCCTGACCGACACCGGGCCAGGCCGACCCCTTTCGTACGGGCCGGCCGGTTGAGCCAGGGCGCGGCCGCAGCGTGTGGGCCGACAAGAAAGCGACGGTGAACGCCCCCAGCGCGTGCGGCCAGACCGTGGGAAAGCGCAACGGTCCGGAAGCTCGGTGGGCAGACCCAGTGTGTTAAGGGAGATCATTGCTCGGTCGAAGCGGACACCTTGATACGGCTGGTGCGGAGCAAGTCAGATTTCCGTCGGTCATGAGGGCCAGCAGCGCCACGCTGCGCCCGCTCTGAGGCGATGAACGGGGCTTGACACTAGACCGACCGGTCTAGAGAATCCGGGATATGTCGCCCAACTCTGCCGCCACGTCGGCCGCTTCCTCCTCCTCTTCTGCCAGCACTCGGGACCGCCTGGTCGACACGATGGCCGCGGCCCTGTGCCGCCGCGGCTATCACGGCGTCGGCCTGGCCGAACTGCTGGAACAGGCCGGCGCCCCCAAGGGGGTGCTGTATCACCACTTTCCAGGGGGCAAGGCCGAGCTGGCCGTGGCGGCGATTCAGCGCGTGGTCGAGCGCCTGGCGACCTCGCTAGACCGGGTGGCCGCCGCCGGGGCGGACCCCGTACCGATGCTGCGCCATTGGATGGCCGCGGCGGAGCAGCAGCTCAGCCGCAGCGGCTTCGAGCACGGGTGCCCGCTGGCCACCGTGGCCCTCGAGTCGACTGCCGAAGACGTGGCCCTGCGCGCCGCACTGGCCGAGGGCTTCGCCACCTTGCGGGGCCGACTCGCGACAGCACTCGCTGCAGGGGGCATGGCCCCGCCCCGCGCGATCCGGCTTGCCGCGCTGGCCGTGGCGGCCTACGAAGGCGCGCTGATGCAGGCCCGCGTGGCCGGCGACGTGCAGCCCATGCGCGACGCTGCCGAGACGCTGCTCGAGCTGATCGGGGCTGAAATGCCCTCCCCGCCCTCCCCGCCCTCCGCGCCCGCCCCTGGACCTTCCACCTCCGGAACAGACCGATGAGTCACGCTGCTTCAATACCGCCTACCGCGTCTACCGACGTGCAGGCGGAAAGCCCCGAACCCAGCCCCGAAGCCCGGCCGATCGAACTGGTCGCCGCTGATGGTTACCGCCTGTGGGCCACCTGCTACGAGCCGGCCGGCGTGCCGCACGCATACCTGGTGGTCGCAGGGGCTACGGGAGTGCCGCAGGGCTTCTACCGCCGATTCGCCCTGCACGCGGCACAGCACGGCTACCGCACGCTGACGCTGGACTACCGGGGCATCGGCCAATCGGCGCCCGCAACCCTGCGCGGCTTCGAAATGCAGTACCTCGACTGGGCGCACCTTGACCTGGCAGCGGCGGTCGAGGCGATGGCCGACGACACCCGACCGCTGTTCATGGTGGGCCACTCGTTCGGCGGTCACGCCTTCGGCCTGCTGCCGAACCATCACCGGGTCGCGCGCTTCGTCACCTTCGCCACCGGGGCTGGCTGGCATGGCTGGATGCCACCACTCGAGCGCGTGCGGGTTCTGGCGATGTGGCGAATCCTGGGCCCGCTGCTGACCCGCTGGAAAGGCTACCTGCCGTGGAGCCTGCTGGGCATGGGCGAGGACCTGCCCCTCAACGTCTACCGGCAATGGCGCCACTGGTGCCGCTTCCCGCGCTACTTCTTCGACGATCCAGCCATGGCCGGCGTAGAGGCACGCTTCGCGGCCGTGCGCACGCCGATCCTGGCGGCGAATGCGCTGGACGACTCGTGGGCGCCGCCGCGCTCGCGCGATGCCTTCATGGCGGCGTACCGGCAGGCGGACGTACGCGCCGTCGACATCGACCCGAGGCGCTTCGGTCCCAAGGCCCGCGGGATCGGGCACATGGGCTACTTCAGGCCGTCGGCGCGCCCGCTGTGGGATGAGGTGCTGGCCTGGTTCGCGCAGCACCCGGAAGTTGACACCCCGCAGCGTGCTCAGGTCGGCGCGCCGTCCAGCGCCAGTTAGTCCTCGCAGCCCTGGGCCCCGGCCGGTCAGGGTCGGCATCGACGAAGCGGTGGGCCGGCGTGACCGGCAAAAGCCGCACCCCAGTACACGTGCGGCATCAAGTTCTCCAAGGCGCGCTCGGCAGGCACGTGCCAAGAAGCGGCATTCCGCACCACGAAGGCTGCATCTCACGACAGCCGCCACCGCTTCGTCGCAGGCCGTTCGCCTGGCGCTCCTTCGGCGCCGAGGATGTGCTCCAACGCCCGGCGGTCGGGCGAAGGAAGCCCACCATGCCCCACACCCCCAGCCTGAACCCCGGCATCACGCAGATCACCCGTCACACCCTCTTGCGGGTGCGGGGCCTGCTCGCGTCCCTCGTGCGGACGGCCGTTTCGCCCCCCCGACCCCGCGCCTCGCGCCAGAGCCCGCCAGCGGCCTAACGGCCGCACCAAGTTCCAGAGCGCCGACATGAACCCCATTGCCTGGCGCGACCGACTGGACCTGCAGCGAGTGGGGATCTCCGGCATGTCGGCGGCCGGCGTCAGCGCGCTGGCGCTCGCCGGGGCGCGGTGGCGCATGATGTCGCTGGTGCGGCATTGCCAGCAGCTCGCGGAGGACGACAAGGGCTTCTGCTTCAACGGAGTGAACGATCGAACCGAGGTGGCCGCACGGCAGTCGCACTACGACGCGGCCAAGGGGGTGCCGGACATGGCCATGCCATTGGAGCTAACGGTATGGCACAGGAACCGGGCACCCCAGGCCGGCGCGGACCCCCCGCCTGAACCACAAGTCGCCGCCGTCGCGCGCATCGCGACCTTTTTCGCGGCTACGCTCGCACCGTGAGCAGAGTCAGGCCCTTCCGACTGGTCCCGCGCGGCGAAGGCGGCGACCTTGTCCGCCGCGCGTCCATCGTGGCCGGGGTCGCGGTGATCATCGCGCTGGTGAACTGGCTGTCAACGGCCGGGCCGCGACGCTTCGACATCAGCCTCGTCTACTCGATGTCGATCAGCCTGATGACGTGGTTCATGACCGACTTCATTCGCTACCCGCTGCGCGAGGTGCTGAACGCCCGGCCGCCCAGCTATTGGCCACCGCTGGGGTATGCGCTGGGCATGCTGGTGGTGGGCATCCTTGTCGGCTATGTCGCAGGCACCGCGATCGGCGACGCCTACGCTGGCGTCTCCACGCTGGAGCTGCTGCGCGTGAACGCCGGGCGCTTCGCGGGCTTCGTCGTCGGCTCGATGGCGGTCAGCCTGGCCTTCATCGGCTTCTTCTACCAGCGCGGGCGCGGCGAGGCGTTGGCGCGGCAGGCCAAAGAGGCCCAACTGGCCTTGCTGCAGTCACAGCTCGAACCGCACATGCTGTTCAACACGCTGGCAAACCTGCGTGTGCTGATCGGGCTGGACGCCGTGCGCGCGCAGGCCATGCTCGACCGGCTGATCGGCTACCTGCGCGCGACCCTCGACGCCTCGCGCAAGCCAGAGCACTCGCTGTGCGAAGAGTTCGCCCGGGTGGCCGACTACCTGACGCTGATCGAGATCCGCATGGGTGCCCGCTTGAAGACGCGCCTGGAACTGCCTGAGGACCTGCGCGAGCGGCCCGTGCAGCCACTGCTGCTGCAGCCGCTGGTGGAGAACGCGATCAAGCACGGTCTGGAGCCCAAGGTCGAGGGCGGCATCGTCGAGGTCATGGCCCGGCGCGACGACAAATACCTGATTCTGACGGTGCGCGACACCGGCCTGGGGCTGAACCACTCCCTGGACAGCGGCAGCACCCGTTTCGGCCTGGAGCAGGTGCGCCAGCGCCTGCTCACGCGCTACGGGGGCCTGGCCGCGCTGCACCTGGAGAACGCCGAGGGCGGCGGCGTCCGGGCCCGGATCGTGCTGCCCATGGAGGACACCTGACCATGCCCGAAGCCGCCCCCACCGCGCTGATAGCCGAGGACGAGCCGCTGCTGGCGGCCGGGCTGCAGGCCGAACTCGCCGCGCTGTGGCCTGAGCTGCGCTTGGCGGCCGTCGTCGGCGACGGCGCCAGCGCGGTGGAGCGTGCGCTCGCGCTGCGGCCGCAGGTGTGTTTCCTGGACATCCGCATGCCCGGCATGACGGGGTTGGAGGCCGCGCAGGCACTGGCGGAGGATTGGCCCGACGGCGAACCCTTCCCGCTGATCGTCTTCGTCACGGCCTACGACCAGTACGCGCTGCAGGCCTTTGAAGCGCAGGCGGTCGACTACGTCGTCAAGCCTGTCGACACCCAGCGCCTGCGCGCCTGCGTCGCGCGACTGCAGGCGCGGCTGGCCGACCGCGCGGCGTCAGCGGCCGCGACGCTGGAGCAGACGGTCGACCAGCTGCGCGCGCTGCTGGTCGCCGCCGCTCCCGCGCCGGTGCCGCGCCTGGAGGTGGTGCAAGCCCAGGTCGGCGCGACCGTGCACCTGGTGCCCATCGACCAGGTGCTGTACTTCGAGGCGGCGGACAAGTACGTGCGCGTCATCACGGCGGCGAAGGAACACCTGATACGCCTGTCGCTGAAGGACCTGCTGCCGCAGCTTGACCCGCGTGTGTTCTGGCAGATCCACCGCGGCACGGTGGTCCAGGCGCGCTGCATCACGACCGCGCGTCGCGACGAGTCGGGCAAGGTCTTCCTGAGCCTGCAGGGCCGGCCCGAGACGCTGACCGTCAGCCGGCTGTACGCGCACATCTTCAAGGGCATGTGAGGGGCGTGGAGGCGGGCCCGCCGGCACGCGCTTCACGGCCGCGGGCCCGCGCTTGACGACACGCGCTGTCGATTCGTCGCCCAACGACTGCAGCGGAGCCGACCTGGCGGGACGATGCGTCCATCGCACCCCGAACCCGGAGCACCCGGAGCCCGAAATGACCGCTGCCAACCCCTTCGTCCGCCTGCTGAACGATCACCCAATCGTCTTTTTCCACCTCGTCACCGCACTCGGTGCGCTGGTGCTGGGTACCGTGCTGATGTTGCGCAGCAAGGGCACCGGCAGCCACCGTGCCCTGGGCTGGACGTGGGTGGCACTGATGGCCTCCACGGCGGTGGCCAGCGCTTTCATCCGCGACTACCGGCTGCCCAACCTTGCGGGCTTCACGCCGATCCACTTCTTCACCGTCTTCCTGGCCTACATGCTCCCGCGCGGCATCTGGTACGCACGCCAGGGCAACGTTGTCGCGCACCGCCAGACCATGCAAGGCCTCTTTCGGGGCGCTTGCGTGATCGCCGGGCTGTTCACGCTGCTGCCGGGCCGCTTCCTCGGCTCGGTGCTGTGGAAGAACGTGATGCCGCTGATCCACTGAGGCCTGCCGCGACACCACCTGGAACGTCGGGCTGGCACGCACTTGCGGCAGCTTGTGCTGCCAGCGCCAGGACGACCTGCCTCCCGAGCGAAGGTACGGCCCGTTCATCCAAGGTCAGCGACGGCGCCTCCAGCCCTCACACCACTCCATATCCTCCCCCACCCGGCGTCTCGATCACGAACACGTCCCCGGGCTGCATGTGCGCGCTGCCGATGTGCGTCAGCACCTCCGTGCGGCCATCGGCGCGCTCGACGCGGTTGATGCCCAGCGCGCCCGGGGCATCCCCGGCCAGGCCGAAGGCCGGCACACGGCGGCCGTTGGAGAGGATGGACGCCGTCATGGATACCTGAGAGCTAAGGACGCGCGGCCTGGACCGGGGGTATCGACCCCAATGCGAGCTTGACGAGTTCGGCCTGCCGCCGGGTCCCAGTCTTGCGATAAAGGCTGAGCAGTTGTGTCTTCACGGTGGAAACGGCGATGCCGTAGATATCCGCAATCTCGGAAGGCGTCGAACCCTGGATCAGGCCTTGCAGCACACGCAGTTCGCTCCCGGTCAGCTCGTACAACTTGGCCCAGGCGTCGCTGGCCAGAGGAGAGAGTTGCCTGGTGTCCTGAATGAACACCGCGTAATGCAGCCCCCCCGACGAGCCCATGTTCTCGGCGACAAACAAGGGCATGATGACGACGATCGTGTCGGCCTCCGCTTGGGGCGCCCGGACGCGCCGTGTTTCGGGAAGCGGCCGTTCCCCTGCGCTTCGGTCGGCTGACTTCAACAGCTTTGCCGGGGGCACGCCGGCAACCGTCAGGGCACCGTTGGACGAAGCCACGATCTGGCCTCTGTCCAACAGTGCGCGTGCCACCTGGTTCGCATGCAGGATGTTTCGCTGTGCATCGACAACGATCGTGGCAGTAATGATCGAATCGATCACTTCCACGAAGCGGCTGCGCTCCACAGCCTGGTGTTCGACGAAATCCGATATCAGCACGGCGCGCTGTACATGGGGCGTGATCAGCTTGAGGGCCTGCCGGTCACGCTCGCCGTAGCGACGCTGATCAAGCTTGCGCGTCAAACCCATGAAGGACAGTTGGGCGTGATGGCGCGTGAACATCGTCATCAAGGTGTCACGAAAGCCCTGTGGCGCTGCCCACTCGCGGTAGATCCGGCTGGCCAGGAGTTCCTCGTCATCGACCAGTTCCGCTGAAAGCGCCGGCTCGCCCACAGCCCGTGCGAGCAACGGATGGATGAAAAGATCCATGCAGTGGTACTTGGCCCTGTACAACTGGTCGAAGTGTTCCGAGATGCCGTGATTGACCAATGTGTACTCTTGGCCCGTCTGCAGGTTGACGATGGCCAGCGTGCCTGCGGCGCTGTCGGAATGAGCGCATATCTGGGCAAGTGCCTTGCCCCAAAGCTCGGGCGCCAGCGCGCAGTCATAGATGACGCCAATCAGGCGACTAAGTTCCTCAGTGCTCATGTTCCCCCCGATTTCTCATGTGGCAGCTGCGATGGATGCCAGATTGAAAGTGTGCCGCAGGCAGGGGCTTGGTGTTGTTCATGTGATCGGCAAGACCGCCACAAGATGGCGGATTAGGACGTCTCGAAGATTGCGTCAGCGATACCTCCATCCCAGGGAACTCCACCAAACGGTTGATGCGAATCTCTTTGCGCTGCGAGAGACTCATGGCATCAGCCGATCCGCATTGACCGATATGCGAATGAACCCGCCGAGTTTTCCCGATTGCACTGACGCAACACGGTGCGGCCATCGCCACAGTGCACGGGCCGCTTATCTGTCCATGTTGTCCTGGGCTTTCACGCTGTCAAGTTCGCTTCGTATCGTCTCGTACCTGCCCACTATGTGGGCCATACAGGCCAGCGGCGATTCCAGCCAACACTCGCTCTGGACCTGGACGACCTGGCTCGGTGCCAACCTGACGATGGCAGCCTGGCTGTACGAGCACAACGGTCAACGCCTCAACCGCGCGGCGCTCGTCAATCTCAGCAATGCGACGATGTGCGGGGGCGTTATTTCTCTGATAGCGGTACACCGCAGTTGGCCTGCTTGACCGGGATCTGCGATGACACTCATCGATCTCATCGGCTGGGCTGCTGCGGCGCTGACGCTACTGGCCTTCACTTTGCGCGACGTTTGCTTGCTGCGTACGGCCTCCCCCGGGGCTGGCGTGGCTTTCACCGTCTATGCGGGGGTCATGGCCACCTGGCGGATGCTGGTGCTGCATGCCGTGCTCCGGCCGATCAACTTGCTGCGGCTGTTGGAACTGCGCCGGAACCAGCGCCCCTCGAACGAGTGCGATGGCCGATTGAGCACGGCATGGCATGCACCCCCGGAAGAACGCCGGTGAGGACGATGAGGCTTTTGCTAGGGCTGGCGCTGCTGTCGCCAGAGTTCAGTGGCGGCGAGGCCTCCACTGGCAAGGCGCAGGCCACGCAGACTGATCGCATGCATGCCAGAGCGGTGGAGTTGTTCCGCCAAGCCCGATTCTCGGAGGCCTATGGGCGCTTCATCGAGCTGGCTAACGAAGGCCATCCGGCATCTTCACGTTATGCGCTCTGGATGTGCGAGCAGGGTCCGGCGCTGTTCGGCAAGGATTGGGATTGCGCACCGCACGAGATCGATGACTGGGCGCTGCAGGCAAAAGTCGCCAGACCAAGTATCGCCGCGGGCCCATACAGCGCGCCCATAAGGCCCGGCCGTCCGGCGCCGCGCTAACGAGGCGGCTCGCCTTTGGGTGGCCGAGAAAACGCGCTGCGGGTCCGCGCCTAGTGTTTGAAACGTGCGGATGCATCTCTGCGGTGGTGTCGGACTCCCTGACGGAGACCCGCGTTATGTTGAGGCTCGCTGGCGCACCACAAAGTCGACCTGCTCCGCGAGGACGATATTCCATGAAGAAGTTTCGCGAGCTGACCGACGAGATCGCCCGCCTGCTGGCCTCCGAGACCACCGCCGACTTCCCGCTGGAGAAGACCAGCGTGCCATGCTGAAGCGGGCCGAACGAGGTAGATGAGAGCGCATGGAGCGAGGTGAACGCACGCCATGGTTCGCGCATCCGGGGGGCCAACAGATTGCCGTGTACGCACACGCCGCAGCGCAGCGTCAGACAGACGTGGGCCAGGACGCCGTGTTCGAGGAAGGCGCCGAAATCTTCGCTGATGAACCGCGGCAACGCGGCCACGGTGCTGACCTCGGTGTGGGCGATGAAGCCGGCCGCGAACTGCTACACCATGCAGTACACCGCGTTCGGCGGACCCGTCCCGAGCGTCGTCACCCCACCCCGAACCCTCCCCCACCTGGCGTCTCGATCACGAACACGTCCCCGGGCTGCATGGGCGCGCTGCCGATGTGCGTCAGCACCTCCGTGCGGCCATCGGCGCGCTCGACGCGGTTGATGCCCAGCGCGCCCGGGGAACCCCCGGCCAGGCCGAAGGCCGGCACGCGACGTCCGTTCGACAGGATGGAGGCGGTCATGGGCTCCAGAAAGCGCACGCGCCGCACGCCGCCGTCGCCGCCGCGCCAGCGCCCTGTGCCGCCCGAGCCCTGGCGGATTTCGTAGCTGTCCAGGCGAACGGGGAAGCGGAACTCCAGCACCTCCGGGTCGGTCAGGCGCGAATTCGTCATGTGCGCCTGCACCACCGAAGTGCCGTCGTAGCCGCCCGTCACCTGCCCGTCCGGGCCCGTCCACACGCCTGCACCGGTACCGCCGGAGATGGTCTCGTAGTACTGGTGCCGCTCGTTGCCGAAGGTGAAGTTGTTCATCGTGCACTGGCTGGCAGCCATCAGGCCCAGGGTGCCGAACAATGCGTTGGTCACGCACATGGAGGTTTCGACGTTGCCCGCCACCACCGCCGCAGGCGAGCGCGGGTTGAGCATGCAGCCTTCAGGCACGATCACGTGCAGCGGCTTCAGGCAGCCGGCGTTCAGCGGGATGTCGTCGTCCACCAGGGTGCGGAAGACGTACAGCACCGCGGCCATGGTCACGGCCTTGGGCGCATTGAAGTTGTTGGGCAACTGCGCGCTGGTGCCGGTGAAGTCGATGGTGGCCTCACGCGCGGCGGTGTCCACGGTGATGCGCACGCGGATGTGCGCGCCGTTGTCGAGCTCGAGGTCGAACTGGCCGTCGCTCAGGGCCGTGATCACCCGGCGCACCGATTCCTCGGCGTTGTCCTGCACGTGGCGCATGTAGGCCGACACCGTCTCCAGACCGAACTGCACCACCATGGCCCGCAGTTCCTGCACCCCCTTCTCGTTGGAGGCGATCTGCGCGCGCAAGTCGGCAATGGTCTGGTCGGGGTTGCGGGCCGGCCAGGCGCCTGAGGCCAGTTGCGCGCGCAGCTCCGCCTCGCGCAGTGCACCGTCGCGCACCAGCAGGAAGTTATCGAACAGCACGCCCTCCTCGGCTATGGTGGAAGAGAAGGGCGGCATGGAGCCCGGCGTGGAGCCGCCGATGTCCGCGTGGTGGCCGCGCGAGGCCACGAAGAAGGACGGCGCGGCATCCGCCGCCTGCAGGAACACGGGCGTCACCACCGTCACGTCGGGCAGGTGCGTGCCGCCGTGGTACGGGTCGTTCAGCACATAGGCATCGCCCTCGCGCATGTGCGGGTTGCGCTCGATGACGGTCTTGATGGATTCGCTCATCGAGCCCAGGTGCACCGGCATGTGCGGCGCGTTGGCGATGAGATGCCCTTGCGCGTCGAACAGGGCGCAGGAGAAGTCAAGCCGCTCCTTGATGTTGACCGAGTAGGCGGTGTTCTGCAGGCGCAACCCCATCTGCTCGGCGATGTTCATGAACAGGTTGTTGAAGACCTCCAACATCACCGGATCGGCCTCGGTGCCCACGGCGTGCGCCGATTCGCGCGGCGCCGTGCGGCGCAACTCCAGCGCCCCCTCGGCGGTGCGCACGGCACGCCAGCCGGGTTCCACCACGGTGGTGGCGTTGCGGTCGGTCACGATGGCCGGGCCGTCCACGGCCGCGCCCGGGGCCAGCGCCTCGCGTTCGTGCAGCGCAGCAGTCGTCCAGCCCGCGCTAGCGCAGTGCATCTGCACCAAGGCCAGGGGCGCGCCCGGTGCGGTCTCCGGCAAAGCTTGGACCGTCAGCGCAAGCGACGAGGTTTCGCCCGCGGCCACCGCCTCCACCGACACGGCCTCGATCACCAGCGGCCGACCGGCCATGAGAAAGGCAAAGCGCTGCTTGTAGGCCGCATCGAAGGCCTGCGAAATTGCCGTGGTCAGGTTCAAAGGATGATCTGCAACGTCGGCATGGACCGGCCACTCCAGCACCAGCGCCGTGTCCGTGCCCTGGTAGCGCACGTGCACGCGCGGCCGGCACTGCACGCCTGCGTGCGAGACGCCCTGCTCCACCAGTTCCGCGGCGGCCGCCGCAGCCAACTCGTCCAGCCGCACCCGGGCGGCCTGCAACCCGGCGGCGTCCAGCAACTGTTCCACCGAGCCTTCGCGCATGGCGATCTGATCGGCCAGGCCCATGCCAAAGGCCGAGAGCACCCCTGCCAAGGGGTGGATGTACACGCGCGACATCCCCAGCGCATCGGCCACGGCACAGGCATGCTGTCCGCCAGCCCCGCCAAAGCACTGCAGGGTGTAGCGCGTGACGTCGTAGCCCCGCGCTACCGAGATGCGCTTGATCGCATTGGCCATGTTCTGCACCGCGATCTGCAGGAAACCTTCGGCCAGGGCTTCCGGCGTGGTGGCGCGTCCGGTGCGCTGCGCGACGTCGGCGGCGAGGGCCTCGAAGCGACGGATCACCACCTCCCGGTCCAACGGCTCGTCGGCACCAGGACCGAACACGCGGGGGAAGTGCGCCGGCTGCAGCCGACCCAGCATCACGTTGGCATCGGTCACGGCCAACGGCCCGCCGCGGCGGTAGCAAGCGGGGCCGGGGTTGGCACCGGCACTGTCCGGCCCCACGCGCAGCCGCGCGCCGTCGAAGTGCAGCACCGAGCCGCCCCCGGCGGCCACGGTATGGATGCTCATCATGGGCGCGCGCATGCGCACGCCGGCCACCAGGGTTTCGAAGGCGCGTTCGAAGGTGCCGGCAGCGCCGCCACTGAAATGGCTGACATCGGTGGACGTGCCGCCCATGTCGAAGCCGATGATGCGATCGTGCCCCGCAGCCACCGCCGTGCGCACCATGCCCACGATGCCGCCGGCCGGGCCGGAGAGGATGGCGTCCTTGCCCTGGAAGCGGTGCGCCTCGGTCAGGCCGCCGCTGCTTTGCATGAAGAACAGGCGCACCCCCGGCATCTGCGTGGCCACGCGGTCCACGTAGCGGCGCAGGATGGGGCTGAGGTAGGCGTCCACCACCGTGGTGTCGCCGCGCGACACCAGCTTCATCATGGGGCTGACCTCGTGCGACACGCTCACCTGCGTGAAGCCCATCTCGCGCGCGATGCGCGCCGCCGCGGCCTCATGCGCGCTGAAGCGCCAGCCGTGCAGGAAGACGATGGCGCAGGAGCGGATGCCGGCGTCCAGGGCCTGCTGCAGCGAGGCGCGCAGCGCCGCCTCGTCCAGCGGCGTGATCAGATCACCGTGCGCGCCCATGCGCTCCTGGGCCTCCGCCACCTGCTCGTACAGCAGTTCGGGCAGCAGGATGCGGCGGTCGAACAGGCGCGGCCGGGCTTGGTAGGCAATGCGCAGGGCGTCGCGGAAACCCCAGGTGGTGACCAGCAGCGTAGGTTCACCCTTGCGCTCCAGCAGCGCGTTGGTGGCCACCGTGGTGCCCATCTTCACGCAGTCCACCTGCTGCGGCGTGATGGCCTCACCGGGCCGCAGGCCCAGCAGGCGGCGTATACCTTCCACCGCCGCATCGGCGTACTGCTCGGGGTTCTCGCTCAGCAGCTTCAGCGTGTGCAGTGCACCGTCAGGCGCACGCCCCACCACGTCGGTGAAGGTGCCGCCACGGTCGATCCAGAATTGCCAGCGGGAGTCGGTCGTCATGTCATCAGGCTCGAGCGGTCATGGACTTGCGGGGTGACCGACGTCACCCGGCAGCTTCGGGAATCGCGTCTGCGGCATCAGCACGCCAAGGAACGGCGGCTGCGGCACGCCGTGTGACGTCAAAGCGAGGTGGCCGCTCGCGCGGCTTGGTCGTACATCCCCGACATCGTGCGCAGCAGCCGAGCCAGTTCGCCAATGTCGGCGTTGAGCTCGGTATCCAAACTCTTGACCAGGCACTCCTCACGTACGGCCCGGTACTGCTGCACCAGCGACTCGCCGAGGGCCGTGGGGCTGTAGAAGACCTCCTTACCCTCACGGCTCGCCTGCGCGAGGCCGGCTCCCACCAGCTTCTTGAGCGAGTAGGCCACCACGTGCGTGTCCTCGTAGTTGAGGACGAAGCAGAGGTCGGCCAGCTTCTTGTTGCGCGCACGGTGGCAAAGGTGGTGCACCAGCAGCACGTCGGTGATGGTGAGGTCGGGGCATCCAGCGGCGGCCATACAGCGTACCGCCCAGCGTGAGAAGGCGTTCCAGGCCACGATCAGTCCGAACTCAAATTCCGAGAGTTCGACACTACGCGGCGACACGAGGTGGGACGAGGACACGATGCCGGGTTTCGCGGGGGCAGGCGATGCGGACTTCGCGGTGGAGGGGACCGGTCTTCGAGGCATAAGGGTTTACACCCAATTCATACATAAAACGTTGACAATTTATCTCAATGCTTCGTAAACTTCAAGTCGCTTGAGGTTTTTCTTGACGGGTGCTGCCCTTGGATACGCCTCACGCTCGCACCCTTCCCGTCCACACCCATCAAGGAACAGACGATGAAACTGCTGCCTCGCCTGCTGGCCACAGCCGCACTGTTGGCCATCACCACCGCCCAGGCCCAGACCAAGTGGGACCTGCCAGCTGCCTATCCGGCCACCAATTTCCACACCGTGAACCTGCAGCAGTTCGCCGACGACATTGACAAGGCGTCGAACGGCAAGCTAAAGATCACCGTCCACGCCAACGCGTCGCTGTTCAAGCTGCCCGAGATCAAGCGGGCGGTGCAGGGCGGCCAGGCGCAGATCGGCGAGATCCTGCTGTCCGCATACCAGAACGAGTGGATCATCTTTGGAGCTGACGGCTTGCCCTTCCTGGCGGACAGCTACGACGAAGCGATGAAGCTGTGGCGCGCCCAGAAGCCGCTGCTTGACAAGAAGCTGGGCGAGCAAGGCATGATGGCTCTGTATTCGGTGGCTTGGCCACCCCAGGGCATCTACACCAAGAAGCCACTGGCCAGCGCTGCCGATCTGAAAGGCGTGAAGTGGCGCGCCTACAGCCCTGCCACCAGCCGAATTGCCGAACTGGTAGGCGCACAGCCCGTGACGGTGCAAGCGGCCGAGTTCGCTCAGGCCTTGGCCACTGGCGTGGTGGAGAGCACGATGACCTCGGGCGCCACGGGCGTGGACAGCAAACTGTTCGAGCACCTGAAGTTCTACTACGACACCCAGGCTTGGCTGCCCAAGAACGCCGTCATCGTCAACAAGGCCGCCTTCGACGCCCTGGACGCGCCCACCCGGGCAGCGGTGATGAAGGCTGCCGCTGACGCAGAGGCGCGTGGCTGGGCCGCCAGCCGCAAGGTGAACGTCGATACGCTTGAGAGGCTCAAGACCAACGGTATGCAGGTGTTGCCGCCGTCGCCTCAGCTCAAGGCAGACATGGCCAAAGTCGGCGAAACAATGCTGAAGGAATGGGTAGACAGGGCGGGCGCCGACGGCAAGGCGCTGCTCGATGCCTACCGCAGGTAAGCTGCTGCGGTGACCCTGACCATGCGCCGCATGCTGGACACCCTGTACGACAGCGCCGCCTGGCTGGCGGCGCTGTTCATGGTGGGCCTGCTGGCCATGGTGCTGCTGGGCATCGTCAGCCGGCTGTTGCACTTTCACGTGCCGGGCACGGACGCCTACGCGGGCTACATGATGGCCGGCGCGGGCTTCCTGGCTCTGGCCCATACGCTCAAGCGCGGAGAGCACATCCGCGTGACCTTGCTGCTGTCCGTGCTGAAAGGGTCGGCGCGCCGCGGCATCGAGGTCTGGGCCCTGGGTGCGGCCGTGCTGCTGGCCGGCCTGTCGGCCTGGTACAGCTGCCGCTTGAGCTGGCAGTCGCACCTGTTCCATGACATCTCCACCTCCAACGACGCCACCCCGCTGTGGATTCCCCAGCTGTCCATGGCCGCGGGCAACGTCATCCTGTTGATCGCTTTCATCGACGAGTTCGTTTTGGAGCTGCGCGGCAAGCGCAAGCAACCGACCAACGACGAGTCGCTGCGCAACGAGTAACCCCTCCTCGCATCGGCCGCGCTCCATGTCAGACATCGGCATCACCCTCGTGCTCGTGGCAGCGCTGTTCCTGATCCTGGGCAGCGGGGTGTGGATCGGCCTGACGCTCACGGGAGTGGCCTGGATCGGCATGCAGCTGTTCAGCTCCCGCCCAGCGGGTGACGCCATGGCGGTGACGATCTGGGGTTCATCCTCCAGCTGGACGCTGACCGCCCTGCCCCTGTTCGTGTGGATGGGGGAGATCCTGTTTCGCACCCGGCTCAGCCAGGACATGTTCCGCGGCCTCGCGCCCTGGATGCAGTCGCTGCCCGGACGCTTGCTGCACGTCAACGTGGTGGGCTGTGCCATCTTCGCCGCGGTGTCGGGCTCCAGCGCGGCCACCTGCGCCACCATCGGCAAGATGAGCCTGCCGGAATTGAAGGCCCGCGGCTACCCTGACGGCATCTCCATCGGCTCATTGGCCGGTGCCGGCACGCTGGGCCTGCTGATACCGCCGTCCATCATCATGATCGTGTACGGCGTGACGGCTGAGGTGTCCATTGCGCAGCTGTTCATCGCTGGCGTGCTACCCGGCATCTTGCTGGCCGCCCTGTTCTCGGGCTACCTGATGTTCTGGGCCTGGCGCAACCCCGGCCTGGTGCCACCCGCGGATGCCACCATGACCTTGGGTGAGAAACTGCGCGAGTCACGCCACCTCATCCCCGTGGTGCTGCTCATCATTGCCGTGCTGGGCAGCATCTACACCGGCATCGCCACGGCCACCGAGGCCGCGGCCGTGGGGGTGGTGGGCTCGCTGGTCATCTCCGCGGCGCAGGGCTCACTGAACTGGCAGACCTTCAAGGACTCGCTGCTCGGCGGCACGCGGCTTTACTGCATGATCGCCCTCATCCTGGCCGGCGCCGCATTTCTCACCCTCAGCATGGGCTACATCGGTCTGCCGCGCCACCTGGCCGAGTGGATCGCCACCCTGGGCCTTAGCAAGTTCGAGCTGCTCCTGGTGCTGATGGTGTTCTACGTGGTGCTGGGCTGCTTCCTGGACGGCATCTCGATGGTGGTGCTGACCATGGGTGTGATCCTGCCCACGGTGCAAAAGGCCGGCATCGACCCGCTTTGGTTCGGCATCTTCATCGTGCTGGTGGTGGAGATGGCGCAGATCACCCCGCCCGTGGGCTTCAACCTGTTCGTGCTGCAGGGCATGACCAAGCGGGAGATCAGCTGGATCGCCAAGGTCACCCTGCCCTTCTTCTTCTTGATGATCGCTGCGGTGGGCTTGATCTATTGGATCCCGGAAATCGTCACCTTCCTGCCGCAGCAAATGCGGCGGTGAACACCCGCGATCTTGGTCGTGACCGTGCCCGATGTTTCTTCGGCGCAGCGGCCCCGCGGGGCTAACATCGACACCGTGTCTACGATCGCTTCCACATCCCACCGCCCAGCTGCCTGGCCCGACATCCCGCAGCAGGGTTATCCCGGCGACATACCGTTGGGCGTCAACGAAGCCTGCGAACTGGTGGGGCCGACGGGGGGGGCGACGCGGGTGCGTCTGGTGGATTTCAACCTGCAGGCGCAGAGCATCAGCCTGCAGACCCCGCAGGGTCGCAATGCCGTGGGCGTGCGCTTCGAGCAGTTCCAGCGCCTGGATCTGCTCGAGCCGTTGCGCCCGCTGGCCTCATTGGACGCGGCCCGGAAGTTTCTTCCCGAGCTGTATTGCGTCACCTACAAGTCCGGGCGCCGCTCCTTCGGCCTGACCTTGGGTCGCGTCGAACAGGACCCGGGCGTGTTCCTGTTCGAGCCCGTTGACGAACAGGCCGCTTTGCGCCGGGTCTTCATTCCGCGCGAGGCCATCGCTGCAATCGAGACGGGGCCCCAGGTGCAGACCCTGATGCTGCAACTCTCGGAAGGGGCGGCTTCAGAGCCGGCGCAAGCGTCTTCGACCCCGGGTCCCGACAGCGACGAAGTCGGGGTGACTGGGGCGCTGGAGGACACGAAGGATCTCCTGCAGGAACGGCCCGCCACGACCCCGGAAGAGTTGGAAGCGGGGATCGCGCGCCAAGCCCGCACCCCGATCATTCCCTTGGGTGAGGCCTTGGTGGCCATGGGGCAGATCACTGCAGATCAGCTGATAGCCGCCATCGAGAAGCAGCGGTCCAACCGCGGCGTACCCCTGGGTGAACTCCTTGTGCGAGAAGCCTTGGTCACGCGGCAAGGCTTGCAGGCTGCCCTCGTGCGCAAGATGGGCTACCCCGTGGTGGACTTGAGCAAGTTCCGCGCGGAGCCTCAGGCGCTGACCAGGATCGGCAAGTCCCTCGCCATCCGACTGCGGGTCATGCCCCTGATGATCCACCAGGACCGGCTTGTCGTGGCCATGGAGGATCCGGCCAGAGCCCGGGCCCTGGACGAGGTCGAGTTCGCTGCCGGCGGCAAGGTCATCCCGGTGCTGGCGATGGCTGGCACGTTGAATGAGGGCCTGGAGCGGAGTTATCAGAACCAGGGCTCCATGGCCCGACTGCCTCGGTCCGGCGCCGACAAGCCCTCTGCGGACGAACCTGAAGGTACCAGTGAACTGCTGGCCTCGCTCGAGCAGAGCTCGGGCGACGAGGCCGCCAATGAACAGGGAGCTATCGAGCAATCGGACAACGCGCTGGTACGGCTCATCAACTCCATGATCCTGGAGGCGCAATCCCAGGGTGCCTCCGACATCCATATCGAGACCCTCCCGGGCACCCAGAAGGTGCAGATTCGCTTCCGGCGCGACGGGGTTCTCAAGCCGTACATGCAGTTGCCGCACACCTTCCGCAGTGCGCTGCTGGCACGCATCAAGGTCATGTGTGATCTGGACATCTCCGAACGGCGCAAGCCGCAGGACGGCAAGATCGCCATGAGCCGGTTCATCAACGGCAGCAGGCTCGAGCTGCGGGTGGCCACCATCCCCACCTTCGGAGGGTTTGAAGACGCTGTCCTGCGGCTGTTGTCTGCTTCCAAGCTCATGCCCCTCGACGACCTGGGTATGTCACCGGACAACCTGGCCAAGATCAAGGAAGTGGTCCAACGCCCGCATGGCATGTTCCTGTGCGTGGGGCCGACGGGCTCGGGCAAGACCACCACGCTGCACTCGGCGCTCGGCCTGATCAACCAACCAGAGCGCAAGATCTGGACGGCCGAAGACCCGATCGAAATCACGCAGCCCGGCCTGCGTCAGGTGCAGGTCAACCCGAAGATCGGCTGGACTTTTGACAAAGCGCTGCGTTCATTCCTGCGCGCCGACCCGGACGTCATCATGGTGGGCGAGATCCGGGATCAGGAAACCGCCCAGGTGGCGATCGAGTCCTCGCTGACGGGTCACCTCGTGCTGTCCACCCTGCACACCAACAGCGCACCGGAGACAGTGATTCGCCTGCTCGACATGGGCATGGACCCTTTCAACTTTGGCGACTCGCTGCTGGGTGTGCTGGCGCAGCGCCTGGTTCGGCAGCTGTGCCCGCACTGCCGCACAGCACGCCCGGCCACGCAGTTGGAGATCGAGGAGTTGGTAGGGGACTACCTCAACTCCTTCGGTGAAGCTCGCAACCGGCCGGCCGCGGCGGCTCTGGTGGGCCAGTGGGCTCAACGTTTCGGACGTGATCGAGATAACCTTTCCGCTCCCGATCCTTCGGGGCAAGGTGTGCTCGTGCATTACGAGAGCCCGGGCTGTAACAAGTGCGGTCAGACTGGCTTCCGGGGCCGGGCAGGCATCCACGAATTGATGATGACGACCCGCGAACTGCGGCTGTTGATCCAGTCCGGCACCCGTACCGACGAACTGCAAAAAGCAGCCCTGGAGTCGGGCATGCGCACCTTGCGCCAGGACGGCATCGAGAAGGTGCTGGCCGGGGTGACCTCCATCCAGGAAGTTCGGGCCAAGACCAGCAGTTGAGGCCGAACAGGGCTCGGGAAGGAGGCGAGGCCCCCCGGCGGTCGCTTCAGCGGGCGTTGGCCTGTGCCACGGCCCGTGCGGTGAGCACCGGAATCATCGCGGCGCGGTAGGCCGCGCTGGCGTGCAGGTCGCTGAACAATCCTTCAGGTGAGACAGCGCAAGCCTTCGCCGTCCCGGCAGTGAATTGCTGCGCCAACCGGGCCTCGATCTCGGCCACCCTGAAGACACAGTCCTTCGCACCGGTGACCGCCACACGCACCCCGCCCCGCCCTTGCGCCACGAACACGCCGACCAGCGCGAAACGCGAGGCGGGCTGCTTGAACTTGACGTAGGCCGCCCGCAGAGGAAGCGGGAAGGTGACCGAAGTGATGAGTTCGCCGGGCTCCAGTGCCGTTGCGTAGACCCCCGTGAAGAAGGCATCCCCCGCAATCGCTCGCGAAGACGTGTGCACCGTGGCGCCCAGGCCAAGAACAGCAGCCGGGTAGCAGGCGGCGGGATCGGCGTTGGCCAAAGAGCCGCCGAGCGTACCCATGGACCGCACCATCGGATCGCCAATGCCAGCGGCCAGTTCGGCCAGCGCAGGCAGATGCTGCTGCACCAAGGGCGAACACGCGACCTCTGAATGACGGACCATGGCCCCGATGGTGAGTCCGTTCTGGTCGCAGGAGATCGTGTCCAGGCCGGAGACTGCCCGCAGATCCACCAGCCGTTCCGACGCCGACATCCTGAGCTTCATCGCCTGCACCAGGCTCTGCCCGCCCGCGAGGTAGCGGCTGTCGCCTTGACAGGCGGCCAGCGCCTCGGTCTGGGACAGGGGGAGGTGATACTCAAAGGGGTACATGGGCAAGGCTCAACGGTCAGACATCGAAGAGCCTGCATCATCGCTCAGGATCTCAGGCGCGCCCGCACGACGGCAGGCTTGCGCAGGCAGAAGATGCATCACGGTGCGGGTCAGCCCCCAAGGGTCACAACGCGCAGGATCGGAATCCGCAGAACAGATCGTCCCGCAGGTCCTCCACAAAGCGCCGCGCCTTGAGGTGGGCCGCACGCCGCACCGTCCAGGCCGAAGCCCCCCGCAGCACGCGGTGCCCGGCCGCTGGCCGAAAGGCACCAAAGCCGGCGACGTGCTGCGCATCACCGCCGGGGTAAGGCTTCGCTGCGCCCAGCATCCACTCGTGGACATCCCCCCACACGAAGCCGCGCGTGCGCGCCGTCAGGGCAGCCAATTCCCATTCCGCCTCCGTGGGCAAACGGCGGCCTGCCCAGCGGCACCAGGCGTTGGCCTCGTGCCAGGTGAGGTGCGTCGCCGGCAAAGCCGGGTCTGAGCGGCACAGCCCCCCCCAGCGCTCCAGAACGACTGCACCGCGCAACTGTTCAACGCCTCGCGGGCTGCGGCGCCCTGCCTCCACCACCCACTGCCAGCCCTCGGCAGTCCACCATCCGGGCTCGTCGTAGCCGCCGTCCTGCACAAACTCGGCGTAGCGGGCCCAACTCACCACCTGCGCATCGATCTCGCTCTCCGGCACCTGCACCTCATGCCCCCAGCGCTCGTTCGGTGGCACGAGCCCCCCCGGCGCAGAGCCCAGTTGCACGCGGCCGGCCGGCATCCACAGCGCATGCCTCTGGGCTCGCATGGGGGGCGCTTGGGGACCCAACTCGGGGGCGTCGGGCGAAAGTCCCAGCCACTGTGCCGCGACAGCCAGACGCTCAGCCAGCCGGTCCTCATGCAGCAACACCAAGCGGAACGCGTGCAGGCCCTCGTCTGTGGGGGGCACCGACCCCAGGATGTCCAGGGTCACCTCCAGCGTATCGGTCAGGTACTGACGCACCTCGTTCGCTGTGGGGCCCAGACCATCGCGCCAGTCAGGCTGCAGGGCAGGAGAAAACCATGCGTCGGCACGGGAATCGATGGAGGGCAGGCGCGGTGCGGCTTCCTCAGCCGCCTCGCCACGCATGCGGTGAACGTGGCGAGAAGTCCAGTACTCCTGGAACCAGGCGGCGTGGCCTACCCATCGCAGTGGCACGGCGGCATGTCCACGCCCACCCAGCAGACACCCTTTCGCCTCGAACGCCGAAAGCCACCGCAGGGTGCGGTTGCGCGAATCCATGAGCATCAAGGACAGATCGTCTCGCCCGGCATGCCGCGCAGCTTGGGGGTTGTCTACCGGACCTGCCGAGACCAGAAAGGCGGCGGGGGACATGGTCATTGCGATCCGCCCCGTCCGGCGTCAAGCCTGATCAGGCCCGCTCGATTCGGGCGTAGGCGCTGTGGTTGTGGATGGACTCGAAGTTCTCCACGTCCACCGCATAGCGCCCCACCCGGGCATCCGCGTCCAGGCGCAAGGCGACGTCGCGCACCAGGTCTTCGACGAACTTGGGGTTTTCGTAGGCCCGCTCGGTGATCCACTTCTCGTCAGCCCGCTTGAGCATGGGCCAGATCTCACTGGAGGCCGAGTCTTCGGCAAAACGCACCAACTCGTGCCACTCGATGGGCTGCAGGGGCTCGACCTGCACCGTGACGAGGGAGCGCTGGTTGTGGGCCCCGTAATCGGAGATTTCCTTGGAACAAGGGCACAGGCTCTTGACCGGCACACCCACCTGCATCGTTACTGTGGTGACGCCCTGGCGTGTTTGCGACACCCAGCGACCCTGGTAATCCAGCAGGCTGGACACCCCCGAGACCGGCGCGCGTTTGCGCAGGAAGAAACTGAACTCCGCCTCGATGCGGCCCTCCGTGGCATCCAGCAACTGCAGCATCGCGGCGTGGCGCTCGCGCAGGGTGCTCAGATCCAGCGCGACATCCAGACCGTCCAGCCAGGCCACAAAGCGCGACATGTGCGTGCCCTTGCGCTCGGCCGGCAAGGCCACGTCCAGGCTCCAGCGCGCCGCGGTGGACTGCACGGCACCGGCGACGCGCACTTGCAGGGGGTAGCGCACATCCTTCACCCCCACGCGCTGGATGGCCAGCCGACGCTCGTCGCGCGAGCTCTGGGTGTCGGGGATGTGCAGTGCGTCGGTCAGATTTGTCATCGAGTCGAGAGCATGACACCAAATCGCGGTCGGTGCCGTCACTCGGGTGTTAGGCGGCGTGCAGCCGGTTTGAATTCCCCGTCTGAATTCCCTGCCTGAATTCGCTGGCGAAATCGCCTGCCGGGGCAGTGCTCAAGCCGCTGCCGCCGAAGCCAGCACGGGGGAAGGACCGAAGCGGCGCACGATCGACGCCTCTATCCCGGCGGCATCCAGACCGCACAGGCTGAGCAGCTTGCCGGGATCACCGTGTTCGATGAACTCGTCTGGCAGGCCCAGGTGCAGCAGGGGCACGGTCACGCCCGCTGCGGCCAGCGCCTCGGCAACGGCGCTGCCGGCGCCGCCCATCAGTGCGCCCTCCTCCACCGTGACCAGGGCGTCATGGCTGCGGGCCAACTCGACGGCCAGGTCGGCGTCCAGCGGTTTGATGAACTTCATGTCGGCCACCGTCAGGCCCAGGCGCTCGGCCGCCGCCAGGCACGGATGCAGCAAGGTGCCGAAGGCCAGGACAGCGATGCGCTGGCCCTGCCGGCGCACCTCGCCCCTGCCCCAAGGCAACTCGGTCAGCGCGGGATCGATGGGTGCACCCACGCCTGAACCGCGCGGGTAGCGCACGGCCACGGCGTGGCCCTGGCGGAAGGCCGTGGTCAGGGCCTTGCGGCACTGGTCTTCGTCCGAAGGGGCGATCAAACTCAGGTTGGGCACACAACGGATGTAGGCGATGTCGTAGGCCCCCGCATGCGTGGCGCCATCGGCGCCCACCAGACCGGCGCGGTCCAGCGCGAACACCACCGGCAGGTTCTGGATGGCCACATCGTGGATCAGCTGGTCGTACCCGCGCTGCAAGAAGGTGGAATAGATGGCCACCACCGGTTTCAGGCCCTCGCAGGCCATGCCCGCCGCGAAGGTGACCGCATGCTGCTCGGCAATGCCCACGTCGTGATAACGCTTGGGGAACCGCTTGTGGTACTCCACCATGCCGGAACCCTCGCGCATGGCCGGGGTGATGGCCACCAGACGTTCGTCGGCTTCGGCCATGTCGCACAACCATTGGCCGAACACCTGCGTGAAGGTCAGCTTGCCCGGCGCGCTCTTGGGGAAGCCCTCGGCCGGGTTGAACTTGCCCGAGGCGGCGTGGTACTTCACCGGGTCAGCTTCGGCCGGCTGGTAACCGTAGCCCTTCTTCGTGACCACGTGCAGGAACTGCGGTCCCTTCTTGTCACGCAGGTTCTCCAGCGTGGGCACCAGCGCGTCCAGGTCGTGACCGTCAATGGGGCCGACGTAGTTGAAACCGAACTCCTCGAAGATGGTGCCTGGCACCACCATGCCCTTGGCATGCTCCTCGAAACGGCGCGCCAGTTCGAACAGCGGCGGCGCACCGCGCAGCACACTTTTGGCGCCTTCGCGCGCAGCGGTGTAGAACTTGCCGCTCATCAAGCGGGCCAGGTACTTGTTCAGTGCGCCTACGGGCGGGCTGATGGACATGTCGTTGTCGTTGAGCACCACCAGCATGTCAGGCAGGGCCCCGGCGTGGGGGTCGCCCGCGTTGTTCATGGCTTCGAAGGCCATGCCCGCGGTCATGGCGCCATCGCCAATGATGGCCACGGCGCGCCGGCTCTCCCCCTTGAGCTGCGCGGCGCGGGCCATGCCCAGGGCGGCGGAGATGGAGGTGGAACTGTGCCCTACGCCAAAGGTGTCGTACTCACTCTCCTCGCGGCGCGGGAAACCGCTGACGCCACCGAGCTGCCGCAGCGTGTGCATGCGGTCACGCCGCCCGGTCAGGATCTTGTGCGGATAGGTCTGGTGACCCACGTCCCACACCAGCCGGTCGTACGGGGTGTTGAAGACGAAGTGCAGCGCCACGGTCAACTCCACGCTGCCGAGGTTGCTGCCGAAGTGCCCGCCGGTCTGGCTGACGGTGTCGACCACCTTCTGCCGGACTTCGTCAGCCACCTGGCGCAGTTGGTGGCGCGACAGCCGGCGCAGGTCGGCAGGACTGTCAAGGGTGGGAAGCAGGGCTGAAGTCATCTGGAAATCTTGTGGTGCACGCCAGGTGTGGGTCAGGTCCCGGCCATCATCGGGCGCCACCGGCCCAGGCGGGGGATGACGACGAGAGAGTCAATTCTCACGATCAACGACCTTGTCAGCAAGCATGGACAGTGTGCCTGTCGAGGTCAAGCCCGAGACCGCAAGGGCGTCGCGGGCTTGGGCCCTGAGTTCACGGGCGTAGTTCCGGGCGCGCTCCAGACCCATCAGTTGGACGTAGGTGGGCTTGTTCTGCTCCAGGTCCTTGCCGGCAGTCTTGCCCAGCACCTCGGACGCCTGGGTGACGTCGAGCACGTCGTCCACCACCTGGAACGCCAGTCCGATGGCAGCGCCGAAGTCAGACAGCGCCCGCAGCGCCTGCGCATCGCACGGGCCGCAGGCCGCGCCCAGCATCACGCTGGCCTGCAGCAGTGCCCCCGTCTTGCGCCGGTGCATGTCGCGCAGGGTTTGTTCGTCCAGCGGCTTGCCGACGCTGGACAGGTCGATGGCCTGGCCACCCGCCATGCCCGCGTGGCCGGCCGCCCGCGCCAGCAGGGCGCACAGCCGCGCCTGCACCAGCGGGGCCACCCCTTCGTCCGGCGTCAGGACCTCGAAGGCCAGCGCCTGCATGGCATCTCCGGCCAGCATGGCCTGCGCCTGGCCGAACTGCACGTGCACGGTGGGCTTGCCGCGGCGCAGCACGTCGTTGTCCATGCAGGGCATGTCGTCGTGGATGAGCGAATAGGCGTGGATCAGTTCCACCGCGACGGCGGCACGCATCGCAGCCTCGTCCTGCCCCTGCACCGATTGCGCGGCGGCCAGGACCAACAAGGGCCGCAAGCGTTTGCCCCCATCCAGGACGCCGTAGCGCATGACCGTGCCCAGGCCACCCGGCGCGTGGGCTGGCACCCAGGCCTCCAGCGCCTGCTCCACAGCCGCCAGCGTCTGGCGAACCCAAACGTCGAACGCCACGGAACTCATGAGGTGACAACCATCGTGGCGCTCACCCCCGGCCCACTTCCAGCGGCTTGAGCTGGCCGTCTTCCAGCACCTGGACCTGATCCTCCACCGCCTTGAGGCGCGAGCGGCACAGCGCCAGCAGTTGCGCACCACGCTTGTAGCCCTCCAGCAAGCGGTCCAGGGGCATTTGGCCTCCCTCCATTGCGGCGACCAACTGCTCCAGTTCCGCCACAGCGGCCTCATAGCTCAGCTCGCCAGCGATCGAGTCGGCATCGGATGGGGGGCGAGGGGATGTTCTTGACATGGGCAGGCCCGGGAAGCCCCGGAATCGCTGCAGATTCTAGGGGCCTCGAACGGCATGTCCACCCGGGCGCCACTGTCCGGGATACCGACAGCGCAACGGATGAAGCGCACGCCTGGAAGACCCCCCGCGGCACGGGCCTGCCCACCGTGCAAGCGACAGGGCCGTGGGTAGAATCCGCTCCCCGCTTCGGCAGGGACCCAGTCATCGGTTTTCCCGATCCGTCGTGACTCACCCGCGGGGCCTCCGGGTGGGGGTTTGACATCCTGACCATGGAGATCCTTTGGATCATGTCCGACCTGAGCGTCAGTCTCCAAGCTCTTGAGCGAAGCCGCTCTCAACTTTCCGTTTCCAGCTACTTCGACGAGGGTCTGTTCCGCCAGGAACAGTTGCTCATCTTTCAGTCGCACCCGCGGTACCTCGGACACGAACTCAGCGTGCCCGAGGTCGGAGACTTCCAGACGCTGGCACAAGAAGCGCACGGGCGAGCACTGGTGCGCTCAGCCAGCGGGGTGCAGGTGCTTTCCAACGTGTGCCGGCACCGGCAGGCCGTGATGCTCAAGGGCCGCGGCCACACGGGCGCCAACATCGTGTGCCCGCTGCACCGCTGGACCTACAGCCCGAGTGGCGCCTTGATCGGCGCACCGCACTTCGCGGAAGACCCCTGCCTGAACCTTCGCAACTACCCGGTCCAGTCCTGGAACGGTCTGTTGTTCGAGCGCACCCCCGGCAGCCGTGACGTCTGCGCCGACCTGGCCGGACTGGGCGTGCAGCGCGAACTGTCGTTCGACGGCTACGTCTTCCATTCGTCGCAGGTGCACGAGTGCAACTACAACTGGAAGACCTTCATCGAGGTCTACCTGGAGGATTACCACGTCGCTCCCTTCCACCCCGGCCTGTCGGGTTTCGTGGACTGCGCAGACCTGCGCTGGGAATTCGGTCCGCAGCATTCGGTGCAGACCGTGGGCATCCACCACGCACTGGCGCGACCCGGCTCGGACACTTACCGCCCCTGGCATCAGGCCGTGCTGGAACGCCACGAAGGCCAGTCCCCGGCCCAGGGCGCCATCTGGTTGACGCTGTATCCCACCGTCATGGTGGAGTGGTATCCCCAGGTGTTGGTGGTGTCCACGCTGCATCCCAAAGGGCCGCAGAAGACGCTGAATCTGGTGGAGTTCTTCTACCCCGAGGAGGTGGCCGCGTTCGAGCCCGAGTTCGTCCAGGCCCAGCAGGCCGCGTACCAGGAGACCATGGCAGAGGACGACGAGATCGCCGAGCGCATGGATGCCGGGCGGCGCGTGCTGATGGAGCGCGCAGACGACGAAGCCGGGCCCTATCAGAGCCCGATGGAAGACGGAATGCAGCATTTCCACGAGTGGTATCGCCGCGTGATGGGGGCTGCGGTCGGATGATGCGCGCCCTGTGGAACCCGCGCGGGGCCGGGCGCTGAAGCCCGCAGCACCGCCGCCTGGGCAGGCACCCCTGGCCAGCGCCACCGCCTTGATGGTGGCCGCTTCGGCGCTGTTCGCCCTGATGGGCCTGTGCGTGAAACTGGCCTCTGCGCACTACCCGGCCCCGGACCTGGTGCTGTACCGCTCGCTCATCGGGGCCCTCATCGTGACGCTTCTGGTGCGCCGTCGCGGGGGCACCTTGCGCACCCGCGTGCCGATGATGCACTTCTGGCGCGCCGTGCTGGGAGTCACCGGGCTGGGGCTTTGGTTCTACTCCCTCACGGGACTGCCGTTGGGCACGGCCATGACGCTGAACTCGATGTCTTCGGTATGGCTGGCACTCTTCGTGGTGGCGGGCAGCCTGCTGTTCCCACGAGACGGCCAGGCGTCGGCGAGCGCAGGCCTGGTGATGACAGTCCTGGCCGGCTTCGCGGGCGTGGCGCTGGTGCTGCGTCCGGCCATCGACCAGCAGCAGGTGTGGTTCGGACTGGCCGGCCTGATGTCGGGCATGGCCGCGGCCCTGGCCTACCTGCATGTGGCCGCGCTCGGCCGCGTTGGCGAGCCCGAGGACCGCATCGTCTTCTACTTCTCGGTCGGCGGCATCGTCCTGGGCGGCGTGCTGGTGGCCCTGCAGGGCGGCCCGGCACCGCACACGCTGCCCGGCGTCGGCCTGGTGCTGGCCGTCGGAGTGCTGGCCACCACTGCGCAGTTGCTCATGACACGAGCGTGGGCGATCGGCCACCCGCTGGTCAACGCCGCCTTGCAGTACCTGGGGATCGCTTTCTCCGTGGGCCTGGGGGTGTGGGTCTTTGACGATCCGCTGGGCGCGGGCACCTTGCTGGGCATGGCGCTCATCGTGGGCGCCGGCCTCACCGCCACCCGGGTACGCGCCCGGGCGGCTTCCGTCAGCGGTCCAAGCGACACCTAATACCTTCAGCCGGAGGCCCCGCAAACGCTGTCGGCAGTAGCGGCGCGCGCGTACCAGTGCGGGATCGCAGGCGCTTGACGAGCATCAAGGCAGACGCACGCCAAACCTTCAGACTCCTTCCTGGCGCTCCATCTGGCGGGGCGACATAGATGACAAGGAGATTGGCGATGTACCAGCGAATTCTTGTACCCACCGATGGATCGGAGATGTCTACCCGCGCCCTGCAGGCTGCGGCTTCACTCGCGCGGCTGACGGGCGCGCGGCTGGAGGTGTTGAGCGTGAAGGAACCCTTTCCGTACAGCGCCATTTCGGAAATGCAACCAGTGCCGCCCCAGGAGTTCTTCGACGCGCAGGAGCGCACGGCGCAGGCGCGGGTGACGGCGGCGCTGGAGGCCACGCGGGCCCACGGTGTCACGGCCGAAGGGGCCACGGTGGAGGCGCTGCACCCTTGGGAAGCCATCCTGGACCATGCCAAGGCCAAGGACTGTGACCTGGTGGTCATGGCGTCCCACGGCCGCCGGGGGCTGGGCGCGCTGCTGCTGGGCAGCGAGACCCAGAAGGTGCTGACCCACAGCACCTTGCCAGTGCTGGTGATCCGCTGAGCGCCCAGAAGAGCAGGGGCGCGGCAGGTTCGCTCAATGGGCGTGGTTGTGGAGCACGCCCGTGGCGGCTGTCACCAAGGCCAGGCCCGCCGCCAGCCAGGCGATCTGCACCAGCACCTGCCGCCATGAAAGCCGCTGCTGCAACTGCGGCAGCAAGTCGGCCACGGCCACGTAGATGAAGCTGCTGGCAGCCACCACCAGCAGGTAGGGGAACAGGCTCTCCCAAGGCCCGACGACGAAGTAGCCCACCACGCCACCCAGCACCGCGGCCAGACCGGACAGGGCATTGAACATCAAGGCCTTGCGACGCGAGAAGCCGGCGTTCAACAGCACGATGTAGTCGCCCGCCTCCTGGGGAATCTCGTGCGCCACGACGGCCATCGCCGTGACGATGCCCAGTTGCACGTCGGCCAGGAAGGCCGCGGCGATGATCACGCCGTCGCAGAAGTTGTGGATGCTGTCACCGAGCAGGATGCTGAAGCCCCCCTTGCCGGCCTGGTGGGCGTCGAACTCGTGATGGTGGTGGTGCCCGTCACCCTCGTGGTGGTGGCCGTGGCGGTACAGCTCGGCCTTCTCCAGCAGCCAGAACGACAGCAGGCCGATCAGCAGGGTGAGGAACAGGTCGTGCGCATCGGCAGCCGGGCTTTCGAAGGCCTCCGGCAGCACGTGAAGCAAAGAGGTGCCCAGCAGGACGCCGGCCGACAGGCTCACGAGGCCCTGGACGACGCGCCCGAGCAGGGCCACCGTCAAGGACGCTGCCACCAGGACCGAGAGAACGCCCCCTGCCAGGGTGGCCAGGATGATGTAGAGAAGGGTCATGCTTCAGAGCATACAGACCCTGTCAACACCCCCTGGCGGGGCCCCGGGGCTGGCGAAAGGCACGGGGCGTTCAGCGAGCTCAGGCCACGCCGTGCTTGCGCATCCAGCCCATGCAGCGCTGCCAGCCGTCATCCGCGGCCGGCTTGCGGTAGGTGGCGCGGTAGTCGGCGTGGAAAGCATGGGGCGCATCGGGATAGATCTGGAACTCGCTGGCGCGCGCGGCCGGGCTGCCGGCGGCCAGCGCCGCCTTCATGCGCTCCACCGTGTCCAGGGGGATGCCGGTGTCGGCGGCACCGTACAGACCCAGCACGGGAGCCTTGAGCTCACCGGCCAGGTCCACGGGGTGACGAGGCTCCGTGGCGCTGACATTGCCCACCAGCCGGCCGTACCAGGCCACGCCCGCCTTGACGGCCGGGTTGTGAGCGGCGTACAGCCAGGTGATGCGCCCGCCCCAGCAGAAGCCGGTGACGCCCAGCTTCGCGGCGTCAGCCCCCTCGGTGCGCGCCCAGGCCGCACAGGCATCCAGATCGCCCATGACCTGGGAATCGGGCACCTTGGAGATGACCTCCGACATCAGTTTGGCAATCTCACCGTAGGACTGGACGTCGCCCTGGCGCACGAAGAGCTCTGGGGCGATGGCGAAGTAGCCCGCTTTGGCAAAGCGGCGAGCCACGTCTGCGATGTATTCGTGCACGCCCAAGATCTCGCTGATGACCAGCACCACCGGCGCCTGGGTCTTGCCCGCCGGTGCGGCGCGGTAGGCGGGCATCTTGAAGCTGGCCACCGGGATGTCCACCTCGCCGGCGATGAGGCCATTTGTGTCGGTCTTGATGGCGGTCTCCGCCACGACAGGCAGCACCGCGGCAGCAAAGCCCACGCCAAGAGCCGCGCGGCCGAAACTTCGGCGGCTCAGACCTTGCGCAGGCACGAGGAGATCGAAGTCATCACGAATCATGTTGCGGTGCTCCTTGAGCGGAAACAGACAAGCCGCGCAGTCTAGGTACTTCCGGCAATGCGCGCCCGTACCGGGAAAAACGCGGGCGCTGGCCGTTCGTCGGGTTCCGGCTGCAGAGGCTCAGTGCGCCTGATCCCAGTTCAGGCCCACCCCCACCTCGGCCAGCAGGGGCACGCTCAAGGAGGCGACACCTGCCATCAGACGGGGAACCTCCGCGCGTGCCCAATCGAGTTCGGCCTCGGGCACCTCCAGCACCAGCTCGTCGTGCACCTGCATGATCATGCGGCTGGCCAGACCCTGCGCGTCCAAGGCCTCCTGCACCGCGATCATCGCCAGCTTGATGAGGTCGGCCGCCGTGCCCTGCATGGGCGCGTTGATCGCCTGGCGCTCGGCACCCGCGCGGCGCGGCCCATTGCCCCCGCGGATCTCGGGCAGGTACAGGCGGCGGCCAAACACTGTCTCTACGTAGCCCAGTTGCGCCGCGCGGGCCTTGGTTTCCTCCATGTAGCGGCGCACGCCGGCAAAGCGGGCGAAGTAGCGGTCGATGTAGTCGCGCGCAGCCTTCTGCTCGATACCCAGGCTCTGCGCCAGACCGAAGGCCCCCATGCCGTAGATCAGGCCGAAGTTGATGGTCTTGGCGTAGCGGCGCTGCTCGCTGCTGACTTCGGCCGGCGGCACACCGAACACCTCGCTGGCGGTGGTGCGGTGGATGTCCTGGCCTTCGGCGAAGGCGTGCGTCATGCCCGGGTCACCGCTGATATGGGCCATGATGCGCAGCTCGATCTGCGAGTAGTCGGCGCTTACGATGCGCCAGCCCGGCGGGGCGATGAAGGCCTCGCGTACACGCCGGCCCTCGGCCGTGCGGATGGGGATGTTCTGCAGGTTGGGCTCGTTGCTGGACAGGCGCCCGGTCACGGCCACGGCCTGCGCGTAATGCGTGTGCACGCGGCCGGTGGCTGGGTTCACCATCTGTGGCAGCTTGTCGGTGTAGGTGCTCTTGAGCTTGGACAGCCCGCGGTGCTCCAGGATGCGCGCGGGCAGGGGGTAGTCGGCAGCCAGTTCCTGCAGCACCTCCTCATCGGTGCTTGGCGCCCCCGTGGCCGTCTTCTTCTTGACCGGCAGGCCCAGGCGCCCGAACAGGATCTCGCCGATCTGCTTGGGCGAGCCCATATTGAAGGGCTGGCCGGCCAAAGAGTAGGCCTCCTGCTCCATGGCCAGCATGCGCTCGGCCAGGTCCTTGCTCTGGCGTGCCAGCACGGCGCTGTCGATCAGCACGCCGTGGCGCTCGATGCGCCCGAGCACCCGGCTGGCGGGCATCTCGATGCGCTCATAGACCTCGCGCTGGCGCGGCGAGGCCTCCAGCTGCGGCCACAGCGCCTGGTGGACGTGCAGCGTCATCTCGCTGTCCTCTCCCGAGTACTGCGTGGCGCGCTCCACGTCCACCTGCGAGAACGGGATCTGGTTCGCGCCCTTGCCGCACAGCTCCTCGTAGCTCAGGCCGCGGCGGCCCAGATGCCGCTCGGCCAGGCTCTCCAGGCTGTGCGGCTTGTGCGCCTCCAGCACGTAGCTCTGCAGCATGGTGTCGTGGCGCACGCCGCGCAGGGCTATGCCGTGGTTGGCGAAGACGTGCGTGTCGTACTTCACGTGCTGGCCCACCTTGGCCGCGGCCTCGTCCTCCAGCCAGGGCTTGAGCACGGCCAGCACCTCGTCCAGCGCCAACTGCGCCGGCGCATCCGGGCCGTCGTGCGCCAACGGGATGTAGGCGGCGCGGCCCGGCTCCACGGCCAGGCTGATGCCCACGATGCGCGCGCGCATGCCGTCCAGCGAGTCGGTCTCGGTGTCCAACGCCACCAGCGGCGCCGCACGGGCCGCCGCCAGCCAGTGGTCCAGGCGCTCGCGGTTCAGCACGGCCTCGTACTCACGGGCGATGGGCAGGGCACGCACGGCTGCGACTGCCGCGGCCACCTGGGCCGCGGCGGCCTCCTCGGCGGTGGTCAGGCCGCTGTCCGGGGCGCCTGCGGTGCCCGTCACGCCTTGCGCCGCCGTTTCAGCCAGCACCCCCGCCGACACCTGAAGACCGCCCGCCTCTTCCAGCTCGCGGCGCCAGCTTCTGAAACCGTAACGGGCAAAGAAGTCGAGCAGCCCTTGCCGGTCCACCTCCTTCAGCGCCAGGCCGTCCAGCGCGGGCCAGCCCGGCACATGCCCGGCCAGGTCGCAATCCGTCACCACCGTCACCAGGCGCCGGGCCTGCGGCAGCCAGTCCAGGGCCCGGCGCAGGTTGTCGCCCGTCACTCCCTTGATCGAGGCGGCCGCGGCCATCACCCCTTCCAGCGAGCCGAAGTCCGCCAGCCACTTGGCCGCCGTTTTCGGGCCCACTTTCTCCACGCCGGGCACGTTGTCCACCGTGTCGCCGACCAAAGAGAGATAGTCCACGATGCGCTCGGGCGGCACGCCAAACTTCGCCAGGACGCCCGCCTCGTCCAGCGTCTCGTTGCTCATGGTGTTGATCAGCGTCACCTGTGGCGTCACGAGTTGCGCCAGGTCCTTGTCGCCCGTGGAGATCACCACCCGGTGGCCGCTGGCCGCACCCGTACGGGCCAGCGTGCCGATGGCGTCATCGGCCTCGATGCCCGGCACCTCCAGCACGGGCCAGCCGAGCAGCCGCACCACTTCATGGATGGGGCCGATCTGCTGCGCCAGCGCCTCGGGCATGGACGGGCGGTGCGCCTTGTAGTCGGCATACCAGGCGTTGCGAAAGGTGTCGCCCTTGGCGTCGAAGACGCAGGCGGCGTGGGCAGCCGGCACCTGCTCACGCAAGCGCTTCATCATGGCCACCATGCCGTGGACAGCCCCCGTGGGAAAGCCGTCCGGAGCCCGCAGGTCCGGCATGGCGTGGTAAGCGCGGTAGAGGTAGCTGGATCCGTCCACCAGCAGCAGGGGGTGTTCGCTCATCGAGGCCTCGGGGTTGGTCCGGCACGGGTTGCCCGGCAATGCCGTGGCGCGCGCCGGCGCCGATTGTGGAGCCCGCCACGGCGGCCGGCGGCCCCGTCGGCCCACCCGACCCCCCGCCTAGAATTCGGCGATGACGAACCACCCGCTGCCCGACCATCCGCTCAGACACCAGAGGCCCGTCTGATGGCCGTCTACACCGAGGTCAAGCCCGAGGACGCGGACGCACTGCTGCGCCAGTTGGGCCTGGGTGCGCTGACCGACCTGCGCGGCATCCGCTCCGGCATCGAAAACACCAACTACTACGCCAGCACGGCCCAGGGGCAGTGGGTGCTGACGCTGTTCGAGCGCCTGCCGCGCGAACAACTGCCCTATTACCTCGAACTGATGCGCCACCTGGCGCAGCGCGGCATTCTGGTGCCCGCACCTCAAGCCGACGCCCAGGGCCACCTGGTCCACACCCTGTCGGACAAGCCCGCAGCCGTGGTAACCCGCCTGCCCGGCAGCCACCGCTTGGCCCCGGGGCCCGTGCACACCGAGCAGGTGGGTGCCATGCTGGCCCGCATGCACCGCGCCGGCGCGGACTTTGCGCTGCACCAGCCCCACCTGCGGGGCTTGGCCTGGTGGGAAGCCACGGTGCCGGTGGTGCTGCCGCACGTGCCGCCGGACACCGCGGCCCTGCTGCAGTCGGAACTGGCCTTCCAGCAGCATGTGGCGGCTTCACCGGCGGGGGCCGCCCTGCCCCGCGGTCCCATACATGCCGACCTGTTCCGCGACAACGTCATGTTCGACGAGACCGCGGGCGAAGACCGGCTGTGCGGCTTCTTCGACTTCTACTTCGCCGGGACCGACACCCTGCTGTTCGATGTGGCCGTGTGCCTGAATGACTGGTGCATCGACCACGCCAGCGGGCGCCTGGTCGAGGAACTGGCGCTGCCGTTCCTGGCGGCCTACCAGGGCGAGCGCCTGCTCACCCCTGTGGAACTGCGCTTGCTGCCGGCTCTGCTGCGCGCAGCTGCCTTCCGCTTCTGGCTTTCGCGGCTGTGGGACTGGTTCCTGCCGCGCGATGCCGCCCTGCTCCAGCCCAAGGATCCCGGGCACTTCGAGCGCGTGCTGCGCGAGCGCATCGACAATCCCTGGCATCCCCCGCTCTAGGTCCTCGATGGCGCTGCTGCTCAAAACCGTTCCCGCCCTCAAGGGCGCCCACTGGATGCGTGATGGCTTCAGGCTGTTCGGCAAGCATCCGCTGGCCTTCAGCGTGCTGCTGGTGGCGTTTTTGCTGTCCGCGCTGGCCTTGTCCCTGCTGCCCGTGATCGGATCGATTCTGGTGGTGTCAGCGCTGCCCTTGCTGTCCCTGGGCTTCATGATCGCCAGTGAGGCCGCGCTGGCCGGCAAGCCGATCCAGCCGGGCTGCTTTCTGGCACCGCTGAAAGGCAACGCCGAACGCCGCAAGCGGCAACTGGCGCTCTGCCTGGCCTACGGCGCCGCCACGGTGCTGGTGATGCTGATCAGCGACACCATCGACGATGGCAAGTTCGAGACCCTGCAGCGCCTGATGGGCCAGGACGGCAAGGCCGCCGAGGTGGAAGCCCTGCTGCGCGACCCCCAGCTGTTTTGGGGCGTGGTGTGGCGCTTCGGACTGATCGCCTTGCTGTCGGCGCCTTTCTGGCACGCGTCGGCCCTGGTGCACTGGGGTGACCAAGGCCCCGCGCAGGCGCTGTTCTCCAGCACGCTGGCAGTGTGGCGCAGCCGGGGGGCCTTCGTCGTGTACCTGCTGTCCTGGCTGGGCATCATCGTGGCCTTCGGCGTCACCACCGCGCTGCTGGCCGGCCTGCTGTCCGCCCGCGAAATGGTCGGCATCCTGGTGCTGCCTTCGGTGCTGATCTTCTCCACGGTCTTCTACGTGTCGCTGCTGTTCACCTTCAACGACAGCTTCGGCGGCAGCCGCCTGGGCCCGCCGCCCGCCCCGTAAGGCGGCGAGGCGCCCCTGGGGAATGGGCCAGGGGGCCCGGCTCAATCCACCGCGGTGAGCTTGGCGATGGCCAGCGCCAGCCACTTCACGCCGTGGCGTCCGAAGTTCACCTGGGCCCGCGCGTCCTCGCCGCTGCCTTCCAGGGTGATGATCACGCCCTCGCCGAACTTGTTGTGGAACACCGCCTGGCCTGAACGCCAGCGGCCACCTGTCGATGCGGTGCCGGACATCGGACCCGAACGGAACGGCGTCGCTGCCGGGTCGGACACCGACCCCACCCGCCCCGCGCCGACGATGGAGTGCAGGCCCGTGCCCCGCGCCCACGCCGCCTGGTAATCACGCGCAAAGCCTGAACCGAAACCGGCGGTGCGCGGGGTCAGCCACTTCAGAGCACCCTCAGGCAACTCGTCAAAGAAGCGGCTGCGCACGTTGTAGCGCGTCTGGCCGTGCAGCATGCGCGTCTGGCTGAAGCTCAGGTACAGACGCTGGCGCGCCCGCGTGATGGCCACATACATCAGACGCCGCTCTTCCTCCAGCCCGTCGGCGTCCGACAGCGAGTTCTCGTGCGGGAACAGGCCCTCCTCCAGGCCGGTGATGAAAACGGCATCGAACTCCAGGCCCTTGGCCGAGTGCACCGTCATCAGCTGGATGGCGTCCTGCCCGGCCTGGGCCTGGTTGTCGCCCGCCTCCAGCGCGGCGTGGGTGAGAAAGGCCGCCAGAGGGGACATCACCTCGCCGCTCTCGGCGTCAGGCGTGGACAAGGCGGGCAGCCCCTCATCCACGGGCAGGCTCACCGCGTCCTTGCCAAAGCCCTCCTGGGTGACGAAGGCCTCGGCGGCGTTGACCAGTTCGTCCAGGTTCTCCAGCCGGTCCTGCCCTTCCTTGTCGGTGCGGTAGAAGTCGGTGAGGCCGCTGGCCTGCAAGACATGCTCGATGATCTGGCGCAGCGTCAGGCCACGGGTGGTCTCGCGCATCGCGTCCACCAGGGTCACAAAGGCCGCGAGGCTGCTTCCGCCCTTGCCCGCCACGCTGCCCACGCTCTGGTGCAGGCTGCGGCCGCTCTGGCGGGCGGCGTCCTGCAGCAGTTCCACCGTGCGTGCGCCGATGCCGCGCGCCGGGAAGTTCACCACCCGCAGGAAACTGGTGTCGTCGTTGGCGTTCTCCAGCAGGCGCAGGTAGGCCAGGGCATGCTTGACCTCGGCACGCTCGAAAAAGCGCAGGCCACCGTACACCCGGTACGGAAGGCCCGCGTTGAACAGGGCGCTCTCCAGCACGCGGCTTTGCGCATTGCTGCGGTACAGCAGCGCGATCTCGCTGCGCGCCGTGCCCGCGCGATGCAGTTGCTGCGCCTCCTCCAGGAACCACTGCGCCTCGGCGTAATCGCTGGTGGCCTCGTGCACGCGCACGGGCTCGCCAGGCCCAGACTCGGTGCGCAGGTTCTTGCCCAGGCGGCGGCTGTTGTTCGAGATCAGCTCATTCGCAGCGTCCAGGATGTTGCCGGCCGAGCGGTAATTGCGCTCGAGCTTGATGACCTCTTGCACGCGGTACTCGCGCTCGAAGTCAGCCATATTGCCCACCCGCGCACCGCGGAAGGCGTAAATGCTCTGGTCGTCATCGCCTACGGCGAACACACCCTGGCCCGTGCCGGGCGGGGCGAACATCTGCAACCAGCGGTACTGCAGACGGTTGGTGTCCTGGAACTCGTCTACCAACAGGTGGTGAAAGCGCCGCCGGTAGTGCTCGCGCACGGCGTCGTGGTCGCGCATCAGCTCGTAGCTGCGCAGCATCAGCTCGGCAAAGTCCACCACCCCTTCGCGCTGGCACTGGTCTTCGTAGGCCTGGTAGATCTCCACCAGCTTGCGGGTCTGCTCGTCGCGCAGTTCGATGTCACGCGGCCGCAGGCCGTCTTCCTTGCTGCCGGCGATGAACCAGCTCACCTGCTTGGGGACAAAGCGCTGCTCGTCCAGCTGCAGGGCCTTGATGACACGCTTGACCGCCGACAGCGAATCCTGCGCGTCCAGGATCTGGAAGGACTGCGGCAGCCCCGCCAGCTTCCAGTGCGCGCGCAGGAAGCGGTTGCACAGGCCATGGAAAGTGCCGATCCACATGCCGCGCACGTTCACCGGCAGCATGGCCGACAGGCGGGTGAGCATCTCCTTGGCCGCCTTGTTGGTGAAGGTCACGGCCATCACGCCCGCGGGCGATACCTGCCCCGTCTGCAGCAGCCACGCGATGCGCGTGGTGAGCACACGGGTCTTGCCCGAACCCGCACCGGCCAGGATCAGGGCCGGACGGGCGGGCAGGGTCACCGCCGCGAGCTGTTCGGGGTTCAGGCCGCGCAGCAGGGTGGCGGGCACGCCGGCTGCACCGCCGGGAGCGGCCACCTCCCCGGTACCCTCGCCTTCCCAGGCGACGTCGGGGCCTCGGGCGCCCTCATGTGGTTCAAGATGCATGGCGGCCATTCTGTCAGGCGTAAACTCGACCACCGGGCCCAAATTCAGGTGCCCGGCGACCCGTCCGCCGCTGCCTCGCCTTGCAGCGTCTTCCTGGGACAGGTCCCGCCGGCTCCCGGTCAAGCGCTCTCAACCTTCTTGATGGAGCTGCTGCCATGGAAATCTTCGACTACGACAACATCCTGTTGCTGCCGCGCAAGTGCCGCGTGGAAAGCCGCAGCGAGTGCGATGCCTCGGTGGAGTTCGGCGGGCGCCGCTTTGCCCTGCCCGTGGTGCCGGCCAACATGAAGACGGTGATCGACGAGCCCATCAGCCAGTGGCTCGCGGCCAACGGCTACTTCTACGTCATGCACCGCTTCGACCTGGACAACGTGGCCTATGCCAAGCGGATGCGGGACCAGGGCCTGTTCGTGTCCATCAGCTCCGGCGTCAAGCCGGCGGATTTCGACACCATCGACCGCCTGGCCGCCGAAGGCGTGGGCGCGGACTACATCACCATCGACATCGCGCACGGGCACGCCGACAGCGTGCGCAAGACCATCGAGCACATCAAGCAGCGCCTGCCACAGACCTTTGTCATCGCCGGCAACGTGGCCACGCCCGAGGCCGTGATCGACCTGGAGAACTGGGGTGCGGACGCCACCAAGGTGGGCGTGGGCCCGGGCAAGGTCTGCATCACCAAGATGAAGACGGGCTTCGGCACGGGCGGCTGGCAGTTGAGCGCGCTGAAGTGGTGCGCCCGCGTGGCCAGCAAGCCCATCATTGCCGACGGCGGCATTCGCCACCACGGCGACATCGCCAAGAGCGTGCGTTTCGGCGCGGCCATGGTGATGATCGGCTCGCTGTTCGCCGGCCACGAAGAGTCC
>JBILSM010000072.1:0-14662 GCA_044372085.1 Rubrivivax sp.
CCCGCGCCACCTCACGCGCAAGGTGCTGACCGAATTTGTGCAGGCCGGCGCGCCCGAGGAAATCCTCTACGTCAGCAAGCCCCACATCGGCACCTTCCGGCTGGTGAGCATGATCGAGAAGATGCGGGCCCAGATCGAGGCGCTGGGCGGAGAGATCCGTTTCGAGCAGCAGGTGACGGACCTGCTGCTCGAAGAGCATGATGGGGCTGACGGGCAGCTCCAGATGCGCGGCCTGGTGCTCGCCAGCGGCGAGGAGCTGCGCACTGACCATGTGGTGCTGGCCGTGGGCCACAGCGCCCGTGACACCTTCGCCATGCTGCATGGCCGCGGCGTGGCCATGCAGGCCAAGCCCTTCTCGGTGGGTTTTCGCATCGAGCATCCGCAAGGCATGATCGACCGTGCCCGCTTCGGGCCGAGCGCCGGCCACCCCCTCCTGGGCGCGGCCGACTACAAGCTGGTGCACCACGCGAAGAACGGCCGCTCGGTTTACAGCTTCTGCATGTGCCCGGGCGGCACGGTGGTGGCCGCCACCTCGGAGCCCGAGCGCGTGGTCACCAACGGCATGAGCCAGTACTCGCGCAACGAGCGCAACGCCAACGCCGGCATCGTGGTGGGCATCTCGCCCGAGGACTACCGCCTGGACCCTGGCGGCACCGGCCCCGTGTCGCCCCTGGACGGCATGGCCTTCCAGCGGGTGTGGGAGTCGCGCGCCTACGTCTTGGGCGGCGGCGGCTACCGCGCCCCGGGGCAGCTGGTGGGGGACTTTGTCGCTGGCCGGCATGGCCGCGCCGTGGCGCGTGAGTTCGGCGACGTGCTGCCGTCGTACAAGCCCGGCGTGACCCTCACCGACTTGGCCGAGCCCGGGCGCGAGAGCCTGCCCGGCGCGGTGCTGGAAGCCATCCGCGAAGCCCTGCCCGCCTTCGAGCGCCAGATTCCGGGCTTCTCGCGCGCGGACGCCGTGCTCACGGGCGTGGAGACGCGCACCTCGTCACCGCTGCGCATCCCGCGCGGGCGCGACCTGCAGAGCCTGAACGTGCGCGGCCTGTACCCCGCAGGCGAAGGCGCGGGCTATGCCGGCGGCATCATGTCCGCGGGGGTGGACGGCATCGAGGTGGCCGAGGCGCTGGGGCGGGACCTGTTGGCTGTGGCATAAGGAACAAGGTCGCGTTTCCTCGCTTTGCCAAGAGGGTTCTGCCATGCCCACGTTGACTGTCGGGCTCCGTCGGCGGCCTGTCCTCACGAACGCCGGCAACCGCCGCCCACAACCCGCGATGACGCCCGATACCCTGGCCCCTGCCGCAAGCGATGTCTGCGGCCGTGAGCTTACCGACAGCGGCGGTCACCAGGTCGCCGTCATCGGCGCCGGCATCGTCGGTGCGATGGTGGCGCTGGCGCTGCAGCGGGATGACCACCAGGTCACGCTCATCGAGCCGGGTGAGCCCGGGGGCGAGCAGGCGGCGAGCTTTGGCAACGGGGCCTGGCTCAGCCCGGCCTCGGTGGTGCCCATGTCCACGCCGGGGCTGTGGAAGAAGTTGCCGGGCTACCTGAGCGATGCCGATGGTCCGTTGGTGATCCGCTGGCCGGCCCTGCCCGGCCTGCTGCCCTGGCTGCTGCGCTTTCTCTGGGCCGGCCATTCGGTGGCGCGCGTGGAAGCGACGGCGCGCGCCTTGTCGGTCTTGCTGAGAGACGCGCCGCAGCGGCACCTGCAACACGCAGCCCGCGCCGGCGTGGCGGATCTGGTGGTGCAGCGCGGGCTGCTGTACCTCTACCCCGACCGTGCGGCGCTCCAGGCCGAGGCCCTGTCCTGGCGGCTGCGGCGCGACAACGGCGTGCAGTGGGCCGAGCTCGAAGGCCCGGCCCTGCGCGAGCTGCTGCCCGATGTGGACCCGCGCTACGGCCTGGGCATCCGGGTGGCGGCGGGCGCGCATTGTCTGGACCCGGGCGCCTACGTCGCGGCCCTGGTGCGGCAGGCCGTGGCCGAAGGCGCCCGCGTGGTGCGGGCGCGCGCCACCGGCTTTGTCTTCGAAGGGACGAGGCTCGCAGCCGTGCGCACCGACCAGGGCGAGGTGGCCTGCGGCCGCGCCGTCATCGCCGCGGGCATCGCCTCTGCCGCGCTGGCGCGGCCGCTGGGCGACCGCATTCCGCTGGCCAGCGAGCGCGGCTACCACGTGGTGCTGGCGAACGCGCCCGTGCGCTTGAGCCTGCCGGTGATGCCGTCGGACGGCAAGATGGCCATGACACCCACGCGGGGTGGGCTGCGCGTGGCCGGGCAGGTGGAGCTGGCGGCCCTGAGTGCCGCGCCAGACTGGCGCCGCGCTGAGCTGCTGGCACGCTTTGCACGGCGGATGTTTCCGGCGCTGAATGCGGTGACCGCTGCCGGTATCGATGCGGATGCCGCGTCACCCACCTCCCGCTGGCTGGGCCACCGCCCGTCCACGCCCGACGGCCTGCCGGTGATCGGGCCGTCGCCGGCCCACCCGGACATCCTCCACGCCTTCGGCCACGGTCACGTAGGCCTGGCAGCTGCGCCGGCCACGGCCGAGCTGGTGGCCGATCTGCTGGCCGGGCGGCGCCCTGCGATTGACCCGCGGCCCTACCGGGCGGACCGGTTCTGAGGCTCAATCCACCCAGCGGATGCGCGGCATCGGGTCGGGTACGGGCTGGGTGGCCCTCAGGTGGTCCACCAGGGCGTCCACATCCAGAGGGCCGGCCACGCGCTGGCGGCCTCTGGTCAGCAGGGACACGCCATCCCCGCCGTCGGCCAGGAAGTTGTTGACCGCCAGGCGAACGTTGCGTGCAGGGTCCACCGGCACACCGCCCACCCGCAGGTCCTGCACCCGCTGGCCGTAGGGTGCCCGGGCGTTCCAGGCATAGGTCATGGAAGACGAAGGAATCAGGAAGTGGGGAGACGTGCGCCCCGGGCGCTGCTGGTCCTCCAGCAACTGCTTGAGTTCGGCACCGGACAGCGTGAGCACCACGAGGTGGTTGCCGAAAGGCTGCATGGCGAAGACCTCGCCGTAGGTGACGTCGCAGGGCGGCGCCCCGGGGCAGCGCAGATCGGTCCGGACGCCGCCGGGGTTCATCAGCGCCAGCTCGGCGCCCCCCGAGGATGGCGTACGGGTGGCCTGCCACTGGGCGTCGGCCACGAGCCGCCCGGCGCTGGCATCGGTGCGTGCCGCGCGCTCGAAGGCGCCGCCAATGCGGCCCACGGGCCGCTGGGCGCGGGGCTTGGCGGCTGCCACGTACTCCGCCACGCGCTGGGCCACGGCGGGCGCGGGCTGGGCCTGGCGCAGCACCTGCGCCCAGGGGGCGGGCTCGGCGGCGATGATGGCCTCGCGCAGAGCGGGGTCGCTGCGCTCGTTGAACACCGGCAGGTTGCGGTGCGTGGTGCGCGTGCGGTCGATGTCGCGGGTCTTCGGGTCGAGCACGATGTCGGCCACGCTCACGCCGCGGCCGAAGGAGGTGGCCTGCAGCACGGGCCGGCCGTCCACCACGCAGCGGTAGCCCTGGTGGGTGTGGGCGGAGAAGACGATGTCGATGTCGGGCGTCAAGCGCTTGACGATGTCGAAGATCTCGCCGCGAGGCCGGGGGCAGCCCACGTCGTTCCATTCCAGGGGCAGGCCGGGTGTGCCGGTGTCGCCACCCTCGTGGATCACCGCCACCAGGGCCTCGATGCCCTGGGCCTTCAGGCGTGCCGCCTCGGCATTGAGGGAGGCGGCCTCGTCCAGGAACTTCAGCCCCGCCACGCCCGAGGGCACCACGATGCCAGGCGTGATCCGGGTGACCGCGCCGATGAAGCCGACGCGGATGCCGCTGAACTCGCGCACGACGGACGCCGGGAACAAGGGGCGGCCGTCCACCTTCTGCACATTGGCGGCCACCAGCGGAAACTTCGCGCCCTCGAAGCGTCCCAGCGCGCAGGACACAAAGGGCCGATCCGGCCGGTTCGCAGCGCAGCCGCCTTGCTGCAGGCGCAGCAACTCGTCCTGGCCAGCGTCGAACTCGTGGTTGCCGGGAATACCGAGGTCCACGCCCATGCGGTTGGCCACGTCGATGGTGGACTCGTGGAAGAACAGCGCTGACACCAGCGGCGTCGCGCCGATCATGTCGCCGCTGCTGATCGTCAGGTGGTGCCTGGCCCCCGCGCGCAGGCTCTGCACCAACCCGGCCAGATGCGCCGCGCCGCCCGCACTCAGGCGCTGCACCCGGGTGGGGTCGGCCGGGTCGGGCCAGGGCAGGGTCAGGCCTGTGCCTTCCAGGTGGCCGTGCAGGTCGTTGAAGGCGATCAGGCGCACGGTGACCGGCTCGGTCGGTGGCGTGGCCGGGGCCGGGGTGGGCGCCGTGGCGCAGCCGGCCAGCAGGGCCAGACTGAGCAGCGGGGCGCACAGGCCAGGCCACAGGCGGCGGACAACGGCTGGGTTCATGGCGGATCCGGGTTCCAGACAGGCGGGTCGGGTGAGCGCGTGAGGCCGGCGGGCGAGGGGCCGGCGTCATGTCGGGGCGGGCAGGTCATCGCCCCCCAGGTCTTGCACCAGGGCGGCCAGCGCGGCGCAGGCACGTTCACTGGCCGCCTGCGCCTGGCGCAGGGTCTGGGCATGGCTGAGGGTTTCGGCGCTCAGCCCGGCAGCCATGTTGGTCACCATGCTCAGGCCCAGCACCCGCAAGCCGGCATGGCGCGCCACGATGGTCTCCGGCACAGTGCTCATGCCCACGGCCTGCGCGCCCAGCAGGCGCAGCATGCGGATCTCCGCCGGCGTCTCGAACTGCGGACCCACCGCCCAGGCGTACACCCCTTGGTGCAGCCCCAGGCCCTGCCGCACCGAAACCGCCAGGGCCCGCGCGCGCAGGGCCGGGTCGTAGGCGTCGGTCATGTCGACGAAGCGGCGGTCGTCGCGCTCGTCCCACAGCGGCGAGCGCTGTGGCAGGTTCAGATGGTCGGTGATGAGCATCAGGCTGCCCGGCGGCATCGCCGGGTCCAGGCTGCCCGCGGCATTGGTCAGCACCAGGGTCTGCACACCCCAGGCCGCCAAGGTGCGGATGGCGCCATTCATGCCATCGGCCCGGCCGCCTTCGTAGGTGTGCTGGCGCCCGGCCAGCAGCGCCACCTCGTGCCCCCCGATGCGCCCCAGCACCACGCGCGCCGCATGGCCGCCCACGGTGGGCCGGGGGAAGGCCGGCAGCTCGGCGTAGGGTACCTCCATGCCGCCGTCCACGTGGGTGCTGAGGCCGGCCCAGCCACTGCCCAGCACCACGGCGATGCGCGGGGCATGCCCGGTGCCGCGCAGCCGGGCCGCTGAGGCGGCGACGGGTTGCACTCCGGGGGGGACCCCGGGGTCAGGGCCGTTGTGGTCGCTTCGCAGGCTTGCCGCCATCTGTGATGTCCCGCAGCTCGAACCGGGTCAATGTAGCCGAGCCCCACGGCCCGCCTCGGGCCGCATTGCTAGCATCGCCTGATGGACACCCCCCACTTCCAGGCCCTGCTGGACACGGCCCGCAGCATGCCCAAGGTGCTGCTGCACGAACACCTGGACGGGGGCCTGCGCGAGGCCACGCTGCTGGAACTGCTGCAGGCGCGCGGCCTGGCGGCACCCGCGCCCGACGTGCCCGGCCTGGCGCGCTGGTTCGACGAGCGGGCGCACGCCGGCTCGCTGGTGGAGTACCTCAAGGGCTTTGCGCTGACCGTGGCCGCCATGGCCACGCCGCAGGCGCTGGAGCGCGTGGCCTTCGAGGCGGCGGAGGACGCGCGGCTGGACGGCTGCGTGCTGGCGGAGTTCCGCATCGCGCCGCTGCTGTTCGAGCCCTTCGGCATCCCGGGCGATGAGGCGGTGAACGCCCTGCTGGCCGGCCTGGCGCGCAGCCCCCTGCCCAGCGGGCTGATCGTCTGCGCCTTGCGCCACGAAAGCGATGCGCTGATCGCGCGCGCGGCGGATCTCGCGCTGCGCTGGCAGGGCCGGGGGGTCATCGCCTTCGATCTGGCCGGCCCCGAAGCCGGCTGGCCCGCCATACGCCATGCCGCGCTGCTTGCGCGCCTGCACGACGCCGGCCTGCCGCTGACCCTGCACGCCGGCGAGGCGGATGAGGGCCTGCGCGTGCTGGAAGCGGCCCGGCTGGGCGCTGCCCGCGTGGGCCACGGCGTGCGCCTGGCCGACCTGATCGCCGGGCCCCAGGGCGCCGCAGTGCTGCAGGAAGTGCGCGAGCGGGGCCTGCACCTGGAGGTCTGCCCCAGCAGCAATGTCCAGACCGGCGCCGCGTCGTCTATCGCTGCGCACCCGATCAGGGCGCTGTGGCAGGCCGGAATATCGCTGTCTTTCCATACCGACAACCGGCTGCTCTCGCGCACCAGCGCCAGCCGTGAGGCGGCCCTGCTGGTGGCCCAGGCGGGCTTCAGCTGGACAGACCTGCAGCGCATGTCCCTGCGGGCAGCCCACGCGTCGTTCCTGCCGCCGCACCTGAAGGACCCGGCGCTCGCCCGCATTCGGGACGGGTCTTGTCCGGTCGTCTGAACCCCAACATCTCCAAGGTGGCTTTCCAGGGCTATGCTTCGCCGCTTCTTACGCGTTGGCCCCAGCAGCGCCACCTCACGGAGCCCCTGATGGCCGCAGAAGCCCCCGTCGCAGCACGCCACATCCGCCTGACCTCGCATCCCGGCCAGGGCACCACCGGTGCGCCGGCCCTCCAGTGGGGTGCGGCCGACCCGCTGGTGCGTGGCCCGCTGGTGGGCACGACCACGAACCGCAGCCAGCGCAACGTGGTGGGCACGCACAGCGGTAGCTACGGCGTCTACCGCGCGCTGGCCGTGGCGGCGGGCAACCTCACGCGCGGCCACCGCGCAGACCTCACCGACACCGCACCCACGGATCTGGTGGGCCCCTACCCGCAGTGGGGCGAGCCCGACAAGATCGTCTCCATCGACCCCTTCGGCGCCAGCGTGCAGCAGGTCTTTGCCGGCCACCTCGAACAAGGCTACGACATCCGCCCGACGATTGCCGTCACCAAGGCCCACATCCACCTGCCGGAGATCAAGCAGGCTCTCGCCTTCCAGCGTCTGGCCATCGACGGACGCATCCTGCTGGAAGATGCGTCGGCCACGGTGACCAAGATCGCGGTGGAGCCGGTGTGGTGGCTGCCCGGCGTGGCGCGGCGCTTCAAGGTGAGCGAGGCCGACCTGCGCCGCGCGCTGTTCGAGGAAACAGGCGGCATGTACCCCGAGCTCGTCACGCGCAGCGACCTGGAGGTCTTTCTGCCGCCCATCGGCGGGCAGACGCTGTACGTCTTCGGTGACGTGCGTGCGCTGGCCGACCCAAGCGTCACGCTCACCGCCCGCGTGCACGACGAGTGCAACGGCTCCGACGTGTTCGGCAGCGACATCTGCACCTGCCGGCCCTACCTCACCCACGCCATCGAGGAGTGCATCGCCGGGGCGCAAAAGGGTGGCATGGGCCTCATCGCCTACAGCCGCAAGGAGGGCCGGGCGCTGGGCGAGGTGACCAAGTTCCTGGTCTACAACGCGCGCAAGCGACAGGTGGGCGGCGACCGTGCCGACAAGTACTTCCTGCGCACCGAATGCGTGGCCGGCGTGCAGGACATGCGCTTCCAGGAACTGATGCCCGACGTGCTGCACTGGCTGGGCATCCGCAGGATCCACCGCCTGGTGAGCATGAGCAACGACAAGTTCGATGCCATCACCGGCAGCGGTATCGAGGTGGGCGAGCGCGTGAAGATTCCTGATGCACTGGTGCCGGCGGACGCCAGGGTCGAGATCGAGGCCAAGATCGCCGCGGGTTATTTCACCGACGGCAGCGTGCCCACCGAGGACGATCTGGCGCAAGTCAAAGGAAGAGGATTGGAATGACCACGCCCAGCCGCCATCCCCTGGCCGCCCTGCGCGAGCCCTCCACCATCCGGGCGCGCTGCGCGGCCATCACGCAGGCCGTCGAACACGGGCGCTCGGGCCATTTCAAGCTGGACCGCAGCCGCCTGCCCGAGCTGGCGCAACGAGTGGCCGCGCTCACGCGCGAGCGCTTTCCTGACCTGCGCATTCCGTACCACAGCCGCTGGCGCCACTTCGAAGCCGGCGGTGTGGACCGCAAGGGCGAGCTGGACGCCTTGCTGGCCGGGCGCAGCCCCGCCGAGGTGGCGCGTGCGCGCATCGACCTGACGGTGGTGAGCGTGCTGCTGGACGCCGGGGCCGGGGCGCAGTGGCGCTACACCGAGCGCCCCGAACTCGACACCCTGGCACTGCCGGTGCACCGGCAAAAGCGCGACGACCTGCTGGCCATGCTGGGGGCCGCGGCCGGCACCGCCTCGTCGGCCAAGCCTGAGGTGGACGAGGTGCCCGATGCGGCGCCCGAGATCCCCGCCTCGTCAGCTGACCCATCTGCTGCCCCATCAGCTGCCACCTCACCCCCGCCCTCCCGCGCCACCTTCACCCGCTCCGAAGGCCTGGGTGTGGCGAGTTTTCGCGCCTTCGTGGCCGGGGTGTTCTCGGCCGACCCGGCCGACCCGCTGCGCGCCGACGCGCTGGCGCTGAAGCGGCTGGACGCGGCGGCCCTGCGCGCGGTGTTCCAGTCCAGCCCCTCCAACCCGCTGGTCGGCCTGGAAGGGCGTGCGGCCCTGCTGGCGCGCCTGGGTGAGCTGCTGGAGGAACAGGCCCGGCAGCACGGCGGAACGGCGCGCCCCGGGCGCCTCTTCGACACCCTGACCCAGGACGGCCAGCGCACAGAGCTGGCCGCGGGCGACATCCTGCGCGAACTGGTCGGCACCTACGCGCCCATCTGGACCAGTGGCAGCCGCGTGCTGGGCCTGCCCGCCGGCGATGTCTGGCCGCACCTGTGGGCCGGCGCGGACACGCTGCCCGCCACCTCACCGGGCGGCCCGGCACCCCATCGCGCCACGGGCGGCTGGGTGCCCTTCCACAAGCTCAGCCAGTGGCTGGTGTATTCGCTGCTGGAGCCCTTCGAATGGGCGGGCGTGAAGGTCACGGGCCTGGACGCCCTGACCGGCCTGCCCGAGTACCGCAACGGCGGCCTGCTGCTGGACGGCGGCGTCATCGTGCCGCGCCACGCCAGTGACCTGGCCAAGACTTGGAAGACCTCCAGCGAGTTCGTCATCGAGTGGCGCGCCCTCACGGTCACGTTGCTGGACGAACTGGCGGTGCTGGTGCGGGCTGAACTGGGTGCCACGGCCGAACAGCTGCCGCTGGCCTGCATCCTCGAAGGCGGCACCTGGGCCGCAGGCCGACAGATCGCCCGCGAGCTGCGCGAAGGCGGCGCGCCCCCGGTGCAGATCGACAGCGATGGCACCGTCTTCTGAGCACCTGCGCCAGCTGCTGGGGGTTCGCCACCCGCTGATCCAGGCGCCCATGGCCGGTGTGCAGGGCCACGAGCTGGCGGTGGCCGCCAGCCGCGCCGGCGCCCTGGGCAGCCTGCCCAGCGCCACCTTCTCACCCCAGGCGCTGCAGACCGAGTTGCAAGCCCTGGTGGCGGCGTTGGGACGAGGAGGCGAAGCAGCGTTCCCCTGGGCCCTCAACTTCTTCTGCCATGCCCCCCCAGGGCCGCAGGCCGCGGACCAGGAGGCCCGCTGGTGCGAAGCGCTGGCCCCCTGGGCGCGCGAGGCCGGATTGGCGCCTGCGGTGCCCGGCGGGGCCGCACGGGCACCCTTCAGTGAGGCCCTGGCCGACCTGATCGAACCCTTCCGTCCGCCCGTGCTGAGCTTTCACTTCGGCCTGCCGGCGCCTCACCTGGTGGCCCGCGTCAAGCGCTGGGGTGCGAAGGTGCTGTCGTCAGCCACCACGGTGGAGGAGGCCCTCTGGCTGGAGGCGCACGGGGCCGATGCGGTCATCGCGCAGGGCTGGGAGGCCGGTGGCCACCGCGGCCATTTCCTGCGCCCCGACCTGGACACCGCAGGCCAGACCGGGCTGTTCGCCCTGCTGCCCCAGGTGGTGCAGGCGGTGCGCGTGCCCGTCATCGCCGCAGGAGGGATCGTGGACGCGGCCACGGTGCAGGCCGCCCTGGCACTCGGTGCGGCAGGGGTGCAGGCCGGCACGGTCTTCCTGTGCTGCACCGAGGCCCGCACCTCGGCTGTCCATCGCGCGGCGCTGGCGGGTACGGTCGAGGGCGTGGGCCCACACACCGAGGTCACCGCGGCCTTCACCGGCCGACCGGCGCGTGCCCTGGTCAACCGCTGGGTGCGCGAGTCGCCGCAGGTGCGGGACCGGCTGCCACCGTTCCCGCTGGCCGCTGGCGCGCTGGCCGGCCTGCGCCAGGCCAGCGAGGCCACAGGGCGAGGCGACTTCTCGCCCCTGTGGGCCGGGCAGAACACCCGCGCCTGCCGCGCCGTGCCAGCCGCCCAGATCGTGGCCGAGCTGGCGGACGGGTTTGGCGACCCAGTGTCCGGCAGCGCCGGTTCGCACGCCCGGCCGTCCCAGACCTCCCAGACCTTGCAGCCCTTGGAGCCCTTCGAGCCCTTGCCGCAGAGGAACGCATGACCCCCCCTGAAGTCCACCACATCACCCACCCCCTGGTGCAGCACAAGCTCACGCTGATGCGTCAGAAGGACTTGAGCACCATGAGCTTTCGGCGGCTGCTGCACGAGATCAGCATGCTCATGGCCTACGAGGTCACGCGTGACATGCCCACGCACCTGGTGGAGATCGAGACGCCGCTGGAGAGCATGCAGGCCCCCATGATCGACGGCAAGAAGACGGTGTTCGTCGTCATCATGCGCGCCGGCAGCGGTTTCCTGGACGGCATGCTGGAGGTGGTGCCCGGCGCCCGCGTGGGCCACGTGGGCCTGTACCGCGACCCCAAGACCCTGGTGGCCGTGGAGTACTACTTCAAGATGCCGCAGGACATGCACGAGCGCGACGCCATCGTGCTGGACCCCATGCTGGCCACGGGCAACTCGGCCGTGGCCGCGGTGGAGCGCCTGAAGGAGACGCGGCCGAAGTCCATCCGCTTCGTCAGCCTGCTGGCCGCCCCCGAGGGCCTGGCCAACTTCCACGCCCACCACCCCGACGTGCCCGTCTACACCGCGGCGATTGACCGCCAGCTCAACGAGCACGGCTACATCGTGCCGGGGCTGGGGGACGCGGGCGACCGGATCTTCGGGACGAAGTAGAGGGCTACACGCGCCCAGGTCCGCAAGCCCTCAGGCCCCAGCCAGCCTCCGCGCCGCGTCGTGCACCGCGGCGCGGATGCGCGGGTAGGTGCCGCAGCGGCACAGGTTGCCGCTCAGGGCCGCATCGATGTCGGCATCGCCCGGCTTCGGGTTGGCTGCCAGCAGCGCTACGGCGGCCATGATCTGGCCGCTCTGGCAGTAGCCGCACTGCGCGACGTCCTGCGCGACCCAGGCCGCGCGCACCGCATCGGCCACGGGCCCCGCCAAGCCCTCGATCGTCGTCACCGGTTGCCGGCCGACGGCGGACAACGGCGTGACACAGCCGCGCACCGGCTGTCCATTCACGTGCACGGTGCAGGCACCGCACAGCGCCATGCCACAGCCGAACTTCGTGCCGGTGAGCTGCAACTCGCCGCGCAGCAGCCACAGCAGCGGTGTGTCGGCTTCGGCATGCACCTCCTGGGTGCGCCCGTTGAGGGTGATGGTGGTCGTCATCGGTTTCAGCTCGTCTTCAGGGGCAGGTTGCGCAGGCGCTGGCCGGTCAGCGCAAACAGCGCGTTGGCCACCGCAGGCGCGATGGGGGGGGTGCCCGGCTCGCCCACGCCCTCGGGGTGCGCATCCGAGGGCAGGATGTGCGTTTCGATGCGCGGGCAGGCGTCCAGGCGCAGCGCCGGCTGGTCATGGAAGTTGCTCTGCACCACGCGGCCTCGGGCGACGGTGATCTCGCCGTGCAGCGCGGCCGACAGTCCAAACACGATGCCGCTTTCCATCTGCTGCGCGATCAGGTTCGGGTTGACCGGCGTGCCGCAGTCCACGGCGCAGACCACGCGGTGCACCCGGATCGCACCGTCAGGTGACAGCGACACCTCCGCCACCTGCGCCACCGCCGAGCCGAAGCTCTGGTGCAGCGCCACGCCGCGCGCCGCCTTCGCGCCGTCCGGCGCCGGGGGCACGGGTTGGCCCCAGCCGGCCTTGTCGGCGGCCAGCTTCAGGACCGCGGCCGCACGCGGGTGGCGGGCCAGCAGGCCCAGGCGGAAAGCCACCGGGTCCTGCCCGGCGAAGTGCGCGCACTCGTCGAGGAAGCTCTCCTTGAAGAAGGCCTGGTGCGAGTGCCCGACCGCGCGCCAGAACCCCACCGGCATCGGCCACTGCACCGCGGCGTGGGCGATGCGGGCGGCGGGCCATTCGTAGGGCTGGTCGTAGGCGCCCTCGGCCGTGGTCTTGTCCGGGCCGGCGCCCGGCAGATCGAAGGTGCGCGCCAGCACTGCGGGAACGATGGCCTGTCCGGCCGAGACGTTGCGCCACGCACTCAGGCGGCCCTGTGCGTCGAAGCCCGCGTCAAAGCGCGCCACGCAGGCCGGGCGGTAGAAATCGTGCTGCGTGTCCTCGGCGCGGCTCCAGAAGGTCTGCACCGGCGCGCCCTCAGCGGCACGGGCGATGGCCGCGGCCTGACCGATGAAGTCGACATCGAGCCGGCGCCCGAAGCCCCCACCCAGCAGCGTGACGTGCACCTCCACGCGTTCGGGTTCGATGCCCAGCGCCTGGGCCGCCGCGCGGCGCGCCAGACCCGGCACCTGCGTGGGCACCCACACCTGGGCGCGCCCGTCGCGCAACTGCACCGTGCAGTTCATGGGCTCCAGCGCCATGTGCGCGAGCCAGGGCGCGCGGTACTCGGCCCGCAGCCGCTTGGCCGCCTGGCCCAGCGCGGCCTCGACATCGCCCACGCGGTGGAACGCGAAGCCGTCCTCCTGGTCCAGTGTCTTGGCCAACTGGTCCAGCGCGGTGGCGCTGTCGAACGAGGCGGCTGGCACGGCCTCGTCCCACTGCACTGCCACGAGCGCAAGGCCCTTGAGCGCATGCCAGGGCGTGTCGGCGATCACCGCCACACCGGCCGTGCCGCCGGCGTGCCCGTCCACCGCCAGCACCTTCTTCACCCCGGGGGACGCCAGCGCCGCCCGGCCGTCGAACGAGACCACACGCCCGCCCAGCGTCGGGCACATGGTCACCGTGGCGTACAGCATGCCGGGCAGACGCACGTCGAGGCCGAAGCCCGCGCTGCCCGTAGCCTTGGCGCGCGCTTCCAGGCGCGGCAGGGGCTGGCCGATCAGCTTGAACTGCGCCGGCGTCTTCAGGGTCACAGCGCCGGGCAGCGGCAGCTTGGCGGCGGCTTCAGCCAGCTCACCGAAGCCCGCGCTGCGTCCTGAAGGGTGGAGCACGCGGCCGGCCTCGACGCGCAGCTCGGCGGCCGGCACGCCCCACTGCGCCGCAGCAGCGGCCACCAGCATCGCGCGTGCGGACGCGCCCGCCTCGCGCATGGGCCACCACAAGTCCTTCATGCTCGAACTGCCGCCGGTGACCATCACGCCGATCTCGCGCATCGTGCGCGCGGTCATGCGGCCGGCCAGGCGCTTGACCAGACCCTGGTCGTCGGGGTGGAAGGGCAGCCCGTCCACCACGGTGGCCAGGTTGTTGTAGATGGCGTCGATCGGCGGATGCTCCACCTGCACCCGCGCCCAGTCGGCGTCCAGCTCGTCTGCCAACACCATGGCCAGCCCCGTCAGCACGCCCTGGCCCATCTCGGACTTGGGCACCATCACCGTGACGCGGCCGTCCAGGCCGATGCGCAGCCAGCCGTTGAAGGGCCGTTCACCTTCTGGGGCGGGCAGCGGCTGCGAAGGCATCAGGCGCTGGCGCGGCGGCATCAGGCTCCAGCCGATGGCCAGCCCTCCGGCGGCGGTGCCCACGCCCAGCGTGGCCAACAGGAAACGGCGGCGTGAGGGGCGAGGGGTGGGGCGAGGTGGTGTCATGTGCTCAAGCGTCATCCCCGCACCGGCTGCGCGCGACGGCGCGGTGCGGTCGGGGGGGTGGTGGAACCGGGCGCCGTCGAAGGCGCCGTTGCAAGGGCCGTTGCAAGCCCTGGGGCGGGCCCGGGGGCAGCCGCCTGGGCCGCCGGGGCCGCGCCGGCATCGGCGGCCAGGAACCGCACGAGAAAAGCGCAGTCGGGGTCGTCCAGCACGCTGCGATCGCCCTGGGCCACGGCATCGACATACTCGCGCACCACCTGCAGCCGCGCGATGCGGGCATCGATGGCGACGAGCTGTTCGCGCGCCAGCCGTGCGAGCTGCGAAGCCGTCATCGTGCCCTGGTCGCGCTCGGCCAGCAGCAGGGCGATCTCGCGCAGCGTGAAGCCAACCTCCTTGAGCTGCCGAATGGCCGCCAACCGCGCAAGCGTATCGGCCGGCCAGGTGCGGTAACCGGCGGCCGTGCGCGCAGGCGCCTCAAGCAGGCCGTCACGCTCGTAGATGCGCAACTGCCCGCGGGTGACACCGGCGATGCGGCACAGCGCGGTGGTGTGCAGCGCCGTCACGCGGTCTGGACGTGAAGACAGGCCTGATGTGGGGGCTGGACGGTGCATGGGAATGGACGATAAACCCTGGTAAGCGTCCGGCGAACTCATCTTGAGGCCCGCTGAGAGTTGAAGGATGCTGGTGTCCGCTTCATTTCTTGGCGGACACATGGACACTTTCACTTCAGTTGAGCTTCC
>JBILSM010000073.1:0-14545 GCA_044372085.1 Rubrivivax sp.
CACCAGGGCCAGCGCCAGGTCCACCTGCGCCGCCTGCACGCCGCGCGAGCGCAAGAAGCCCGTGAGGTAGGCGGTGGACGGGTAGGGCGTGTTCAGCTGTGTCATTGGCGGGATGACGCACAGCACGCGGGGCGGTGTGGCGGTGTTCATGAGGCGGCGCGCTGGATTCTGTCAGGCGCCTTCACGCAGGCTTGCCGGGGCCTCGCAGGCCGCCAAAGTGTTTACTCTGGCGCTACAGGAGTGACAAAGGCTCAGCGCGGGGCGCGCTACAAGAAGAGCATCGGGCACGTCACAGTGGCTGCGACTCGCCGGGCGCCGCGCCAAAGGTGTCGCTTTGCCCCTGTAGGCACTGCCCGATGCTCACACCCACCTGAGCCTGGAGACTTTTTACGATGATTTGTTCATCAGGGCGTGCGGTTACCCGCAGGCTCATGTTCAAAGGCGGGTATCGGCCAGGCCCTGACGGTCACGAGCAGCCGCTGTGGAGCGAAGCACGGCGGGCCGGGCTGGGGTGGCGCGCTGTTCAGGGGTCTGACGCGGCCGGCCGTGATCCGTTACTTCCTCGACCGTCGCGTACTGAGCGGCGCAGCGCGCCAGGTGCTGGTGCCTCGGCAAGTCAGCGCCGGGCCGTGCTGGCCAAAGCACCGCCCTGGGCCACCGCCTGCCGGACAAGGTTGAGGCCGCCTACCAGCGCGGGACGATGCTGGAAAAGCGCCGCGCCGTCATGGCCGATTGTGGCCGCTCCATCGACGGAACCGCTGCCTTCCGCGTTGTTCCTGAGTTGTGCCGAGTTCTGTTGACAGCTCGGATTCGGTTCGCTACATTCCCGTCTCACCAGACCGGAACAACTTCGGAACAACGGAGGCGATATGAGCGACAACTTCTATTCAGCGAGCCTGAGCCGGACGCAAGGGCGTAACACCTGGGCCGTCATATTCCGGCATCCGAAGCGGACGGACCCCACCACCGGCAAGGAAGGCCTGCGGGTCCGCCAGAGCCTGAAGACGGACGACGAGACCGAAGCGGCGACGCTGCGGGACCAGATGAACACGCTGCTGGCGAGTCCGCAGCTCTGGGACCTCGGCGCACGCGAGCAGGCGCTCGCCCTCTTCGATGCGCGCGTGGTCGATATCTTCTTCTACAAGCTCGAAGGCGGCGAGACCGACTTCCTCGCGCTGCGCGGCGGCGTGATCGCGCTTCCCTCATCGCAATCCAGCGACTACCGCAGTGCGCTGTTCCTCGGCACCACCGGCGCCGGGAAGACGACGCTTCTGCGCCAGATCATGGGCACGGACCCGGCGAAAGAGCGATTCCCCTCGACCTCCACGGCGAAGACCACGGTCCACGAGACCGAAGTCGTGCTGCAAGAAGGCCTCTTCAGCGCCGTGGTCACGTTCTTTCCGATGGAAGACGTGCGCGAACACCTGAAGGAATGCGTATCCGCCGCCGTGCTTGCGGCATATCGGAGCGAGTCCGACTCGGACCAAATGCGCCGCCTGCTGACGCACGTCAATCAGCGCTTCCGCTTCAACTACATCCTCGGCAACGGCCCGGTCAAGGACACGAGCGACTTCGACAACGACGGCAACGGCGACATCGACGCCGAAAGCGGCGACCTCCTGAAGCGTACGAACGACGTGCTGTCGTCGGCCCTGGCCTCGGTCAAGGAAATCGCAGCGCGCTACGGCGAATCGCTCCGCACCGAACTGAACGCAACGGACGAGAAAGACCAGCGCGTCATCGACGAGCTGTTCGAAGAAGAGCTCGACAACCGCACGCGCGACGACGAGACCTTTCAGCAGGTCGTCGATGCCGTCATGGACGAGATCGAAGAGCGGTTTGTGCTCTTGCCGGGTGGCAAACTTCAGAAGACCAAGGTCGGCTGGCCGCTGACCTGGACGTGGGAGACCGGAGATCGCGATGCCTTTATCGCGGCAATCTCCCGCTTCGCTTCTAACTACGCGCCGCTCTTCGGCACGCTGTTGACCCCGCTCGTCAACGGGGTCCGCGTGGCGGGCCCGTTTTTCCCCGCGTGGCCGAACGACAGGCCGAAGCTCGTCCTGCTTGACGGCGAGGGCCTCGGCCACACGCCGCGCTCGATGTCCACGATCTCGACGGCGCTCTCGAAGCGCATCGACATGGTCGATGCCGTCATCCTTGTGGACAACGCGACCCAGCCGATGCTTGCCGCGCCGGTAGCTGCGATGAAAGACCTCGTCTCATCGGGGAATTCGGCGAAACTGATCTTTGCCTTTACGCATTTCGACAAGGTCAGCGGCGACAACCTACCGAACCCTCCGGCCCGTTCCCAGCATGTTCTGGCATCGGCGGAGAACGTGCTTTCCGCCATCGGCGAAGACCTAGGCCCGTTCGCCGAAAGGGCTCTGCGCGCACGCCTTAAAACATCGCGGGTCTTCCTCGCGGACCTCGATCAAAAGCTGGATGTTGAATCGAAGGACGGCAAGAGGACTGCCAGCCAGCTCGGCAAGCTTCTGGAAATGATCGACCGCATCGTCGAGCGTCCGAAGCCGATTGACTCGCGCCCGATCTACGACCGCATGAATCTCGTGCTGGCTGTCAGAGACGCGGCAGTGGCCTTTAGCACCGGCTGGCGTCGTCGTCTGGAGGGCGCCGACAAGGAGCCTTGGCAGCGTGTCAAGGCTCTGAGCCGCCGCTTCGCGACGGGGATCGCTGACCACTACGACACACTGCATCCCGTCGCCGACCTGAAGCGGGAACTTCAACAGCGGCTCTATGTGCTGCTGCAAAACCCGGTTGGATGGGACGGGCCGGAGCCGAGCGACGACGACAAGCAGAGCATCTTCGACGCTATCGCCGAAGACCTCAGCCGCCGCCTGCTCGACCTCGCCGCGCGCCGAGTGAAATCCGAGCGCCTGCCCGAATGGCGAAACGCCTACGACGAGTCGGGTCCGCGCTCGACGTTCCGGCGCGCCAAGCTAATCGCCGAGCGCGTCTATGACGTTGCCGCGCCGGTGCCCGATGTAACGCCATCGCCGGACAGGAATGCGTTCCTGCAAGACGTGGCGGCGGTGACCAGAGAGTCGGTCGAACTGGTCGGCGCGAAATTGCAATGAGGACGCAATGATGATGATCGATGAGGTTTTCCCGTATGTTGTCGGCGACCAAGGCGCATTGAAGGATCAGCTCTTTCAGTGCGCACGGGAGCAAGGCCTGTCAGTCGACCAGGCGACCGAAGTCTTCGCGGCAATTCCTGCACCGTTGATAGATGCGGGAGCATTCCTCGACAAACTGACCGGCTTATGGCGCTATGAATTCGGCGTCCCCTTCGAAATCGACGGGACGCTGGTCTGGGGTGCCCACATGTGGGTCCCGGTTGACCACTTGCACCGAGCCATTGTCACGGCCAACGTAAGACTCTCCGAGCAAGAGCGCGCTGCGTACTACGTGCGCTTGAATGATCCGGAGCGACATGCAGTGACCCTTGCGGAGATGATTCCCGGCAGCAAGGTGCAACCGGACCTGGCCGCTGAATTCGAAGTGCGCGGACTCGGTGCGGGCAACAGCACCGTCGATTGGGTCGTTCACGCGCCGGACCGCCGCGTGATGCTCGATGTCAAGAGCCGCAGCAAGGACTTTGTCGAACAGATGTCGCGGGAAGACGGCAGCAAAGTGATGCCGGAGCCGGAGCACGATCCTGCGCTGCTGTTTCGCAGCCTCGATGGGAAATTCTTGCCTGCGAATCCCGACGAGCAACTGCAGGGTGTCTGGATCGCGACGCACATTCAGCAGAACGAGGACGGCCTGAGCAAGGCCTTCGCAGCGCTCGACCCCGACAAGGTGCACTTCGCCATCCTCGGCGATTGGGAGCCGGACATTCACGTACTCGTGAGGCGAGACGCGGACCGCGAATGGCTGCTTGAGCTGTTCGCAGGGACGCCTTCGAGCCGATTCACTTTCGCGCCGCAGGCGCGCACATAGGGCGACAACATAACAACGAACAGGGACGGCAATTCATGGCGACACTTCCACCATCAGCGAGCCCCTTCGACCCCGTGCTCGAAATCGAGAACGGAACCCTCGACGGCAAGCCCTGCGTAAACGCGTACTACGTGGCGATCAGCGAGGCGTCTTATGAAGTGAACGACTCCGGGCCGGGAGCGACGCGCGACAAGGTGCTTTTGGCGACGGTCAGCGAGGACGCACTGCGCATGTTTCCGATCAACGTCCGGCGCGGCGTGGTCGACTATCTGAAGCCGCGACACGACAGCCTCAGGACCATCACGATTGAGCGTGATGACTATGCCTGGCCCTTGCCCTCCGAGCCGGGCGACTTCGAGGAGTTGTTGCTCGGCCTGCCGACCGGGTTCTCCAAACAGTTCCAGTACGGGCTTGGTCTGAAGTGGGAATACCGCTTCTTCGTCAACGCCGTTGACGACATCCCAGGCATAACCGAACTCGTGATTTCGACAGGCACCGAGACAACGGTCGCGTCACCAACATACCGTCTTGGGGCCAAGCGCTTCGAGCAGCTGCGCCGGGCAATCGACAACATCGCGCGCCGGTATCAGCGGGAGGCGCTCGAAGACAAACTCCTTGTTGCATACACCAATCTGCTCCATGTGGTCGTGCCTGCCGATTTTCCGCTGAGGACGAAGAAGATCAGACCTGGCGCAATCTACGAGCTAGTGAAGATCGGCGGCGAGCGCTCGAATCTCTCGCGGAGCGACCGGCAGGCTGCGATGTCGATCATCGCAATGGACAAGGAAGAGATTGCCAAGACCGATGCCGACGCGTTGCTGGCCCTGCGATCAGATATCGAGAAGGTCACGCTCGGCACCCTGATCCAGAAGTTCGAGGAGATGCTGGCCAAAAACCTGACCGAACCGAAATGGCAGGAGTTCCTGAAGACGAACCCCTTCATCCTCAGCCTTGCGTTTGCGTACCCGGTTTTCCTCGTTCAGGATCAGGCCTATGTCGGCGGCGCGACGATTCGCGGTGCAGGCGAGAAGATCGCCGACTTCCTGCTGGCCCAGCGCTACACGGGCAATCTGGCGCTGATTGAAATCAAGCGTCCGAACACTGCGCTCCTGAAGACCCTTCCGTACAGGGCCGATCTGCACGCACCGACAACGGAAGTGAGCGGATCGATCTCACAGGTGCTCGATCAGAAGTACCGCCTGCAAAACAGCTTCACGCAGAAGGCCTATGAGTCCGGCCTGACAAACGTGCATCCGTATTCGATCCAGTGCATCGTCATCGTCGGCACGGCTCCGACCAGCAAGGACGAGAGGAAGTCTCTGGAGTTGTTCCGGAACTCGACCAAGGATGTGGCTATCGTCACCTTCGATGAGCTGCTGGAAAAGCTCAAGGAAATCCAGCGGGTGTTTTCGGCAGCGGAAGAACCCGCGCCGCTGATGCTTGATTCCAGCTTGCCGTTCTGATCCGCGTCAGGTGCATCTAATGCGCTGGTCAGCGTCTCGTCTCAGGGCCGGGGCCGGGGTCGGTACTGAGGGACCGTCGGGCGCGATGCGGCCGGCGTTATGCGAATGCCGACCAACGGCAACACCAAAGTCACCGCTGAAAACGCCGAGTTGACCGGCCGCGATGGATCTCCGACCTGTCGACGTCTGCATTCAGGCGTCGATATGCGCTGCCTGTAGGACCGCAGTGGGTCGCACCAGCCGGCCATCTTGGGGACTCGATCGGCGGCCTCCAGACTTCAGCGCCCTCAGCAGCTCCGCACCCGCAGCAACTCTGCCTCGCCAGTCGCACGACTGTTTCGCGAGTTCAGCTTACCTTGACGCCGTGTGGGCCTGCGAGTGAGCGCAAAATCGGCCTGCGCGGTGGTGTGTGGCTGCATCAGTCCCCCGCCAGCCGCCGAAGGCCTTCATGGGGAAGGCCCGCCAGGAGACTCCATTGAACACCGCTGCCGCTGCCGCCCACACCCCCCGCCCGTTTCATCTGGCCTTCCCGGTGCATGACCTGGAGGTCGCGCGCTGCTTCTATGGCGAGCTGCTGGGCTGCCCCGAGGGCCGCAGCTCCCCGGAGTGGATCGACTTCGACCTCTTCGGTCATCAGGTGGTGGCGCACCTGGCGCCGCATGAGTGCAGCCTGGCGTCCACCAGCGCCGTGGACGGCGACGCGGTGCCGGTGCGGCACTTCGGCGTGGTGCTGCCCATGGCCGAATGGCAGGCGCTGGCCGACAAGCTCACCGCCGTGGGCACGAAGTTCATCATCGAGCCGCACGTGCGCTTCAAGGGCCTGGCCGGCGAGCAGGCCACCTTCTTCTTCCTGGACCCTTCGGGCAACGCCCTGGAGTTCAAGGCCTTCGCCGACCTGGGCCAGTTGTTCGCCAAGCAGTGACGTGAACATCGTCATCCTCGGCGCCGGGCGCGTGGGCGAGAGCGTGGCCGAGAGCCTGGTCTCGGAGCGCAACGACATCACCGTCATCGATACCGACCCGGCCCGCCTGCACGCCCTGCAGGACCGGCTGGACCTGCGTGGCGTGGCCGGCAACGGCATCCAGCCCTCGGTGCTGGAGGAGGCGGGCATTGGCGATGCCGACCTGTTCATCGCCTGCGCCCCCATGGACGAGACCAACCTCGTGGCCTGCAAGGTCGCGCATGACCGTTTCAACGTGCCCACCACCATCGCCCGGCTGCGCTCACCGGAGTTCGTGGACGGCGCACCCCTGATGGACAAGTCCACCGGCTTTGCGGTGGACCGGGTGATCTGCCCGGAGGAAAGCGTCACACGCTACATCGGCAAGCTGGTGGAGCACCCGCAGGCGCTGCAGGTGCTGGAGTTCGCGCACGGGCTGGTGAGCCTGGCGGCGGTGCGCGCGGTGGCGGGCGGGCCACTGGTGCGCCACAGCCTGGCCGAGATTCCGGCGCTGGTGCCTGCGGCGCAGATGCGCATCGTGGCCATCTACCGGCAGGACCAGGCCCTGACCGACCTGGACGGGCGCACCCGCATCGAGCCGGGGGACGAAGTCTTCGTGCTGGCTGCCACGCAGGACATCACCACGGTGCTGGCGGCGTTGCGCGAGCGCGACCACCCCGTCAAGCGCCTCATGATTGCGGGCGGCGGCAAGGTGGGTCTGCGCCTGGCCCGGCAGATGAAGGACGATCTGCAGGTCAAGATCATCGAGACGAACCGCCAGCGCTGCGACTACCTGGCCTCCCAACTGCCCTCCGAGGTGCTGGTGCTGCACGGAGACTCCACCGACGAGGAGTTGATGGGCGAGGAGAACGTGCAGGACATGGACCTCTTCGTGGCGCTGACCAGCGATGACGAGGACAACATCCTGGCCTGCCTGCTGGCCAAGAAAATGGGGGCCCGCCGCGTGCTGGCCCTCATCAACCGCAAGGCCTACGCGGAGTTGGTGCAGGGCACGCAGATCGACATCGCCATCTCGCCCAGCCAGGCGGTGATCGGTGAGCTGCTGGCCTATGTGCGTCGCGGCGACGTGGAGGCCGTGCACTCGCTGCGCCGCGGCGCAGCGGAGGCGCTGGAGGGCATCGTGCGCGGCGACCGCAAGACCTGCCGCATGGCCGGCCGGCGCGTGGAGGAGATCGGCCTGCCGCCCGGGGCCCAGGTGGGCGCCATCGTGCGCGGCCTGCACCGCCCCGACGGCAGCGAAGCCGGCGAGGACGCGAAGCCGCAGGTGCTGATGGCCCACCACGACACCGTGATCGAGCCCAACGACCACGTCATCGTCTTCGTGCCCAACAAGCGCATGGTGCAGCAGGTGGAAAAGCTGTTCCAGGTCTCGGCCACTTTTTTCTGAACCGCCGCGGCACCCCTGCAAGCACCACATCCATGGGCACACTTGCCGTCGTTGCGCTGATCGGCCGCATGGTGCTGATCTTCGGCCTGCTGATGGCCGTTCCCCTGGCGTTCGCGGTGGTGGGTCGGGACGACGCCGAGCAGGCGTTCGTCCAGGCGCTGCTGGTCACCCTGGCGCTGGGCGCACTCATGAGCCTGGCCACCCGTCGCTTCAGACGAGAGTTGCAGCCGCGCGACGGTTTTCTGCTTGTGGGCCTGACATGGCTGGTGCTGCCGGCCTTCGGTGCCTTGCCCTTGCTGCTGGCGATGCCTGACCTGAGCGTCACCGACGCCTACTTCGAGGCCATGTCCGCCTTCACCGCCACGGGGGCCACCGTGCTCACGGGCCTGGACGACCTGCCGCTGTCAGTCAACGTGTGGCGCTGCTTCATGATGCTGGTGGGGGGCCTGGGCATCATCGTGCTGGCCGTGGCCATCCTGCCCTTGCTGGGCGTGGGCGGCAGCCAGCTCTTCCGTGCCGAGACAGCCGGCCCGATGAAGGACCAGAAGCTCACGCCGCGCATTGCGGACACGGCCCGTGCCATCTGGGTGGCCTACGCCCTGCTCGCCGTGTCCTGCATGCTGGCCTACCGCTGGGCGGGGATGAGCTGGGTGGATGCCTTCATGCACATGTGCTCCACCGTCAGCCTGGGTGGTTTCTCCTCCTATGACGCCAGCTTCGGCCACTGGAACTCGCCCCTCATCGAAGGTGTGGCGGTGGTCTTCATGCTGCTGTCGGGCATCAGCCTGACCCTGTACTTCCTGGTCTGGCGTTCGCGATCGCTGGCGCCCTTGTGGCGCAGCGTGGAGGTCCGTGCCTTCTATGGCTTGCTGCTGGGCAGCATCGTGCTGATCGTCGCCTACCTGGTGATCAGCGGCACGTACCCCAGCGTGGGTGAGGCCCTGAGGCACACGGTTTTTCACGTGGTGTCGGTGGCCACCACCACTGGCTATGCCTCGCAGGACTATGCCCAGTGGCCGTTGTTCGCCCCGATGCTCATCATCTTGCTGGGTTGTTTTGCCACATGCGCTGGATCCACGGGCGGCGGCATCAAGATGATTCGATTGCTGATCCTGCTGGCCCAGGCACGCCGGGAGATGGTGCGCATCGTCCACCCGCGGGCGGTGAACCCGGTGGTGATTGGCGGGCGCACCGTGACCGACGCTACCGTGCAGGGCGTGATGGCTTTCATGATGATCTACGGCGTGACCATCGTGGGCCTGACCATGGTGCTGCTGTTCAGCGGGCTGGACCCGGTAAGCGCGTTCACTGCCGTGGTGGCCTGTGTCAACAACATCGGTCCCGGCCTGGGCGAGGTGGGCCCGGCCACCAATTTCTCCGGCTTGACCGACTTCCAGACCTGGGTCTGCACCCTGGCCATGCTGCTGGGCCGGCTGGAACTGTTGTCGGTGCTGGTGTTGCTCACGCCCTCTTTCTGGCGGCGGTAGTCCTCGCTCAGGGTCCCTAGAATCTCGGTTGACGTTAACGTCAATCAAGACCAAGCGAGTGCCGGCCTTCGACGATGCTGGAAGCGCAACAGGAGACAAGCCCATGCCGGTACTGAGCTCGAAGATCAATCCCCGCAGCGAGGACTTCAAGGCCAGCAGCGCCGCCATGCAGGCCATGGTGCAGGACCTGCACACCCAGCTGGACCGCTCGGCCCTGGGCGGCGGCGACGCGGCACGCGCCAAGCACACCGCGCGCGGCAAACTGCTGCCGCGTGACCGCGTGGAGGGCCTGCTCGACCCGGGCACCCCCTTCCTGGAAGTGGGCGCACTGGCCGGCCTGGACATGTACGACAACGCCGCCCCGGGCGGCGGCATGATCGCCGGCATCGGCCGCGTCAGCGGGGTGGAGTGCGCCATCGTGTGCAACGACGCGACGGTCAAGGGCGGCACCTACTACCCGGTCACCGTCAAGAAGCACCTGCGCATGCAGGAGATCGCGCTGCAGAACCGGCTGCCCTGCATCTACCTGGTGGACTCTGGCGGCGCCAACCTGCCCAACCAGGACGATGTGTTCCCGGACCGCGAGCACTTCGGCCGCATCTTCTACAACCAGGCCAACATGAGCGCCCAGGGCATCCCGCAGATCGCGGTGGTGATGGGTTCCTGCACGGCGGGCGGCGCCTACGTGCCGGCCATGAGCGACGAAACCATCATCGTGCGCAACCAGGGCACCATCTTCCTGGGCGGGCCGCCGCTGGTGAAGGCGGCCATTGGCGAGATCGTGAGCGCCGAGGACCTGGGCGGCGGCGACGTGCACACGCGCCTCTCAGGCGTGGCCGACCACCTGGCCGACAACGACACGCACGCCCTGGCGATCGCGCGCTCCATCGTCGCCAACCTCAACTGGCGCAAGCCCCAGCAGCAGCGGCTGGCCGAGCCCCGTGCCCCCTTGTTCGACACCCGCGAGTTGCACGGCGTCGTGCCCATCGACGCGCGCAAGCCCTACGACGTGCGCGAGGTCATCGCCCGCATCGTCGACGGCAGCGAGTTCGACGAGTTCAAGGCGCGTTACGGTGCCACGCTGGTCACCGGTTTTGCGCACATCGAGGGCCAGCCCGTGGGCATCGTGGCCAACAACGGCGTGCTGTTCAGCGAGTCGGCCATGAAGGGTGCGCACTTCATCGAACTGTGCTGCCAGCGGCGCGTGCCACTCATCTTCCTGCAGAACATCACCGGCTTCATGGTCGGCCGCAAATACGAGGCCGAGGGCATCGCCAAGCATGGCGCCAAGATGGTCACGGCCGTGGCCACCGCCACGGTGCCCAAGTTCACCGTCATCATCGGCGGCAGCTTTGGCGCGGGCAACTACGGCATGTGCGGCCGGGCGTACTCGCCGCGCTTCCTGTGGATGTGGCCCAACGCACGCATCTCGGTGATGGGCGGCGAGCAGGCGGCCAGCGTGCTGGCCACCGTCAAGCGCGACGGCATCGAAGCCAAGGGCGGGCAGTGGACGCCTGAGCAGGAGGCGGCCTTCAAGCAGCCCATCCTGGACCAGTTCGCCCACCAGGCCCACCCCTACTTCTCCAGCGCCCGGCTGTGGGATGACGGCGTGATCGACCCGGCCGACACCCGCCGCGTGCTGGCCCTGGCCCTGAGCGCGAGCTTGAATGCTCCGATCCCCGAGAGCCCGAAGTTCGGCGTTTTCCGCATGTGAGGATCCAAGCCATGCAGCAGATCTTTGACACCCCCGAACACGAGCTCCTGCGCGAGCAGATCGCGCGCTTCCTGGCCCGCGAAGTGGAGCCCCATGCCGAGGCCTGGGAGCGCCAGGGCATGGTGCCGCGCGAGGTGCTGCGCAAGATGGGCGACGCCGGCCTGCTGGGCCTGATGTATGCGCCCGAGCACGGTGGCGGCGGCGCCGACGCCATGACCAATCTGGTGTTTGCCGAAGGCCTGAGCCAGTGCACCTTCGGCGGCTTCATCGTCACGGTGCTGGTGCACACCGACATGGCGAGCCCGCACCTGCACCACGCCGGCAACCCCACGCAGCAGGCGCGCTGGATGCCGGGTATCACCAGCGGACGCACCATCACTGCGGTGGCGGTCACCGAGCCTGGCGCGGGTTCAGACGTGGCGGGCATGAAGGCCACCGCGCGGCGCGAGGGCGACGAGTGGGTGATCAACGGCAGCAAGCTCTTCATCACCAACGGCGTGCATGCCGATCTCTACTTCGTGGCTGCTCGCACGGGCACAGCGCGGCACGCGATTTCCATCTTCGCGGTGGAGAAGGGCACGCCGGGCTTGACGGTGGGCCGCCAGCTCGACAAGACCGGTTGGCTGTGCTCCGACACCGCCGAGCTGCACTTCGACAACTGCCGCATTCCTGCCGACCAGCTGCTGGGCGAGGAGGGCAAGGGCTTCTACGCCGTGATGAAGAACTTCCAGACCGAGCGCATCGCCCTCGGCGCCATGGCCGTGGGCCACTGCACCCAGGCGCTGAAGCTGGCGGTGGACCACGCCCGCACGCGCCAGGCTTTTGGCGGCACGCTGTGGGACAAGCAGGTGGTGCGCCAGAAGCTCGCGATGCTGGACGCCAAGACCCGCGCCGCCCGCGCCTACCTCTACCACTGCGCCTGGCGCGTGACCCAGGGGCACGACATCGTGCAGGATGTGTCGCTGCTGAAGGCGTTGACGGGCGAGCTGGTCAACGAGGTGACCCAGGGCTGCCAGCAGGTCTTTGGCGGCATGGGCTACATGCGCGGCATGCCCATCGAGCGCCTGTGGCGCGACGCCCGCGTCCTGGCCATCGGCGGCGGGGCCACCGAGGTGATGCTGGATGAGGCGGCGAAGAGGTATTGATCATGAAAGCGCCATGACTTCCATGCAGAAGGCCACCATGTGCCTCGGCATGCCTGCTGGCCGCGGCCACAGGCGCTGGGCGTTCTTCCGCGTCTTTGCCGGCCTTGTGCTTGCATGGACCACCGTTCTGGCGGCGGGCCAGACGCCGGTTCTGGAAGAGCGCATGCGAGAGACTGTCGAAATGGTGCCTGCTCGCGGCTGGACGGAGTCGGAACTCGAACTGACACATTTCAGACCACCGGGCAGCGGACCCTTCCCGATCGTCATCATCAACCATGGCAGGTCGCCCGGGGACTCGAGATTTCAACCTCGGTACCGGCCCCTGATCGCCGCCCGGGAGATGGTGGCGCGGGGTTACGCGGTACTTGTGCCCATGCGTCAAGGCTTCAGCCGATCTGGTGGCAATGAAATCACGGGAGACTGCAACGTTCACAGCAATGGCGTGCAGCAGGCCCAATCCGTTCGAAGAACCGTGGATTGGGCTTCAAGCCAGGCTTGGGCTGATGTCTCCAGAGTGGTTGTCATGGGGCAGTCCCATGGAGGCCTTACCACTCTGGCCTACGGCACTGACCCGGCGTCTGGTGTCAGGCTCTTGGTGAATTTTGCCGGCGGTCTTCGTCAGACGGGTTGTTCCGGTTGGGAACACACCTTGATCCGCGCGTTCAAGGACTATGGCGCCAAGACTCGAGTGCCATCCCTCTGGTTTTATGGAGACAACGACAGTTACTTCAGTCCCTGGATGTGGAAAGAGGCTTTCGAGGGCTACCGGCAGGCCGGAGGGCCCGCAGAATTGGTGGCATTCGGCGTGTTTGGAAGTGATGCACACAGCATGTTCGGGTCACGGGCGGGCGTTCCTTTATGGTTACCTCGTGTCGTGTCCGCACTTGAAGGTCTGGGTCTTCCGACCAAAGTTCTTCATGCGGATCTGGAGACGCAGGACATCCAACCGCCTGCGCCATCAGGATTTGCACCGATCGATGACCTGAGCAAGTTGCCGGCCAGGGCGCGAGCGGCCTACGCGGAGTGGCTGAAGGCTCCAGTGCCCAAAGCTTTCGCCGTTCACCCCGTCAAGGGCTCCTTTGGATGGGCGTGGGGTGGTGATCGCCCATACAGCCGAGCGCTGGCCCATTGCGCCCGATCAGCAAGCGACGCTTGTCGCCTGTACGCCGTAGACGACCAAGTTGTATGGACAGATGAGTCAAAGCCATGATTGATGTTCAGTTCACCGATCGCGTCGCCCGTGTCTTCCTCAACCGCCCCGAGGTCCGCAACGCCTTCAACGACAGTGTCATCACCGAACTGGCCGACACCTTCACCCGGCTTGGCAACGATCCGGGCTTGCGGGCCATCGTGCTGGGTGGGCATGGCAAGGCGTTCTGTGCGGGGGCAGACCTGAACTGGATGAAGTCCATGGCCGGCTACGGCTGGGAGGACAACCGCGCCGACGCCACGCGCCTGGCCGAGATGCTGTGGGCGGTGTACGCCTGCCCGCTGCCGGTGGTGGGCCGCCTGCAGGGTGACTGCTACGCCGGCGGCATGGGGCTGGCCGCGTGCTGCGACGTGCTGGTTGCCTCTGAGGGCATGCACTTCTGCCTGAGCGAAGCCCGCCTGGGCTTGCTGCCCGCCACCATCAGCCCCTACGTCCTGCGCGCCATGGGCGAGCAGGCGGCGCGGCGCTACTTCGTCACTGCCGAGCGTTTCAGCGCCGCGCAGGCCCAGGCCATGGGGTTCGTCCACGAGGTGGTGACGGCAGACGCGCTGGACGCCAAGGTGGACGAGATCACGGCCCTACTGGTGGCCAACGGACCGGCGGCGGTGAAAGCCTGCAAGCGCCTGGTGCAGGACTTCGCAGGCCGGGAGATCACCCAAGACCTGCGCGCCGAGACGGCCCGCCGCATTGCCGACATCCGCGCCAGCGACGAAGGCCGCGAGGGCGTGCAGGCCTTCTTGAACAAGCGTGAGCCGGCGTGGCGGTGAGCGAAGCGAACGGCGATTGAGCCGCGGAGGTCCCATGTTCCAGAAGATATTGATTGCCAACCGCGGCGAGATCGCCTGCCGTGTGGCCGCCACGGCGCGGCGCATGGGCATTCGCACGGTGGCGGTGTATTCCGATGCTGATGCCAACGCGCGCCATGTGCGCGCCTGTGACGAGGCGGTGCACATCGGTGCCAGCGCGCCGCGCGACAGCTACCTTCGCTGGGAGCGCATCCTGGAGGCTGCCCAGGCCACGGGGGCGCAGGCGGTGCACCCGGGCTATGGCTTCCTGTCGGAGAACGAAGACTTCGCGCAAGCCTGCGCCAATGCGGGGCTGGTGTTCATCGGCCCGCCGCCTTCGGCCATCCGCGACATGGGCAGCAAGGCCGCGGCCAAGTCGTTGATGGAGAAGGCCGGCGTGCCACTGGTGCCCGGCTACCACGGGCAGGACAAC
>JBILSM010000016.1:0-43244 GCA_044372085.1 Rubrivivax sp.
GGTGCCGCGGCCGAGGTTGCACCTGATCCGTTTTCATGGGGTGCTGGTGCCGAACGCGAAGCTGCGTGCGCTTGTGGTGCCGCAGCGGCCACCGGATCAAGAGAAGCCAGCCACCGAAGCCGCTGCGGCGGCTGGCTGCGAGGCAGAGACGGTTCAGGCCCGGCCGCATCGCATCAGCTGGGCGCGGCTGCTCAAGCGCGTCTTCGACATCGACATGCAGCACTGCCCGAACTGCGGCGCTGGGGAGCTCGAGATCATCGCCGCCATCCTCGAGCGGCCGGTGATCGAGAAGATCCTTGGCCATCTCGGAGTGGATCCGCAGCCGCCGCCCAAGGGTCGGGCGCGCGAGGTGGGCCCGGCCTAGGCGCACTGAGCCCGGCTGAGCCGGGCGCCGCACCCACCGAAGGCATGCCGGGGCTGCCGGGCGTGACCCGCAGCCGGCACGGCGCTGCGCGCGACAAGGGTTGCTGTGCCGGCAGACGGCCTCAGGCCCCGTGTGAACCTGGGCGCTTGGGCGTGCGAAGCAGCCCGCGACGTGTCGGGGCGAGGCTCGAGGTGCCTTTTCAGGCTGTGGATGGGTGCGCAAGGCCCGGACCATGCGGTGGTGTCGGGTTCACCCAGGGCCTGTCCTTGAAGAGGGCGTTTGAATTTCCTATGCTCGACTTCCTCAAGCAGCGAGTCGCGCCATTTCGTCAATCGCTCAGGGGGGAACAGCCGCGGCTTGCGGCATCTTGCGCTTGATCAAGCGTACAGCATGCGTGAAGCTCAGCCTGTCAGGGTCGAGTCCCCGCGGCCAAGCCGCTTGCGCCATCAACTGACGGATGGCGAAGTGCGCCAGCAGCAGACCCCACAGTTCTTGCAACACCAGGTCCGGCGTTTTGCTTCGCAGCACCGTGCTGTTGGCCCGCAGATGCGTCTTGAACTCATCGAACACGCCCTCGATTTCCCAGCGCTCGTGGAATAGCGCCGCCAGTTCCAGCGCCGGCGCCTCGTTGGGGTCCAGGAGGTTGGTTACCAGCCTGTAGCTGTCCTGCGTGGGCGTGGCCGAGTCCTGTAGCGTGTACTCGACCACGCGCACGGCCACGCCCGTACTGCGTTGCCGGTCAACGCTGTCGAAGACGGTGCTGAGGTACGAGCCATCGGGCAGCATCTGCTGGATCTCCAGCTTGAGGTTGGCCTTCACGCGCCACACCAGCTTGGCGCCGCTGGCGCAGGCGATTCGCCAGAGCTTGAAGCCGTAGAAGTTGCGGTCCGCCAGAACAAGCATGCCCGGCACGAGCTTGGTCGGCAGCATCTGCGCGGCCATGACTTGCTCGCTGTGCCCGTAGGGTGCCACCTCGGCGGCGGTGATCACGTGCGTGCCGCATTCCACCAACCCCAGCACACGCGCCTGCGGGAACGCGCTCTGACCACGCGCGGCGCCGGGATAGCCGAAGAACTTGGCATTGGTCGCCTCGTCGGCAACGTCCATGCAACTGCCATCCAGCGCCATGACACGCAGCCCTCGGTACCAAGCGCCAGGCGCCCCCTCGGCCGCCAGCGGGCGCAGAACCCGTTGAGCGAGTTCACGCATCACCCGTGAACCGAGCCGGGTTCGCGCCTGCGAGATCGCCGACTTGCTGGCCTGCACTGCGCCAGGCTCGCCGCCGCCAAGCCATTGCAGCCCCTCGCACACCACGCGCAGAACCTCCTCCAACGGCGCCTCGCGCCACAGCGCCAGCGCCATCACGTAGTACACGACAGCGGGGGCAGGCAACAGTCGCTCTCGCTGACTGGCCTTGCCCGTCTCGGCGAGGACCTCTTCGATCAACGCCCTCGGGCAAACACCAGCCAGCACCCCAGCGCTGATCAGATGCGCTACGTCAACCTTGGCCGGCAATGCCTTGCGCGTTCTAGCCATCGTCCATGCCCATCGAAGTGTCGGTGGACTAGGATTATCGTCAATAACTATCTATCTGAACAGTATTGGGGCTAGGTAGGACTAGGTAGGGCTAGGTAGGGCTAGGTAGGGCTAGGTAGGGCTAGGTAGGGCTAGGTAGGAGTCCACCGCCATCTGGCCGTTGACCACACCTTCCAGCTGAGAGTGGTCGGTGCCGCCTCCCAACGTGGGCAGCACGCTCTTCAGCGCCACTTCCCGTGCTGATTCGGGTGGTAGTAGTGCTGCTCAGTCACCGGCCTCAGATCCACCAGCCGACGGCGAAGCGCGCGCAGCCTGTCTTCCAGTTCAGGCAAACCCGCCGCCAGGCGGTCGATGACCAGACCTTCGAAGCTGGCGTTGTAGACAAAGACCGGCCGTGACTCGCCGCACGCCCGCACCAGGCGCTGGGCGAATGACTCGGTGGGGTCGTTGCCGCTGAGATCGATGAACTCGTCGTGGCCCACGCGCCCGCCCTCGTGCAGCGTGTGCAAGCTGAGCTGAAACGGCACCTGCTGATAGGGCCGGCTGCCGGCCCAGACGGGCACGGTCCTGGCCGCCGCCTCAAAGTCCAGAAAACGCAGCGTACCCGTGTGCGGGGCCAGCGCCCGGCGCGCACCTTCGCCGTCAAACCAAACCTGGCCGGTCAGCGTGGCGTGCTTGACCCGGCGCTGCGTGGCGTCCAGCAGCTCATCCGGCACCTCGGCCATGTCAATGGCGCCGCTGTTGCGCAAGAACTCCTTGAGCGCCTTGCGCTGCCTCCTTGGCAGCCAGTGCACCGGCTCCATCTAAGAAGCTCCTTCAGTGATAGAAGCGTTGTGGGTCACTGGCGCCTCGGGTTGCGCTCCGTACCGCGATGGCAGGACGGCGTCAGGGGCCAAACACCTTCCCCGGGTTCAGGATGCATCTCGGGTCCAGCGCCTGCTTGATGCGACGCATCAGGTCCACGGTGTCTGCGCCCAGTTCGTCCAGCAAGTAGGCTTGCTTGCGCAAGCCCACGCCGTGCTCGCCGGTGCAGGTACCGTCCAGCGCGATGGCGCGCTGCACCAGGCGTGCGCTCAAGGCCTCGGCCCGCTTCATCTCGGCGGGGTCGTCAAGGTCAACCAGCAGCACGCAGTGAAAGTTGCCATCGCCCACATGCCCGAACACGGGAGCAATCAGACCGGTGTCGCGGATGTCGATAATCGTTTCTTCGACACATTGCGCCAGCGCCGACAGCGGTACGCAGGCGTCAGTGCTGACCGCGCGGCTGCCTGGGCGCAGTTGCAGCGCCGCGAAGTAGGCGTGGTGTCGGGGGCCCCAAAGTCGCGTGCGGTCTTCCTGCCGGGTGGCCCATTCGAAGGCACTGCCTCCGAACTCGCTGCAAATGTCCTGCATCGCCTCGCCCTGGGCGCGTACCTGCTCGGTCGAGCCGCAGAATTCAAGAAACAGCGTTGGCGCCTCGGCGTGCGCGGTGCCGCTGTGCGCATTGATGGCGCGCATGGTCAATGCATCCAGCATCTCGGCACGTGCCAGGCCCAGGCCCGCTTGTAGCGCTTGTATCACCGACTGCACCGCCGGCACCACGCCAGGAAACCGCACCACCGCAGCGCCCACCGCTTCGGGCTGCGGGTGTAGGCGCACGGTGATTTCGGTGACGATACCCAGCGTGCCTTCAGAACCGGCGAAAAGCTGCGTGAGGTTGTACCCGGCCGAGGACTTGCGCGCCCGCCGCGCGGTGCGGATCACGCGGCCCTCGGCGGTGACGATCGTCAGCGACACCAGGTTCTCTCGCATGGTGCCGTAGCGCACGGTGTTCGTGCCGCTCGCGCCGGTGGCCACCATGCCGCCGATGCTGGCGTCGGCTCCCGGGTCAACGGAGAAGAAGAATCCGGTGTGGGCCAGCGCGCGGTTGAGCGCACTGCGCGTCACGCCAGCCTGCACAGTGGCACTCAGGTCGTCGGGGCGGATGTCGAGGATAGCGTTCATGCCTGACAGGTCCAGGCACACGCCGCCGTGCAGCGCCAACACATGGCCTTCGATCGACGAGCCCACACCGAAGGGAATCAGTGGTGTGCGGTGTTCGTGGCACAGCTGGGCCACCCGCACAACGTCGTCCGTGCATTGTGGGTAAACCACTGCATCTGGTGGCATGGGAAGCAGTGGCGATTCATCGCTGCCGTGTGTAAGTCGGTCGGATAAGCCGGTGCTGAAGCGCACGCCGAAATGCTGCGCCAGGGCGCTGTGCAGTGCAGCAGGTAGCCGCGTAAGCGGATCGGACAGCTTCGCTTTCTCAGCGATTGGTTCGTCGACTTCTGTGTGCATCGTGTGTGTCCCAAGAAAGGCCTCGAATCTACCGAAGCTGCTCGGCAAGTGCCAATGCCGATTGGCGATGGTGGTATCGCAGGGTCAGCCCGGATAAGGCGGGCCAATCACGTCAGCTTCGATGCCTTTGTGCGTTGTCGGCATCGCACCTCCAGATATCTCGGGAGCGCGACCAGAAGTAAGCTTGCGAAATGGATCTGCGCCAGTTCAAGTACTTTCTGCGCATTGCTGAGTTGGGCAGCGTGTCGCGCGCCGCAGAGTCGTTGCACGTCGCGCAGTCGGCGCTAAGCCGACACGTGGCCAACATGGAGGCCGAGTTCGGCCAAGCTTTGCTGCTGCGTACCGGACGCGGTGTCGCGCTCACGCCCGCTGGCGAAGAGCTTGCTCGCTATGCGCGCGCCATGCTGCGTCTGGGTGACGAAGCCAAGGCTGCGCTGGCGCAGACCGCTGACTCGCCCACCGGCACGCTGTCGGTGGGTTTCCCGCTGAGCCTGACACGGGCACTGTGCATCCCGCTGATCGAGCGAGCGCGCTCGCTTTATCCGCGACTGGCGCTGCAGTTGCACGACGAGATCAGCGGCGCCCTGGCCGACCGTCTGCGATCAGGACGACTCCAGGTGGCGCTGCTTTTCGAGGACGCCGGCCTGGATGGCCTGAGTTGGCAGCCGGTTTTCGAAGAGGAACTCTTCCTGGCGGTCAGTGCAAGGCACCCGCTGGCGCGTGAATCGAAAATCGATCTGGAATGGCTGGCCACGGTGCCTCTGGCCATACCCAGCGCACCGTTTGGCGTGCGGCCCATCGTTGAGCAGGCCTTGCGCAAGGCCGGTCTCGCGCCACAGGTGCTGGTTGAGGCCAACTCTCTTACGGTGATGGCGCACGTGGCGCGAGCCGGGCTAGGCGGCGCTGTGCTGTCAGCATGCAGCGTAGTGGATGAAGTTGCTGCCGGAGACCTTGTGCTTTTGCCTTTTGCCGGCGCGCGTTTGGTCCGCCGAAACGTGGTGGCGATATCACCGGTCGAGCCTCAACTCACCGCGACCGGGTTGGTGTTCGACCTGATGGTGACACTGGCCCGAGAGCAAGCCGATCAAGGCCGGTGGCGCGGCTGCAAACCGCTGGCGCACTGAAGGTCAGTTCCGGTCTCGGAAGGTGCACAGACTGATTGACTGCAAAGAGGAGACGTGCCGCTACATCACCCGGCCGGCGCTGTCCGATGAACGGGTGCAGGTCAACGCCGTCGGGCAGGTGGAGCTCAAGCTCAAGACGCCTTGGCGCGATGGAACCACGCATCTGGTCATGCGCCCGCTGGAGTTCATGCAGCGGCTGGCGGCGCTGGTGCCGAGGCCGCGGTTGCATCTGATCAGGTTCCATGGGGCGCTCGCACCCAATGCCAAGCTGCGGGCACAAGTGGTGCCGCAAGGGCCGCCCGCGCACGCGCCGGCGCCCACCGAGGCTGCAGCCGACGCCGAGTGCGAGGTCGAGACGGTATTGGCCCGACCGCACCGCATCAGCTGGGCGCGGCTGCTCAAGCGGGTCTTCGACATCGACATGCAGCACTGCCCGAACTGCGGCTGCGGGGAGCTGAAGATCATCGCGGCCATCCTCGAGCGGCCGGTGATCGAGAAGATCCTGACGCACCTGGGCCTGGACCCGCAGCCCCCTCCCCGAGGGCGGGCGCGTGAGATCGGGCAACACTGACGCCACTCGAGCCGCGCCGGCTGTCATCAACACCACATCCGCAGACTGCAGCGCCGAAGTGCTGCCGGTCGGCGCTGCGCGCCGAGTGGGCGCAGCGTTGCCGAATAAGGGTCAACCCTGAGATCGCCCGTGCGGCAACCGCAAGCACTTGACGGTTTGCCGAACGGGCAGGGTGAGTCAGGACTTGCCGGTGCGGTCTGGGGCCCATTCACGCATCTCCTGCGCGATGAACTCGGCCAACGGCGTGATCTGACCTTTGACGCTCGCGGCCTCCAGGGCCTTCATGTATTCATCTCGGCGGCTCATCCGGATCACCGTCCAGGGGTAGCCCCCCGATGCGAGCAGCGTGTTCATCAGAAAGCGACCGATACGGCCGTTGCCGTCGTAGTACGGATGGATAAAGACGAAAAGATGGTGGCCAATAACAGCGCGAACGCAGGCTTCGGGCTCCGCTTCGATCATTTCCCACAGTGCTTCCAGCGAATCCAGGATCGCTTCGCTGGGGAGCGGCGTGTGCATCGAATTGCGGATGAAGACTGGGCCGCGCCGGTATCCGGCAAGCTGACTGGCTTCAACGATGCCCGCTGTCACGGACGGTCCGAACAGCTCTGCGTACCAGTCATGGTGATCGCGTTTGACGACCAGCCCGGCGTTCTCGTTCGCCAACACCTTGCCGATGCTCGCCTTCACGGACTGAAAGGCCTGGTAATAGCCCCGAGCGGCCAGCGCGTTCCTGGTCTTGTCGTGCTCGGGTTCGCCGTCCGGATTCCAGTCGCCGCGAGCCACACGTTTGATGAGTTCGTCGGTGACGCGGTAGCCTTCGATGGAAAGTGAGTTGTAGGCGTCGGAGATGTAGCGCTCGTCGACCTTTGCCAGGTAGCCCACAGTCTGGGCCTCCAGGCCGGGAGCAGGCGGGAAGGCATTGATGACATCCTGGCGCCATCCAGCCCACATGGAGCGCAGGCGCAGCACGTAGGGGGAGCGCTCCTTGCTGGGCGAGAGGGTGGGCTCGGCCAGCACGAAGGGGTTCGCTGACTTGAGCGGGATCCTGAATTTGGCAAATGCCTTGCGGATGAGCTCAGCCTCGTCGGGGCGCCTGACGAAATCGAATGCGGCTGCCAAGCGCCCGGCGGCAGTGACCATCTTGTCGCCTTCCAGTAACGTCGGCAGCAGCTCGGACGCATTGCGGATGGTGGCCAGCGCGATCTCGGCCTCGCGTGGGTTGTTGATGAAGAACGACGGACCGGCCAGGCACAGGGCCTCGGCAACGGGCCAGACTTGCAGGCCGCGTACCTCCATGCGTGTCCTCGGAACCCGTTTCTTGTCGGGATAGACCAGCAGTGAGTTGTCGAAAGGCAGGTCCACCTTCGACGTGCCGCTGTCGACCGTGACACAAGTGACCTGCCTGGGGACGGTGGTGTTGCCTGTGTGCAGCAACAGCGATGCCTCAGGGTTCAGGCAGTACCGCTTGCCAAAGCGTTTGCTCAGGTAGCCCGATACGAATGCCCAGAAGGACGCGTACCACGCGGTGGAGTCCCCTTGACCGTCGCTTGGGCTGCTGCTGATGTACCAGCCTTTCATTACTGGCCGCAGGAACCCTGTGCTGACCAGTACGGCACGCTGCTCGTCATCCTTGAAGTCGGAAGCTTCGACAACGCCGTTGTGCTTTTCCTGGAGCCGCTTGAGCGTCTTCAGGGCAGCCGTGAGGGTCGGGTTCCCTTTTGGTTGGTGGCGTGCCAGAGGCATAGATTTACTTTGCGATCGAATTCAAGTCTACTTTGCTATCGCCAAGAAATCCACTTTGACATTGATCTGAAATCTGCTGTTCCATCTTCGGTGTAAGTGCAAGTCGGCAGGCGCTCCGCAGCACTTCGCGCGCGATCAGCCGCTAAGAAAGACGCTGATGGCCTTTGTGGTGAACGACCCGGCGTGCTACTTCTGGGGTGGAGAGAGCATCGTCGTGGACGGCCGGCCCATCGGCGAGGTGTCTTCCGCTGGCTGGAGCTTGAAAGCCGGCAGCTGCATGGCACTGGGCTACGTGCGCGGTGCCGCGGTGGCTGCGGTGCAGGACGGCACGCCAGTGCACATCGACCTGTGGGGTCGGGCGGTGGCGGCCACGGCGCGGCGCGTGTAGGCCCGCCGCCTGGCGCGGTGGCCTATGGCCGTCATCGCGCAGCCAGTACCTTCTCCACCGCCGCCACCAGTGCAGGGCTGGTGGGCGACACGCCGCTGGCAAAGCTGGCCACGGCCTTGCCCTGCCGGTCCACCAGGTACTTGTGGAAGTTCCAGGCCGGCGTCTGCGCGGTGGCGCGGGCCAGTTGCTGGTACAGCGGGTTGGCCCTCGGCCCCTTCACCACGGTCTTGGCGAACATCGGGAACTTCACCCCGTAGGTGTTGAAGCAAAGGTCGGCGATCTGCTGGCTGCTGGCGGGGTGGGGCTCATGGTGGGGTGCAGTTGGGCTCTTGAGGCAGGCCGCCGCGGGGCTGGGCGCGAATCGTTGCGGCCGGGTGGCGTTCGGCCGCGCAGGGAGCAGGCAGCAAGGGGGCGATCACAGCGTTCGGTCGGTAGACGGTCAGGCCCTTGAGACCGTGCTGCCAGGCGTGGCGCAGCAGTCGGTCCACGTATGCGGCGGTGGACTGCACGCCCAGATGCACGGTCTTGGAGACGGCGGCATCGATGAAGGGTATCACCGCCTCCACCATCTTCAGTTGCTTCAGCGGCGTCATCTGGTGAACAGTGATGAAGGCCGGGGGAAGCGGGCCGGTGGGCTGCAGGGCCCGGTACAGGCGCCAGGCATGTTGGTCAAAGTCCAGCTCCACGGTGCGGCCGTCGCGCCGGTGCACCGGCCGGCGCATCTGCCAGGCCCACACCGGCTCGATGCCGCTGGCCACATGGTCGGCCATGGCCAGGCTGATGCTGCCGGCCGGCGCCACCGACAGCAAATGCGAGTTGCGCAGCCCGTGCTGCGCGATGGCCTCCCGCAGGCCCGCAGGCAGGCGCGAGGCAAAGCCTGGGGGTGCCAGGTGCCTGGTGGCATCGAAACAGGGGAAGGGCCCGCGCTCCCGGGCCAGGTCCACGGATGCCCGCACGGCGCTGTCGCGCAGCACGCGGGCGATGTGGGCGGCCTGGGCGCGGCCTTTGGCGCGGTCGTAGCGCAGCCCCAGCATGAGGAGCGCGTCGGCCAGCCCCGTGAAACCCAGGCCGATGCGGCGGGTCTGCAGCGCTTCTTGCCGCTGCGCCGCCAGCGGCCAGGCCGTCAGGTCGATCACGTTGTCCAGCATGCGCACGGCGGTGCTGGCCAGGGCCGCAAGGCCGTCGAAGTCGAACCGCGCGCCAGGGCTGAACGGCTGCTGCACCAGGCGCGACAGGTCGATGGAGCCCAGGCAGCAGCTGCCATGAGGCGGCAGGGGCTGCTCGCCGCAGGGGTTCGTGGCGCGCAGGGTTTCGCGCCAGGCCAGGCTGTCGTCGCGGTTCATCGTGTCCAGAAACAGCACGCCGGGCTCGCCGTGGTGCCAGGCGGCGTGCACCAGGTGCCGCCAACGCGCGCTGGCCTCGGGCTCCTGGGCCTGCACGCGCTGCATGAAGGCGTCGCTCAGCCCGACCGAGAGGTTGAAGTGCATGAGCCCGCCGCCTGCCTTCGCGCCGATGAAGGCCTCCAGGTCGGGATGGTCCGCGTGTAGCACTCCCATCAAGGCCCCAGGGCGTGAGCGGTTCGTGTGGGTTTGCGCGACCTGTTCGAAGGCGTGCAGCGCCGGCAACACCTCTTTGCGGGCCAGAGAGGAGAAGTCCAGCCCCACGCCGCCGCCCAGCGCCAGGGTGTGCGCGGTCTGGTCCAAGGCGTCGGCCAGGGTGGTCTGGCCGCGGTGGTCTTCACCCCTGGCGGGATTCAGGGGCTGCACATAGCAGTTGATCAGTGGTCGGGCCGGGCTCAGGCCGGCATGGGCCAGGATGCGCCCGGCGGGGATGAAGCCCGCCTGCAGGGCGCGCTCGAAACGAGTTGCCCACCGCGCCCGCTGGCCTGGCGCCTCGGCCCCGGCCAGTGCCCGTGCCACGCGCCGGTTCACGTCCGCCGGCGTGGCCTCTCCCAGGCTGGCGTACTTCCAACGCAGCACGGCCAGGCTCGCCGCCTGGGCCAAGGGCAGGTCTGGCATCCAACCCTCCCCTTGGTGTGTGATCGATGGCGCCCTCTGGCGCTCATGATCGGGTGTCTGGTGATGGCCGCGCTGAGGGCGCGCAATGCCGCAGAACCCGTCTGCGTCTACCGCTTCCTCAGCCCCAGCACCATCACTGCGCCCACCACCAGCACCGCACCCAGCCACTGCACCGGGGCCATGGCCTGGCCGAGGATGGGCCAGGCCAGCAGCAGGGCGGCCACGGGTTCGACGTTCATGATGGGCGAACTGCCCACCACGCCCAGCTTGGGCAGCAGCGTGAACATCACCGTGAAGCCGGTGCCATACAGCACGGTCAGCGCCGCCAGGCCCCACCAGCCGGCGGGCGCGTTGGGCAGGTGCAGGCCCGTCTGGGTGCCGGCTACCGCGAATGTCAGCACGGCCACGATGCCCATGGTCAGGGCCGAGCGGAAGCGTCCGTCCAGCACCGCCACCTCGTGCTGCGTCAGCACCAGGATCAGCCCGAAGGTGGCTGCCGCGGCGGTGGCGAAGGCCGCGCCGGCACCGATGCGTGCCCATTGCCCTTGCGCCCCCAGCCCCGAGGTGGCGCCCGCCACGTCCAGCGCCAGCGCCAGGCCGAAGAGGATCACCGGCATGGCCACCAGCACCGCGCGCTCGGGCCGCTGCCGGTACAGGGCCCAGGCCCAGAAGGCGGCCCACAGCGGGTAGGTGTTGAAGGCGAGCAGGGCAAGGCCCACGGGCAGGCGCGCCACCGAGGAATACAGCCATGCGCTCTGCAGTGCCACCAGCACGCTGATCAGCCCCATCATCAGCAGGTGCCGGCGCGTCATGCGCACCTGGACCCGCAGGCCCACGACGATCAGTGTCACCACCAGAGAAGTCACTGCGCTGCGCGCGGCCACCGCGGTGATGACGTCCACGCCGTGGTCCATGGCGATGCGTGCGGCCACATGGTTGCCGGCCATCATGCAGGCCAGCAGCAGCAAGGTGGCGAAGGCCTGGGGGGACAGTGCGGCAGTCTTGGTGCTGGGTGAACTCATGGGCCCAGCTTACGCGATGCAGGCGAGCGGGGCGGGCCGCTGCCGGACACCCAGGCAAATCCCATTGCGCACCCCGTCCCGACAGGTTCTGATGGGCAGCCAGATGCCGCTGGCCACGCTGGGCCGGCGGCGTCTCACCCCCGATGGAATTGAAAACCCTTGAGGAGACATCCCAATGAGCGATACCTACGTCCTGGTCCATGGCGCATGGCACACCGGCGCGGAGCTGGAGGCCGCTGCGCAGCATCTGCGCGCCCTGGGGCATACCGTGCATTGCCCCACGCTGGCGGGCAACCGCCCGGGCGACAACCGTGCGACCACGGGGCTGGCCGATGCGGCGCAGTCCCTGGTCGACTTCATCGTCCAGCGCGACTTGCGCCAGATCCGGTTGGCGGGTCACAGCTACGGGGGCATGGTGATCAGTCAGGCCATGGAGCAGGTGGCCGACCGCGTGGCGCGGCTGATCTACGTCAATGCCTTCGTGCCGCTGCCGGGGGAGTCGCTCAACGACATGGTGCCGCCCATGTACGTAGGCATGTTCGACCAGATCTCCGCGGCCATGGGCGGCGCCGTGAGCCTGCCCTTCCCGGTCTGGCGCGACGCCTTCATCAACGATGCTGACCTGGCCCTGGCCACGTCGGCTTACGAGAAGCTCAACCCGCACCCTTACAAGACCTTCACCGACAAGGCGCAGCTCACCGCCGCACCCGCCGAGTGGACCGTGGGCAAGAGCTACGTCAACTGCGTGATGGATGCTGCCCTGCCGCACAGCATGCCCTGGCATCCCCGTCTGTCCGAGAAGCTCGGTCTCTTTCGCTACATCGAGTGCTCTGGCAGCCATGAGGTGTGGTTCACGGACCCGGCCGCCATCGCCCACGCACTGATGCTGGCTGGTCGCGACTGAAGGCAAGCGCTGCGATGACCGCTACCACCTCCTCCTTCGAGTCCCTGCTCTACGCCGTGGACGATGGTGTGGCCACGATCACCCTGAACCGGCCTGACAAGCTCAACGCCTTCACCGCGCAGATGCGCGACGAACTCATCGCGGCCTTCGACCTGACGGATGCCGACGACGCCGTGCGGGCGGTGGTGGTGACCGGTGCCGGGCGCGCCTTCTGCGCCGGGGCCGACTTAGGCTCAGGCGGCAACACCTTTGACTACGCCAAGCGCCAAGACCCGCGGCGCGAGGCCACGATGGCGGGCGATGTCTACCGTGACGGCGGCGGGCAGGTGACGCTGCGCATCTTCCGCAGCCTCAAGCCGGTGATCGGTGCCATCAACGGCGCGGCCGTGGGCATTGGCGCGACCATGCTGCTGCCCATGGATGTGCGCGTGGCCTCCACGCAGGCCCGTTTCGGCTTCGTCTTCGCACGCCGGGGCATCACGCCTGAGGCGGCCTCGTCCTGGTTCCTGCCCCGGCTGGTGGGCATGCAGACGGCGCTGGAATGGTGCATCAGCGGTCGTGTCTTTGCCGCTGACGAAGCCCTGGCGGGCGGCCTCGTGCGATCGCTGCACGAGCCTGCTGACTTGCTGGGCCAGGCGCAGGCCCTGGCCCGCGAGATGACCCGCCACAGCGCCCCGGTGTCGGTGGCCCTCACGCGGCAGTTGCTGTGGCGCATGGCCAGTGCGGCACATCCCATGGACGCACACCGCCTGGACAGTCGTGCCATCCAGTCGCGCGGCCAGTCGCAGGATGTGCGCGAAGGCGTGGGCGCCTTCCTTGAAAAGCGCGAGGCCGTCTGGCCCGACCGCGTCAGCGCCGATCTGCCGGGCTTCTTCGACTGGCAGGGCGAGCCGCCGTTCTATCCCGCGGCCTGATCCTTAACCTGACCCGCCGCCCACCGCCCGCTGCCGTGCCTCGTGCAGCGCGGCCAGCGAGATCTTGCGTACCTCCACCTTGCTCAGCTCGATATGGGCCTTGAGCAGCAGACGGGCCGGTTCGGCCTTGCGCTGGATGATCTGACGCAGGATCTTGGCGTGCTCGGCATAGGTGGCCTCGATGCGATCGGGCCGCGTGAAGTCCAGGCGGCGCACCACGCGGATGCGTTCGGTGACGTCCCAGTGCACGCGCGCCAGTTCGCCGTTGCCCGTGGCGCGTACCAGGGTGGTGTGGAACTGCTCGTCCAGCGCACCCACCTCCCGGGCGTCGGTCAAGCGTTCGGCGGCCGGTACCAGCCACACGGCCTTGAGCGCGTCCAGCTCGGGCACGGGCGTGCTGCGGGCGGCCAGCCGGTCGATGCTGGACTGTTCCAGAATGATGCGCAGGTCGTACAACTGGTCCAGCCGTGCGAAGTCGATCGGTCGCACGAACCAGCCGCTCTTGCTCTCCACCTCCAGCAGACCCTCGTTGCGCAGGCGGAACAGCGCCTCGCGCACCGGCGTGCGGCTGACCCCCAGGCGCCGGCCGATCTCCAGCTCCGAGAAGCGGTCGCCTGGCACGAGGCGGAAATCGTGCATCTGGGCCTTGAGCTCGGCATAGACCTGTTCGGCCAAGTTGGCCCGTGCCGGGGCAGCGTCGGTGTCGTGGGGTTCGGCCATGGCCAGGTGAGAAGGGGAGGACGGTGAGCGCGGGCGACCTGCCTTGAAGGGGCGCTGCGGGGCGATTGTGATGTCAGCCCTCACCCATCGCGTCCAGCGCGTCCAGCACGTCTTGCAGCCGTGCCGCCCATCCCACGATGCCGCCCTGGGCCACCACCATCTCGATCGTGGCCGCCTTGAAGTGCGGGAAGTAGCTGGCCGTGGCCTCTTCCACCAGCAGACAGTCGTAGCCGCGGTCATTGGCTTCGCGAAGGGTGGTCTGCACACAGACCTCGGTGGTCACGCCGGCCACCACCAGGTGCGTGACTCCCAGCGCCTGCAAGGTCGTCTGCAGGGCGGTGCCGAAGAAGGCGCCTTTGCCCGGCTTGTCGATCACCGTTTCGCCTGGCCGTGGTGCGAGCTCGGGCACGATCTCGCAGCCGGGCTCACCGCGCACCAGCAGCCGCCCCATGGGGCCGGGGTCGCCGATGCGCAGGCGGGGCTGGCCGCGCCCGCGCTTGGCTGGTGGGCAGTCCGACAGGTCCGGCAGGTGGCTCTCCCGCGTGTGCACCACGGGCCAGCCCCGTGCGCGCCAGGCCTGCAAGAGGGCCTGCGTGGGCGCCACCGCAGCGCGCAGCAGGCTCACGTCGTTGCCCAGCGATTCGCCAAACCCGCCAGGTTCGATGAAGTCGCGCTGCATGTCGATGACCACCAGCGCGCAGCGGCCGGGCGGCAGTTCGAAGGGGAAGGGGCGGGCCGGGATGGACACGGGGGTCATGGGTGGGCCTTGTGGGGGTGGATGGGCGACGCAGGCGCCGCGCCGCCGCCCATGTGTCGGCCGATCTCCAGCCGGTCGGCGCCCTGCGCATGGCAGGCGTGCACGATGCGGCCGTGGCTCATGACCACGATGCGGTCGGCCAGTTGCAACAGTTCGTCCAGGTCTTCGCCCACCATGAGCACGGCCGCACCCTGGCGCCGGGCCTGGTCCAGGCGCTGGTGCACCTCGGCCACGGCACTGAAGTCCAGGCCGAAGCTCGGGTTGCTCACCAGCAGCAGTGCGGCGTCGTCGGCGAGCTCGCGCGCCAGCACGGCGCGCTGCACGTTGCCGCCGGACAGCGCGCGGATGGGCGTGCGCTCGCTGCGGGTGCGCACGCGGAAGGCCTGCACCAGCTCGCGGGCGCGCTGCCGCACGGCACCTGGGCGGCGCCAGCCGGCCTGGGCGTAAGGGGGTTCATCAAAGCGCCGCAGCGCCATGTTCTCGGCCACGCTCATGCCCGGCACGCAGGCATTCAGCAGCGGCTCCTCGGGCAGGCTGCGCACCCGCAGGTCACGGTTCTGGGCGCGCGTGGCGGCAAAGGGCTGGCCTTCCACCCGCACCTGGCCGGCCAGCCGGTCGCGCTGGCCCACCAGGGCCTGCATCAGTTCTCGCTGGCCATTGCCCGAGACCCCGGCCACGCCCACGATCTCACCAGCGTGCACGTCCAGGTCCAGCCCGTCCACGGCGCGCTCGCCGCGGTCGCCGGCCACGCACAGGCCGGTGATCTGCAGCCTTGCAACGGTGTTGCGGGCCGGTGAGGGCGCAGGGCCTGTGGCCGCGCCGGGCGCTACAGACCTGACCTTGGCACCTTCAGCGCCTTCAGCCGCTTCAGGCCCTTCACCCCCGCCCACCATGTGTGCGGCCAGGGCCGGCGCGCTGGTGTCGGCCACGGCACCGCTCCAGGCCAGGCGGCCGCGGCGCAGCACGCTCACGTCGTCGGCGAAGGCCTGCACTTCGCGGAACTTGTGGGTGATCAGCACCACGGTGCACAGCCCGGCGTGGGCGCGCTGGCGCAAGGCGCCCAGCACCTCGTCAGCTTCCTGGGGCGTCAGCACCGAGGTGGGTTCGTCCAGCACGAGCAGCCGGGGCTGCAGGAACAGTTGCTTCAGGATCTCCAGCTTCTGCTTTTCCCCGGCGGACAACTGTTGCGGCGTGGCCTCCAGTGGCAGCTGGAAGGGGGCCTGCGCCATGAAGGCCTGCAACTCCTGCCGCACCCGCGCCCAGGGAATCACCGCGGGCAGCCGTCCGCGCGCCAGCAGCAGGTTCTCGGCCACCGTCATGCCGGGCACCACGGTGAAGTGCTGGTAGACCATGCCGATGCCCAGCGCCCGGGCGTCTGCGGGGCTGCGGACGTCCTGCTCGCGCTTGTCCACCAGCAGCGCGCCGGCATCGGCGCGGTGGTAGCCGGCCAGGCACTTCACCAGCGTGCTCTTGCCGGCGCCGTTCTCCCCCAGCAGCGCGTGCACCGTGGCCGGGCGCACCGCCAGCGTCACCTCGTCCAGCGCGGTGAAGTCGCCAAAGCGCTTGCCCAGGCGATAGGTCTCAAAGCCGATGGCGCCTGCGGTGCTCATGTCGTCGGGGGCTTGTGTCAGGCCGACGCGATGGCGTCGATGACCGACTGCGACGAGGCCACGGCGCCAAAGACGCCACCTTGCATCGTCACCATCTTCAGCGCCGCCTGGTGGTTGCCCAGGTCGGTGGCGCCGGTGCAGTCTTCCAGCACCAGGCACTCGAAGCCGCGGTCATTGGCCTCGCGCATGGTGGTGTGCACGCACACGTCGGTGGTGATGCCGGTCAGCACCAGGTTGCGGATGCCGCGCGTGCGCAGGATCAGCTCCAGGTCCGTGGCGCAGAAACTGCCCTTGCCCGGCTTGTCGATGACGGTTTCGCCCGCCAGCGGGGCCAGTTCGGGAATGATCTCCCAGCCCGGCTCGCCCCGCACCAGGATGCGGCCGCAGGGCCCGGGGTCGCCAATGCCCGCACCGATCTGCTGCGAGCGCCAGCGCTTGTTGGCTGGCAGATCCGAGAGGTCCGGCCGGTGGCCTTCGCGGGTGTGGATGATGTGAAAGCCGCCAGCGCGCATCGCCGCCATCAACCGCTGGATGGGCTCAATGGGCGCGCGGGTGAGCGACAGGTCGTAGCCCATCTTGTCCACGTAGCCGCCAATGCCGCAGAAGTCGGTCTGCATGTCGATGACGATGAGCGCGGTGTTGTCCGGGCGCAGGTCGCTGTCGAAGGGCCACCGGTAGGGGGTGCTGGCAACGGTCGTCATGCTCAGGCCTTGTCCAGCAGGTTGTGTTCGGCGCCCTGGTAGCTGCGCGTGGGGGCGGCAAAGCCGCAGGGCGTGCCGTCGCGCACCTGGATGCTCGCGTCCCACGGCAGGCGGTAGCGGCCGGCCACCATGTCCTGCATGAAGGTGTAGGGGCAGTCCTGCGCGCCGCCCTTCACCGCCACGTAGCCGCGGTGGTAGAGCTGGTAGGGGTTGTTCTCCACGCCCCACAGCGCGCGGGCCTCGCGCACCAGGTCCGGCCGCAACTCGGCCGTGATGATCTCGTCGGGGCGGTTGCCGCCTTGCACCATCACCGTACCGTCGAAGTCGCAGAACATGCCTTCGCCCATGGAGTCGAAGCTTCCGTCGCTGCCGCACAGGCACACGCTGGCGGTCTGCGCCAGGTTCTGGAAGGCGTTGGCTTGGTTGGTGATCTTCCAGGCGTGGCGGATGGGCGCGGTGTATCCGGCCGTGCGCAGGATGATCTCCGCACCCTTGTAAGCGGCTTCGCGCGCCATCTCGGGGAACATGCCGTCGTGGCAAATGATGAGGGCGATCTTGCTGCCGTTGGGGCCGTCGCACACGGGCACGCCCATGTTGCCGGGCTCCCAGGCCTCCACCGGCACCCAGGGGTGGAGCTTGCGGTAGTACAGCCGCAGCTCGCCCTGGTCATCGATGATGAGGCCGGTGTTGTAGGGGTTGCCGTGGGGATTGAGCTCCATGATGGAGAAGCAGCCCCAGATGCGGTGCTCGATGCACGCGGCGCGAAACAGCGCCACCTCCGGGCCGTCCAGAGTGCACATGAGCTCCGGGGCTGTGCTCATGGAAAGGCCATGCAGCGCGTACTCGGGGAACACCACGAGGTCCATCGTTCCCAGGTTGCGCCGGGCCTTGCCCACCATCCAGGCGATGCGCTCGGCCTGTGCCTTCAGCTGGGCCGGGGTCTCCACCACAGGCAGTTGCAGCTGCACCAGACCCACCACCACGCCGTGGGGGGATTTGTTGAGTCCGCCAAGTCCATTCATGTCCTGTTCCTTGTTGAGAGAGCGTGGCCTCGTCCAGGTGGGCCTTCAGCGGCTGACGGTCAGCTCTGCCGGGGCGCCCTGCAGCGAGCGGCTGGGCGAGCAGGTCCACACCAGGATGGCCAGGGTGAGCACGTAGGGCGCGGCGTTGAGCAGGTTGTGCCCCCCGCTGACGCCCACCGACTGCAGGGCCGGGCCCAGCGCGCCGGCACCGCCAAACAGCAGCGCCGCACCCAGGCAGCGCACCGGGTGCCAGCGGGCAAAGATCACCAGCGCCACGGCGATCAGCCCCTGGCCGCTGGACAGGCCTTCGTTCCAGCTGCCGGGGTAGTACAGCGACAGGCAAGCGCCACCCAGGCCGGCGATGAAGCCGCCGGCGGCGGTGGCGGCGATGCGCACGCCTTGCACCGAGGTGCCCAGGGCGCGCGCGGCGTCGGCGGAGTCGCCCACCATGCGCACCACGAGGCCCCAGCGCGTGTGGCGCAGCGCCCAGGTCATGAGCAGCGCCAGGGCCACGCCCAGCGGGAACAGCACGTTGACCCGCAGCGCGGCCTCCACCGCGCCAGAGTCGCTCCAGCCGCCCAGCGCCAAGGCAGGGATCTGCGGCGCCTGCGGCTGGATCAGCGGCTTGCCCAGGTAGAAAGCCAGGCCGGCGCCAAACAGCATGATGGCGATGCCTGCAGCGATGTCGTTCACGCGTGGCAGCGAGGCCATCAGCCCGTGCAGAAGCGCCAGCAGGGCGCCGGCCAGCCCGGCGGCCAGCACGCCTACCCACCACAGGCCGCTGAGGTAGGCCAAGCCGAAGCCGGCCATGGCAGAAAATACCAACACCCCTTCCAGGCCCAGGTTGATGCGACCCGACTTTTCGGTCAGGCACTCGCCCAGGCTGACGAAGAGAAAAGGCGTGCCCACGCGCACGGCCCCGCCCAGCACGGCCAGCGCCACGTCCCAGAGGGCGCCGGCTTCCATCAGGCGGGCACCGGCCGGGCCGGTCTAGAGCGGGTGGTGAACAGGGTGGTGAACAAGCGGCCGCGCAGGGCCTCGGCGGCCAGGATGAGCAGGAAGCAAAAGCCCATGAGCACCTGGACCGAGGCGTCGGGGATGCCCATGCGCCGTTGCAGCAGGCTGCCCGCAGCCAGGAAGCCGCCGAACAGCACCGCCACGAAGATGATGGCCAGCGGCTGGTGCCGGGCCACAAAGCTCACCAGGATGCCGGTGTAGCCCAGCCCCACGATGAGCGAGGCGTTGGCCGCGGTGTGCACCGCAGCCACCTCGATGCCCCCGGCCAGGCCCGCGGCGGCCCCGCCCAGGGCACAGGCCGTCACCAGCAGGCGCCCCGCAGGCAGTCCCACCAGGCGTGCCGCCCGCGGGTTGCCGCCCACCACACGCACCGCAAAGCCATGGGTGGTGGCGCTCAGCCACACCGCCGCCGTGACGCACGCCACTAGGCCCCACACCAGGCCCCAGTGCACCTCGTAGCCCGGGATGGTGCCCACCAGAAGACTTTCGGGCAGCGGGTGGGTGGAGGGCTTGTTCAGGCTGGCGGGGTCGCGCAGCGGGCCTTCCACCAGATGCTTGAACACGGCGATGGCGATGTAGCCCAGCAGCAGGCTGGAGATGGTCTCGTTCACGCCGCGCCACTGGCGCAGCACGCCAGCCAGCGCCACCCATGCGGCGCCGGCGGCGGCCGCGGCCGCCAGGATCAGGCCGCTGCCGGCGGCGCCGGCCGGCAGCGGCAGCAGTGCGGGCAGGGCGGCTGCGGCCAGCCCCCCCAGCACCAGCGCGCCCTCGCCGCCAATCACCGTCAGGCCCGCCTGCGCAGGCAGGGCCACGCACAGGGCGGTGAGCATGAGGGGGGCGGCGCGCTGCAGCGTGTTCTGCCACGAGAACGCGTCGCCGAAGGCGCCCTTGAAGAGCAGCCCCCAGGCCTGCAGCGGGTCATGCCCGCCCAGGGCCAGGAAGCCGCCGAACAGCAGCACCCCGCCCGCCAGCGCCCCCACCGGCAACAGCAGCGATTCCAGCGCTTCGCGTGGGCTGTGCATGGCCGGTGGTGCCGTTGTGGAGGTACGGGGGCGCGGGGGCGCAGTCGTGGGTGCGGTCAGTCAGGTGCTCAGACCTTGCCGATCACGCCTTCGACGAGGTAGTTCATGGACTCCAGCGTCACGTCGGTCTGCTTCAGGGCCGTGCCCTTGGCGATGACCACCTTGCCGGTGTTGTCCTTGAGTTCACCCGCGAAGATGTCGAAGCTGCCGGCCATCATCCGGGCGCGGATGGCGTCGGCGTTCTTGCGGGCAGCCTCGGGCACCATCGAACCGTAGGGCGAGGACTTCACGAAGCCCTCCTTCAGGCCCCCGCGTACAAAGTTGGGGTGCGGCTTGCCGCTGCGCGCAGCCTCGATGATGGTGGTGTAGGCCGTGACCCAGTTCCACTCCGCACCGGTCAGGTAGGCCTGCGGCGCGAGCTTGGCCTGGCTGGCGTGGTAGCCGCAGACCATCTTGCCGCGCTTGGCAGCGGTCTCGACGATCACCTTGGGGCCGTCCACGTGCATGGTGAACACGTCCACGCCCTGGTCGGCCAGGCTGTTGGTGGCTTCGGCCTCCTTGACGGCCATGGACCAGTCGCCGGTGAAGATCACCGTCGTGGTGATCTTCGGGTCCACCGAGCGCGCACCCATGGTGAAGGCGTTGATGTTGCGCAGCACCTGCGGGATGGGCTTGGCCGCCACGAAGCCGAGCTTCTTGCTCTTGCTCATGTGGCCGGCGATCACGCCGTTAAGGTACTGCGCCTCGTCGATGTAGCCGAAGAAGCTGCCCGTGTTGGCGGGGTGCTTGCCCTGGGTCCACAGGCCGCCGCAATGGGCGAAGCGCACGCCCGTGTTCTTGCCAGCCACGGCCAGCATGTGCGGGTCGAAGTAGCCGAAGGACGTGGGGAACAGCAGCTTGGCGCCGTCCTGCGAGATCATGCCCTGCATGCTCTTCTGCACGGCCTGGGTCTCGGGGACGTTCTCCTCCTCCACCACCTTGACGCCGGCCATCTTCTTCAGTTGCGCCACGCCCTCGGCGTGGGCCTGGTTGTAGCCAAAGTCGTCGCGCGGGCCGACGTAGATCGCGCCCACGGTGATGGGGGCGGACTGGGCCAGTGCCTGACGCAGCGCGCCAGGCAGGGCCAGGCCGGCGCCGCCCAGGGCACCGGCGGTCAGGAGGTGGCGGCGCAGAGCGTCGGGGTGAGACTGCAGATGCTTGGACATGGTGCTTCCTTTCGATGGACAGAAGTCAGGAGGGAACGGGGAGACGGAGATCAATGGCCTTGCCCGCTGGACGAGGCAAGACCTGTGCCAGTACCGATGGGCCGGGGTTGAGGAGAGCCGGCCAGGTGGCAGGCGGCGAAATGAGGTTTGGAAGGTGTTGCCGGGGTGCCCATCGCCCGGAGCTTCGGCGCCTCGCGCGAGCAGCGGTCCGTGGCGATGGGGCAGCGGCTGGCAAAACGGCAGACCTGCGGCGGCGGGTCGATGGGGCTCTGGATCTCGCCCGACAGCTGGATGCGTGGGCCCTGGCCGGGAATGGCCGAGACCAGCGCCCGCGTGTAGGGGTGGGCTGGCTCGCGGAAAACTTGTTCGGACGGGCCGGTCTCGACGATCTGGCCCAGGTACATCACCGCCACCCGGTCGGTGAGCAGGCGCACGACGTTCAGGTCGTGCGAGACGAAGAGCGTGGCCAGTCCCAGCTCGCGGCGCAGTCGGTCCAGCAACTGGAGCACCACGGCTTGCACGGAGACATCCAGCGCCGCCGTGGGCTCGTCCAGGATGAGCAGCCGAGGCCGCACGGCCAAGGCCCGGGCGATGCCCACCCGCGCCTTCTGACCGCCCGACAGCTGGTGCGGAAAGCGGTCCAGCAGCTCCAGTGGCAGACCGACCTGAGCAGCCACCTCTTCCACGCGCTTGGCGATGGTCCTGACGTCCATGCCCGCCAGCAGGCGGCAGGGCTCGCCGATGGTGTCACGTGCGGTGTAGCGGGGGTTCAGGCTGTCGGTGGGGTCCTGGAAGACCATCTGGATGGCGGCGCGTTGCGGGGTGCGCGCGAAGCGCCGCGCCGGGATGGCCGCCAGGTCCTCGCCCTCGAAGACGATGCGGCCTTCGCTTGCGTCCAGCAGCCGGGCGAGCAGGCGCACGAGCGTGGACTTGCCGCAGCCCGACTCGCCCACAAGCCCCAGCGCCTCGCCCGGGGCGATGTGCAGCGAGACCTCGTCCACGGCGTGCAGGAAGGAGCCGCGCCGCCCGGCCACGGCAAAGCGCCGGCTCAGCCGATCCACCTCCAGCAAAGGGCGCTCAGCCATGGGCGGGCTCCTGCGGGTGCCAGCAGGCCACGGCATGCGCGCCCTCGCCCTGCAGCGGAGGCCGCTCGCGCGTGCAGCGCTCGCTGGCGCGTTCGCAGCGACTGGCAAAGCGGCAGGCGGGCAGGTCGCTGCGCCTCAGGTCGGGCAGGGCCCCGGGTACGGGGGCCAGGGCCTGCAGCACCGTCGCCGGTCCGGGCGTCGAACTCATCAGCCGGGCGGTGTAGGGGTGGCGCGGTGCGGTGAACAGCGAGCGCGTGGGCGCCGACTCCACCACCTGGCCGGCATGCATCACCACGATGCGATCGCAGTAGTCGGCTGCCAAAGCCAGGTCGTGTGTGATGAACATTGTGGCCATCTGGCGCTCGCGTGCCAGCGTGGTGATCAGGTCCATCACCGCGGCCTGGGTGGTGACGTCCAGCCCGGTGGTGGGCTCGTCGGCGATCAGCAGGCTGGGCCGGCAGGCCAGCGCAATGGCGATCATCACCCGCTGGCACATGCCTCCCGACAGCTCGAACGGGTAGGCGCGGGCGCGGCGCTCGGGGTCTGCGATGGCCACCTCGCGCAGCGCCTGCACCGCGCGGTCGCGCAGTGCGCCCGACAGATCGCCGCCGTCGCTTCCCTTGACATGCACCGCGTGTCGCCGCAACACGTCCTCGATCTGTCGTCCCACCGGGCGGATGGGGTTGAGCGCGGTGCGCGGGCTCTGGAAAATCATGGAGATCTCGCGCCCGCGCAGATCGGCCAGCGTGGATTCGGAGGCGCCGAGCAGATCAATGCCACTGAAGCGGGCTTCACCGCCAGTGATGCGCGCGGCGGCGTCGCTGATGCCCAGCATGGCGTAGCTCAGCACCGACTTGCCCGAGCCCGATTCGCCCACCAGGCCGACGATCTCGCCCTTGTGCAGCTGCAGGCCCACGTGGTCCAGCGCGTGCACCGCGCCCGACCGGGTGCGGAACTCCAGGCTGAAGTCGCTCACCTCCAACAACGGGGCCGCGGCGTTCACGTGCGCCTCCTCGGATCCAGCAGGTCGCGCAGTGCGTCGCCCAGCAGGTTGAACGAGAAGACCGCCAGCATCAGTACGGCGCCGGGGAAGAAGCTCACCCACCACTCCCCCGAGACAATGAACTGCGCGCCCTCGGCCACCAGGATGCCCCACTCCGGCGTGGGCGGTCGCACCCCCAGGCCGATGAAGCTCAGGCCCGCGGCGTTCAGGATGGCCCAGCCCATGTTCAGGCTCACCTGCACCATGGCCGGCGGCAGCACGTTGGGTAACAAGTGCAGGGCGAGGATGCGCCATTCGGTGTTACCGCTCAGCCGCGCGGCCTCCACGAAGCCGGCGTTGCGCCGCACGTTGGTTTCCGCCCGCGCCACCCGCACATAGAAGGGCAGGTTGATGATCGCGGTGGCCAGCACGATGTTGCCCACCGTGTTGCCCAACGCCGCCACGATGCCCATGGCCAGCACGAACAGCGGAAAGGCCATGATGGTGTCGGACAGCCGGGTGACGATGGCATCCCACCAGCCGCCGAAGAAGCCTGCTGCCAGGCCCAGCGGCAGGCCCACCACGAAGGACAGCGCCACCGCCGCCACCGCGATGCCCAGGTCCAGCCGTGTGGCCACCACCGTGCGCGAAAAGATGTCCCGTCCCAGCGCATCGGTGCCGAACCAGTGCGCGGCAGAGGGCGGCTTCAGCGCCACGTTGGCGTTGCTGGCCAGTGGGTCATGCGGCACCAGCCAGGGCCCCAGAAGGGCCATGAGCACAAAGAAGGCGAACAGCAGCGCAGCTGCCAGCGTTACCGGGTTCTCCGACAGCACGTGGCGCAGGTGCTGCCAGGCGGTGGGCGGCGCCAGCGAGGGACCCGCAGCGGCGGTGGGCGTGCGCGGTGCGGACGGCGTGGAGGAGGGAGTGCTCACGGGCGGCAGGCCTTGGGTTCAGTTCTCGAGGCTCACGCGCGGATCGATCAGCGTGTACATCACGTCCACCAGCAGGTTGAGGGCCACGAAGAGCACGCCCATGGCCAGCACGAAGCCCTGCACCGGCGCATAGTCACTCGCTGTGAGTGCGTCGATGGCGTAGCTGCCCACGCCCGGCCAGCTGAACACCTTCTCCACCACCACGCTGGAACCGAGCATGAAGCCGAAGACCATGCCAAGCGTCGTCACCACTGGGAGCAGTGCATTACGCAGGGCGTAGCGCACGCGCACCGTGGTCGCGGACAGGCCGCTGGCGCGTGCCGTGCGGACGAAGTCCGAACTCAGCACCTGCAACATGGAGCCCCGCGTCATGCGCGCGATGGGCGCGAGCACGAAGATCGCCATCGTCAGCGTCGGCAGGATCAGCTGCTTGAAGCTGGCCCACCACAGCGCCGCGTCGCGGGCCAGCGCCGCATCCACCAGGTACAGACCCGTCACCGCCGGCGGGGGCGAGAACATCGCATCCAGCCGGCCCAGCGGCGCCGGCGCCCAGCCCAGAAGGAAATAGAAGACGTACGCCAGCAGCAACCCGGTGAAGAAGGTGGGCAGGGACACACCCATGGTCGTGACCACGCGGCACAGCTGGTCGATCCAGCTGCCCGGACGCGTGGCCGCCATGACGCCCAGTGGAATGGCCACCGCGCAGGAGAGCACCAGCGCGATCATGACCAGTTCCAGCGACGCCGGCAGGCGTGACAGCAGCTCCTGGAGCACGGGTTGCCCGGTGGTGAGCGACACACCGAAATCGCCTCGCGCCAAGCCCTGCAGGTACAGCACGAACTGCTCGGGCCAGGAGCGGTCCAGCCCCAGCTGACGGCGCACCTGATCCACTGCCTCCTGGGTGGCCGCACCCCCCGCAAAGTACGCCGCCGGATCGCCCGGCAGGGCACGCGTCAGCACGAAGGTGATGACCACCACCCCCAGCAGGTTGGGCAGGGAGGACAGGGTGCGCCGCAGGATCAGCCTGGAGGTGCCCAGTGCCATCGTGTGACCTATTCAGCGAGGGACGAGCGACACATGGGCCGACACCACGCGCCAGCCTGCTGGAAGGCGCACCCAGGTCTGGCTCTGGCGGCCGATCTTGTCGCTGCCCTCGCGCACAAACTCGGTCATCGCCGTGGCGTGGTCGCGGCCGTAGGTGGTGATCACGGTGTTGCGAAGGCTGCGCGCCAGCCCGGCGGAGGGCCGGGCCTGGCGAAAGGCGCGGATGGCCTGGATGCCGTACAGGTTCTCGGCGACGCCGTAGCGGATGGTGTGGGCGCTGTCCCAGAACAGCTCGTCCAGCACGTCCAGACGGTTGTTCACCAACGCGTCCTCGTAGCGCTCAAACGCCGCTGTCACCTCGGCATGCACGTCGCTCAGATTGATGTCCATGGCGGTAGGTCCTGGGCGTTCGGTCGGTGGCTGGTTGGTGTGGAGGTCGTGAAGGACGGGCTCACGCGGCGTCAGTCATCTGTGCCACCGGCGCCTGGGCGATGCCTGCGGCCTCCACCGCCCGGGCCACGCGCAGGCAGAGGTCCTCGCGCCACGGTGCGGCGATGATCTGCACGCCCAGCGGCAGATGGGGCGCATCGGGGTCGCAGCCCCAGACCGGCACGGTCACCACCGGCAGCCCGATGCAGGAGATCGGCTGCGTCAACAGGCCCATGCTGGCGCGCGCTGGCAGGCGCTGGCCGCCGATGTCCAGCCACTCTGTGCCGATGGACGGCGCGGTGCAGGGCGTGGCCGGCGCCAGCAGCACGTCCACCTCATTGAAGCTTTCGGCCACGCGGCGTGCGAACCAGTGGCGCACACGCTGCGCCTGCTGCACCCAGGCGGCCGGCAGCAGCGCGCCGGCCAGGAAGCGGTCACGCGTCATCGGGTCGAAGTCGGCGGCGCGGGTCTGAAGGTCGGGCAGGTGCAGCGCCGCGCCCTCGGCGTTGGTGATGACAAAAGCGGCCGCGCGGGCGCGGTCCACCTCCGGCCAGTGGAACACCTGGTCCGACCCCAGGGCTGCGGCCACGCGCTGCACCGCTGTGCGGGCCGCAGGCGACGCCATGTCGTGAAACCATCCGCCCAGCACGCCGATGCGCAGCCCGTCTGCCGCCAGTGCCAATGCCGGCAGCGTCGATTCCAGCGGCCGCCGCACCTGCGCTGGGTCGCCGGCGTCGGGCCCCTGCATCGCGTCGTAGGCGGCAGCCAGCGTGGCCACATCGCGCGCGAACGGTCCGAGGTGGTCCAGGCTGGCCACGAAGGGGTAGGTGCCTGAGCGCGGCAGGCGGCCGAAGGTCGGCTTGAGCCCGAACACGCCGCACAGTGAAGCCGGCACGCGGATGGAGCCGTTGGTGTCCGAGCCCAGCGTCAGGTCCACCTGCCCTGCTGCCACGGCCGCGGCCGAGCCGCCGGAGGAACCCCCGCTGATCCGCCCCAGGTCGTGCGGGTTGCAAGTGGGGCCGTAGTGGGTGTTCTCGGTGGTGAAGCCGTAGGCGTACTCGTCCATGTTGAGCGCACCCACGCACACCGCGCCCGCCGCCTCCAGGCGGCGCACCAGCGTTGCGTCGCTGAGGGCGGGAGCGCGGTCACGCTCGATCTTCGAGCCCGCCAGCGTCACCACGCCTTGCAGGTCGAACAGGTTCTTCACCGCGAAGGTGCGGCCCCGCAGCGGCAGCGCCGCTTGGTGGGCATCCACCGCCGCGGCGGTGGCGAGTGCGCGCCCGCTCAGCACGGCGGTGAACGCGTTCACCCGTGCATCCGTGGCCTGCACGCGGGCGAGGGCCGCTTGCACAGCGGCAACAGCGGATCCGGGGGCCGTCACGCCAAATCCCCGGGCCCTGCGGCGCTTGGTACGGGCCCCGGCAGATCTTCTGGTGACACCGGCACGAAAGTGTTGCCCGATTCGTCCGCCGGCTCGAGCGGAAAGTCCGTGACCCGCTGGGCGATGCGCGCGGCCAGGTCGAGGTAGGCCACCACGCCCGGGAGGTGCTCGGGGGCGATGGGCAGCCCCAACAGCGGTACCGCCTGCGCGACGTAGGCTTCGAAGTCCACCTTCAAATCTCCTGGTGGACCCTTCAGGCCTTGGACAGGTCGCGGTAGTCGGGTTGCAGGTGGAACCAGTAGGTGTAGCCCTGCACGTTCTTCTGCATGGCCACGTCCTGCGTGGGCTGGAACAGTGGCACGCGCGGCACCTCGTCGTAGCCGAGCTGGATCATGTCCCTGACGAAGGAGTCGTACAGGGTCTTGCTCTCGGCAAAGCGCGCGTTGTCGATGATGCGGTCCAGACGGGGGTTCTGGTAGCTCATGGTGTTGAACACGGCGTTCTGGCCGTGGTAACACCAGAAGAAGAAGTACTCGGGCCAGTTCAGCCAGCCGCCGAAACGGTTGATGATGAGCGGCATGTCCTTCTTCAGCAGGGCCGAGCGCCAGGTGGCGCCGGGGATCTTGTTGATGGTGGCCTTGATGCCGATCTGGCCGAGCGCTTCCTGCACCAGCACCGCCATGGGCTCGCCCACCGTGGCGCCGCCCAGGTCGATGGACAGCGTGGTCTCGAAGCCGGCGCCCGCGCCCGCCTCCGCCATCAGCGCCTTGGCCTTGGCCAGGTCGGTCTTGTAGCCCGTGGGCTGCGGCCAGCCAGTGGTCTTCACCTGCGAGGAGGCCGCACCGTACAGCTTGGCGCCCCGCCCGTACAGGGCGGTGTCGTACATCTTGTCGTAGGGCAGGGCATAGGCCACGGCCTGGCGGATCTTCACGTTATTGAAGGGCGGCTTGGCGACATTCATGCCCAGGTAGAACATCGAGTTTTCAATGGGCATGCTGGCCACCTTGACGGAGCCGCCCTCTTTGGCGAGCTCGGCGAAGTCCTTGGGCGGCATGTCGTAGGTCATGTCGATGTCGCCCTTGACCAGCAGCGCGCGCCGATTGCCGGCGTTAGGCACCTCGCGCTGGATGACGCGGCGCAGCTTGGGCAACGGGCCGCTCTTCCAGTCCTCGTTGCGCACGTAGATGATTTCCTGGCCTGGGCGGAAGGCTTCCACCTTGTAGGCGCCGCCACCGGCCACGTTGTTGCGCGTCCAGGCCAGTCCCCAGGGGTCCTGCGCCGTGACGTTCTTCTTCACCAACTCGGAATTGAAGACGCAGGGCACCACCACCGCCAGGTTGTTCATCGTCATCTTGTCGCGGCGGATGAACTTCACCGTGAAGGTGTGCTCGTCCTCCACCACGAACTGCTCGGGCTTTTCCAGCGAGCCGGCAGCCATCTGGAAGGTGGGGAATCCGCCCACCGTCACGGCACGGTCGAAGCTCCACTTCACGTCCTTGGCCGTGACGGGCGTGCCGTCATGGAACTTGGCGTTCTTGCGCAGCTTGAAGGTCACCGAATTGCCGTCGGGGGCGATCCGCCAGCTTTCAGCCAGCTCGGGCACGAGCTTGTCCATGTCGTACATGACGCGCCCGTCGGGGAGCTTCTTCTTGGCGTAGGTCATCAGGCGGTCGTAGCACAGCCACGACACCCCATAGGCCGGCCGGTTGGCGCCCACGGTGTGGATGTCCAGCGAGTTCGGGCCGAACTCGTTGGCCACCACCAGCACGTCGGCCGGTCGTGCCTGCGCAGCCGCGGGAGTGGACAGGCTGCCCAGCGCGGTGGAAGTCAGGGCACTGGCAGCCGATGAAGAGACGAAGGTGCGACGGTCCATGGGAACTTCCTTTCGGTGTGGTGGGGGCGGGAGAGACTGGCCTGCTTGCCGCTCAGGCGTTGAACGCTGGAGACAGGGGACCTTTGGCCTGCAGGTGTGCCAGGTACGCCCGCCAGCCGCCGAAGCCGGTGATGTCCTGCGCCCCTTGCAAGGCGTGTGCTTCACACAGGAAGCCGTGCACGGTGGTGCCGTCTTCCAGCAGCAGGCTGCCCAGGCCCAGGGGGGCGGGGATGAGGTCCAGGAACGAGCCCACCTCGACCTGCGGCAGGGCCCAGACCTCCAGTTCGATGCTGGCGCCGCCTTCGCTGACGCGCTGCATCCCGGGCTTGGACGGTGTCGTGCCGGGCAAGGCGTAGAGGCGGTAGCAGGGCGCCGTGCGCGTGCTGCGCAGCAGCCGCCCGCTGCGCTCGGTGAGCTGGCTGTTCAGGGGCAGGCCGCTCAGGTGCGCACCGACCACGGCGATGGCGATCTCGCTGCGTACCGCCGGCCAGCGCAGCGTCTCGCCATCGGCAGCAGGCCCCATCCAGCGTTGGCCGAAGCGGGCCAGGGCCGCGTCGGCGTTTCCGGGCCCGATCAGCGTCACGCCGAAGGGCAGGCCGCGGTCGGTGAAGCCCGCCGGCACGGCCAGTGCGCTCCAGCCCAGCAGGTTCACGAAGTTGGTGTACACGCCCATGCGGGCGTTGGCACCCACGGGGTCGGCGTCGATCTCGTCAAAGGTGGGGTGGCCGGTGGTGGTGGGCACCAGCAGCGCGTCCACCTGCTGCCACAGCCCGGCCAGCGCGGCCTGCAACTCTCGAAGCTTGTACTGTGCGCGGAAGGCGTCCGTGGCGCTCATGCCCACGGCCTTGGATACCACCTTCAGCACCGTGGGGTCCAGCGCCTGCGGGTCGCGCTCCATCAACGCCTGCAGTACCGCATGGCGCTCGGCCACCCAGGGGCCGTCGTAGAGCAGGGCGGCCACTTCGAACAAGGGCGCGAAGTCCAGTTCCACCAGTTCGGCCCCCAGGTCGCGCGCGCGCTGCAGGGCGTCGGGCCAGGCCGTTGCGTAGCCGGCGTCTCCGTGGAAGACCGGCCTCTTGGGAATGCCCAGGCGCGGGCGCTCGGGCAGCGTCGCCACGCCAGGTTGGAAGGCGCTGTAGGCGTCCCGCGGGTCAGGGCCTTCCAGCACCGATAGCACGTGCGCGGCGTCCTCCACCGTGTGGGCGAACACCGACACGCAGTCCACCGAGCGGCAGGCGGGCAGCACACCGGCCGTGGACACCCGGCCCGGCGTGGGCTTCAGGCCCACCAGGGCGTTCAGCCCAGCCGGTACGCGGCCGGAACCGGCGGTGTCCGTGCCCAGCGCAAAGGCCACCAGGCCGCTGGCCACTGCCACGGCCGATCCTGAACTGGAGCCGCCGCTGATGCGCTGCGCATCGAGGACGCTGGCGGGTTGGCCGTAGGGCGAGCGCGTGCCCACCAGACCGGTGGCGAATTGGTCGAGGTTGGTCTTGCCCACCCACAGCGCCCCGGCGTCCAGCAGGCGCTGCACCACGGTGGCATCTGCCGTGGCCTCGTGCTCGAAGGCCGGACAGCCGGCGGTCGTGGGCGCGCCCGCGATGTCCATGTTGTCCTTGACCGCGAATGGCACGCCCAGCAGGGGGTAGCGGCGCAGGGCCTCGGCGCGGGTGGCGCAGGCCTGCACACGCTCCACCAGCAGATCGATCTGGCGCTGCCAGGCGATGTCGTCGCACAAGTGGATCCACACCGGCCGGCCGCGCTCGGTCTGTGCCGAAGCGAGGGCCCGCACCCGCGCGGCGTCGGCCCGTGCCACCGGATCCTCGCCCTGCGCCAGGGCTGTCAGCCACGACGCAACAGAAGCGGGACCGCTCAGGTCTGCGGGGCCAAGGCCCGCTGCCGCGGCCGGGCTTTGAATGGTGGGGCGATCGCGATGCATTGGTGCGCCAACTGGTATACAAGTGCGTACAGCAGAAAGCGTGCCAACGTGTACTGCCCCTTCGTCAGGCCCCCATTCGGGCCTGTCGCGCGCACAACCAAGGCGCAGGCCTGGTCCCATTTCGGTGCGCCGCAGCCTCACGCACCTGAGGTTGCACCAAGCCGGTGCCGCGGCGCGCCAGGTCGGCGGGGAACTCAGCAGCCTTTGACCTGCCCCTGCCGAAGGGCCTGGGCGCGTTCGCGGATCTGCGCCATTTCTTCCGGCGCCACCCGCTGGAGGTTCTTTACCTGCAAGGCCATACGAGGGTTGCGTCCCAGCCGAACCTGGTGGCGCGCCAGGAAGTCCCAGTACAGCGTGGTGAAGGGGCAGGCCCGCTCTCCCGTGCGCTGGGCCGGATCGAACCGGCAGCTGCGGCAGTGGTCGCTCATGCGGCCTATGTACTGCCCGGTGGCGATGTAGGGCTTGCTGGCCATGGGCCCGGGCGGTGGGGTGGGGCCCTGCGGCGGACCCGCGTCCGCGTGCTGGCTCATGCCCAAGGTGTTCGGCAGCTCTACCCATTCCACGGCGTCCACGTACACCGCCAGATACCAGGTGTGCACCTCGCGTGGCGCCACGCCCAGCAGCAGGGCATACAGGCCGGTCACCATCAGGCGCTGGATGTGGTGGGCATAGCCGTGCCCCAGCGTTTGGCCGATGGCATCGGCCAGGCAGCGCATGTCGGTGCGGCCCGTCCAGTAGAAGGCAGGCAGGGCCTCGTGCGCGTCCAGGGCGTTGAGATCCAGATAGCCCGGCATGCGCAGCCAGTACACGCCCCGCACGTACTCCCGCCAGCCCAGGATCTGCCGGATGAAGCCCTCGGCCGAGGCCAGCGCCACACGCCCGCTGCGCCACGCCGCCTCCGCTGCGGCGATGACCTCGCGCGGGTCCAGCAGCTTCAGGTTCAGGGAGGACGAGATCATGGCGTGGTACAGCCACGGCTGGCCGCCCCACATGGCGTCCTGCCAGCGGCCGAACTCGGCCAGACGGTGCGCGATGAAGTCTTCCAGCGCGGCCAGCGCCTGTTCTCGCGTCACCGGCCAACCGAAACCTTCCAGCCGCCCCGGCGCGGGAGGCTGCTGCGCATTCACCAGCGCCATCACCTCGGCCGTGAGAGCGTCCGGCTCGAAGCGCAAAGGCGGCGGTACCAGGCCCGGCCCTTCGCGGCCGAAGGCCTCGCGGTTGTCGGCATCGAAGTTCCATTGCCCGCCAGCGGGCTGATCCTTCGCATCGCCCTCCATCAGGACGCCGTGGCGCTGGCGCATCTCCCGGTAGAAATACTCCATGCGCAGTTGCTTGCGGCCCGTGGCATGGGCGCGGAACTGCGCGTGACTGCACAGGAAGTGCCGGTCCTCGCGGAACTCGATCACCATCTTGGCTTCACGTGCCGTGCGCTCCAGCAACTCGCGCACCCGCCACTCGCCAGGCTCGGTGAGCACGATGCGATCGGGGGGCTGCTCGCGCAGCGTGGCCGCCAGCGCGTCGTCCAGGCCACCCGCATGCTGTTCAAGGTAGTGCAGCGGCACGCCCTCGGCGCGCAGTTGCTGTGCAAAGTGCCGCATGGCCGAGAGGAACAGCGCTCTGCGTTGGCGGCTGGAGGGCACGTGCGTGGCCTCGGCGCGCGCCTCGCACATCCAGACCATGTCTTGCGCGGGGTCGAAGCCGTCCCAGGCACTGGCGTCGCGGTTGAGCTGGTCCCCCAGGATCAGCACCAGGTGGCGGATGCGAGTCATGCGGCGGCCTTTGATGTCGCGTTGCCGCGCTGCTTTCGGCAGGCGTCCGAGCAATAGCGCACCTCATCCCAATTCTTCGCCCAAGCCTTGCGCCAGTTCATGGGCCGGCCGCAGGTGACGCAGGGCTTGCTGTGCAGGTGGGCCTTGTTCCCTTTGAAATCACTCGTCCTGTGGTTCATTCGAACAGGTCTCGCTGCAGACTGAGGGTGGGGGACGAGGCAGCCTGCTTTCGGCGTCGCGCAGGTACCGAGGAGGCGCTGGAGCTTGGTGGTCGGGATGAGCCGGCCTGCTGGTCAGCACCTGCACCTGCCCTGGTGCGCCGGCCCGACGGTGGCAGCCCGCTCAGGCGCGAGCCGTGCCGCTGCTGGATGTCGTCGGCCTCGGCGCGGGCCTCCAGGGTCTTGCGCAGGCCGTACATCTTGTCCTTGGCGGCCTGGACGGCTGCGCGTTCGTCCACGACGGGCGCCGGGTAGGCCGGCGTGCCCCACTCCGGCACCCAGCGCCGGATGAACTCGCCTTGCGGATCGTGGTCCTGCAGCTGCTTGGTGGGTGAATAGATGCGCAGCGTGTTGATGCCCGTGGTGCCGGACTGCATCTGCATCTGGCTCCAGTGGATGCCCGGCTCGAAATCCAGGAACTGCCGGGCCAGGTGCAGCCCTGGCGCGCGCCAGTGCAACCACAGGTGGTAGGCCGCAAAGCTCACCAGCAGGGCGCGCATCCGGAAGTTCAGCCAGCCCGTGGCGCGCAGGCTGCGCATGCAGGCGTCCACCATGGGAAACCCCGTGCGGCCCTGGCACCAGGCCGCCAGGCGCTCCTCATCCTGGGCCGTCATCGGTACGCCCACATCACCAGGCCGCAGGCCATCGGCCGAGCGCGCGAAGTTGCGCACCTCCACGGTTGGCTCGTCCTCCAGTTTCTGCATGAAGTGGCAGTGCCAGCGAAGCCGCCCGGAAAATCCCCGCAGTGCGTGGGCGAAGGCGCGCTCTTCGGCTTGCGCGCTTCCTCCCAGCGTGGCGATGCGGGCTTCGGTGGCCTGGTGCACCGTGCGCATCGACAGCGTGCCGAAAGCCAGGTGTGGGCTCAGGCGGCTGCAGCCGTCCTCGGCTGTCAGCGGGCTGGACAGCGACCGACGGTAGTCGTGCCCCCGATGGCGCAGGAAGCTGTCCAGCGTCTGGCGGCCGGCCTGCTCACCAGCGGCCTGCAATTGCTTGCCATGGGGCGGCAGTCCCAGTTCGGCCAGGCGCGGCAGCGCGTTCACTGCCAGGCCGACAGGGCATGGCAGGCCGGTCACGGCGCCGTGCCGCGGCGCGTCCATTCGTGCCTGCCACCGGCCTGCCCAGCCGTTGCGGCTGCGCAGGCGCCGCACCACGCCGGTCTGCGCAAACTCGGCCCAGCGCACGCCCTGGGCGTAGCACCAGGCCGCCACCGCCTTGTCGCGCTCCCAGGTCCAGCCCGGTCCGGTCTCTTCGTGGCTGAGCAGGTGGGTCACGCCGTGCTCGGTGTGCAGCGCCTGCAGCACCGCCGGCGCTGCGCCCTGACGAACCAGCACCGGCAAGCCTTGCTGGCGCAGGTCTTCCACGCAGGCCAGGGCGAAGGCCACGTGGCTGGCGTCGCACTCGGGGCTGCCCAACCACTCGGGCTCGATGATGAACACCGCCAGCGCGCGGTTGAAGCCTTGGGCGGCACTCAAGGGCGCGTGGTCAGCCAGGCGCAGATCGCGCTTGAGCCAGACCAGGGCGGTGTCCGTCGCGGTGATGGTGCAAGGGTCAAGGCCGGCGGCGACAAAGGGGCTGGGGCGGGTCGGCATGAGAGCGTGATTCTGAGCAGAACACTTCGCTGCCAGGGCTTCGCGCGGCCGTAGGCCCTGAAGCACCGTCGGACTCTGCACCCGTGTCGCCCGGGTGCCCCGGCGGGTTCATCGGGTCCGATGTGGCCGTGCGCCACCCCCAAGGCATCGCCGGTCTGCTGTCCCTTTCCCCTGCCATGGCACCATCTGCGCATGGCGAAGAAAGACAAGCACGTCAGCGAAACGCCGGCCACCCAGTGGCTGCGGGCCCAGCGCATTGCGTTCACCGAGCACCCCTACGACTATCTGGAGCACGGCGGCACGGCCGAGTCCGCCCGCCAACTCGGCGTGGACGAGCATGGCGTGGTCAAGACCTTGGTCATGCAGGACGACAAGGCGCAACCCCTGGTGGTGCTGATGCATGGCGACCGCCAGGTCAGCACCAAGAACCTGGCACGCGCCATCGGCGTGAAGTCGGTCGAGCCCTGCAAGCCCGAGGTGGCGCAGCGTCACAGCGGCTACCTGGTGGGGGGCACCTCGCCTTTCGGGCTGCGCAAGGCGATGCCGGTGTTCGTGGAGCAAAGCGTGCTGGCGCTGCCGAAGATCCATATCAATGGGGGGCGGCGCGGCTTCCTGGTCGGGATCGAGCCTTCGGTCTTGACCGACCGCCTGGGCGCCCGGCCGGTGAACTGCGCGCTGTAGGCGTCGTCGCGGCGGGCAGGTGTGGGTCCTGCCCGCCCTCCCGCCCGCCCGCCGGCCCGCATTTGTGGTCCTCACTAGAATCCGCGGCTCCATGTCTGCTGCTTCACAAGCTTCCGCATTGGCACCTTGGGCCGGGCCCTTGGCCATTGCGCTGTCTTATCTGGTGGGCTCGCTCAGCTTTGCGGTCATCGTCAGCCGCCTGATGGGCCTGGCGGATCCGCGCAGCTACGGCTCGGGCAACCCCGGGGCCACCAACGTGCTGCGCTCGGGCAACAAGGCTGCGGCCCTGCTCACCCTGGCGTTTGACGCGCTCAAGGGCTACCTGCCCGTGATGGCTGCACTGCTGTGGCAGGAGCGCCTGGGCCTGGGGCCCTTTGTCATCGCCATGGTCGGTCTGGCCGCCTTCCTGGGTCACCTGTGGCCCGTGTTCTTCCGCTTCCAGGGCGGCAAGGGCGTGGCTACGGCGGCCGGGGTGCTGCTGGCGCTCAATCCCGTGCTGGGTGCGGCCACCCTGGCCAGCTGGTTGCTGATCGCGGTGTTCTTTCGCTATTCCTCGCTGGCTTCGCTGGTGGCCGCCGCCTTCGCGCCCTTCTTCCAGTTGCTGATCTGGGGTGTGAAGCCGGTCCTGCTGTGCATCGTGCCCATGAGCCTGTTGCTCGTCTGGCGCCACGGACCCAACATCCGCAAGCTGCTGGCCGGCACGGAGAGCAAGATCGGGCACAAGGCCGGCCGCAAGACTTGAGTCGGCTCCACCGCCGGTGCCCACCAGGCCCGAAGTTTCAGTCGGGCCCTGCCCCCTGCCCTGATCAACAGTCCCTTTCTTCGGAGTAACTCAGATGGTTCAAAGATTTGACGTCGGCGCTCGTTTGTCCGAGATGGCCGTGCACAACGGCGTGGCCTACCTGGCCGGCCAGGTCGCGGCCGACGGCACCCAGGACATCACCGGCCAGACCACGCAGGTGCTGGCCCAGATCGACGCCTTGCTGGCCCGCGCCGGCACGGACAAGTCCAGGATCCTGATGTGCCAGATCTTCATCGCGGACCTGGCCGATTTCCCCGCCATGAATGCCGTGTGGGAGAAGTGGGTCAGCGCCGGCAACGCTCCCCCGCGCGCCACGGTGCAGGCGCCGTTGGCCCAGCGTCAGTGGCGCGTGGAAATGGTGGTCACTGCGGCGGTCTGAGCTGTCTAAGCCCCAGGGCTGCGATCCGGAGGCGCTGACGAGGGCGCGGTGTTTATGCGCGGGTGGTCCTGTGCAAGGTGCGGGAAACGGGCTGCGCGTGCCTGGATGTCGCTGTCACGCCGACGGTGGCCGCAAAGCGGCTGCCACCGTGGCCCATCCGGCCCAGGTCGCCGCCAGCGAGCCCGCCAGATGCAGTCCTGACGTGGCGAGCGCCATGCCGATGCGCCCTTGTTGCATCAGGCTCACCACCTCCGCAGAGAACGTGGAGAACGTGGTGAGGCCTCCCAGGAAGCCGGTGATCACGAACAGCCGCCAGGCAGGCGAGAGGTCGGGTTGCTGGGCGAACCAGGCCATGGCGAGGCCCACCAGGTAGCCCCCTATCAGGTTGGCGGCCAGGGTGCCCGGGGGCACGCCGTCGTGCAGCGGGTTGAGCCAGGCCGAAAGCTGCCATCGCAGCAAGGCACCGAGTGCGGCGCCTGTGCCGACGGCAGCAGCCCCCATCAGCAAACTTGGCGGTTGCAGTGACATCGTCATGGCGAAGGTCATGATAGCGGGCCGCACCGTCCTGTCCGGCGGGACGGTGAGCCCTGACTTGCGGGGCGTGCATCCCCATTCGGTACCATGTTCGGTGTTCAGAACGCAGGAGCTGTTTGCCCATGTCCATGGATGTCGTCGATTTCGAGATCAAGGGTTCGGAGATGCAGTTCGTCGAGGTCGAGCTCGACCCCGGCGAGGCGGCCATTGGCGAGGCCGGCAGCATGATGTTCATGGATGCCGGCATCGGCATGGACAGCGTGTTCGGCGACGGCAGCGCGCAGCAAGGCGGCTTCTTCGGCAAGCTGCTGGGCGCGGGCAAGCGGCTGGTGACCGGTGAGTCGCTCTTCACCACGGTCTACACCAACCAGAGCACCTCGAAGCAACGCGTGGGGTTTGCGGCGCCTTACCCGGGCAAGATCCTGCCGATGAACCTCAAGCAGCTGGGCGGCATGCTCATCTGCCAGAAAGATGCCTTCCTGTGCGCCGCGCGCGGGGTATCGCTGGGCATCTACTTCCAGCAGAAGCTGTCGGTGGGCTTCTTCGGCGGAGAGGGCTTCATCATGCAGAAGCTCGAAGGCGACGGCTTGGCGTTCGTGCACGCCGGGGGCACCGTGATGCGGCGCGACCTGCAGCCCGGGCAGACCCTGCTGGTGGACACAGGCTGTCTGGTGGCGATGACGCCGAACGTCAACTTCGAGATCCAGTACGTGGGCAAGATCAAGACGGCGCTGTTCGGCGGCGAGGGCCTGTTCTTCGCCAAGGTCACGGGGCCCGGTTCCGTCTGGTTGCAGAGCCTGCCGTTCTCCCGCCTGGCCTCGCGGGTGTTCGCGGCCGCGCCGCAGCGCGGGGGGTCGCGCGAAGAAGGCTCGATGCTCGCCGGATTGGCGGGTGGTGGTGTGCTGGGCGGCATCCTGAGTGGAGATGACGACTGATGACGCTGCCTGTTCGTCGAAGACTGAGCCTGTTTCTGGGGGCCGTACTCGCTGGGGCCACCCTGTGCCTGCGCGCCCAGCCAGCTGCGCCCGCGACCGCCGCGGGGGCGGTCCGCCCTGCGCGCCCCATCTTCGTGCTGAACTCGCAGGACGCCACGGTCAGCGTGATCGACCCCGTCACCTGGGCTGAGCAGCGGCGCATCGAGGTGGGCAAGGAGCCGCACCACCTGTACCTCACCCCTGACGAGAAGAGCCTGATCGTGGCCAACGCGGCAGGCAACTCCCTGACCTTCATCGACCCTGCCACAGGCGCAGTGCAGCGCACAGTGCGTGACATCGTGGACCCGTACCACCTGCGCTTCTCACCGGACATGAAGTGGTTCGTCACCGCCGCCAACCGGCTGAACCATGTGGACCTGTACCGCTGGCAGCCGGATCAGGCGCAACCCTTCAAGCTGGTCAAGCGCATCGAGGCGCCCAAGACCCCCAGCCACCTGTTCATCGACAGCCGCTCCACGGTGGTGTATGCCTCGCTGCAGGACAGCGATGAGCTGATGGCCATCGATCTGGCCACGCAGGCGGTGCGCTGGAAGGTCAAGACCGGCAAGATGCCCGCCGACGTGTTTCTCACCAAGGACGACCGGCACCTGCTGCTGGGCTTGACTGGCGACCGCTTCGTGGAGGTCTACGACGTGTCGGGTGCGGCGCCGCGCATGGTCAAGCGCATCACCACGGGCGACGGTGCACACGCCTTTCGCGCGCGTGGCGACGGGCGCCATGTGTTCGTCAGCAACCGCGTGGCCAACACCATCAGCATGATCGATCTGCAGACCTTTGAGGTGGCGGCCCAGCTGCCCGGCCCGGGTGGCCCGGACTGCATGGAGGTGATGGCCGACGGCCGCACGCTGCTGCTGAGTTCGCGCTGGGCGCGCAAGCTGAGCGTGATCGACATCGACAAGCGCCAGGTGATCCGCCAGGTGGCGGTGGGTCGCTCGCCCCATGGCGTGTGGACGCTGGACCACGCGGCGCGGCAGTGAAGATCGGGCTTCTGCTGTTGGCACTGGGGGGCGCTGCGGCAGCAGCAGGCGCCTCGCCGGCGCAGCGCTGTGACCGGCCGGTGTACCTCACCTTCGACACCGGCCACATGGGCGTGGCCCCGCTGGTGGCCGAGGTGCTGGCCCGGCATGAGGTGAAGGTGACCTTCTTCCTGGCCAACGAGCGTACGCGCAACGGCGGCGCCAGCCTGGACGATGAATGGGCCCCCTGGTGGAAGGCCCGTGCCGCTGAGGGCCACGCCTTCGGCTCCCACACCTGGGACCACGATGTGTGGCGCGCCGATGTCCCTGGGCCCCCCGGCGGCGTCGCGAGCTTGCGCGTCAAGCCCACCTCGGGGGCGCAGGCCGGACGTGAGCGCCTGCTCACGCCGCAGGCCTATTGCCAGGCGCTGAAGGAGCCGGCACGTCGTCTGCAGGCCATGACGGGCCAGGCCATGGGCGCTGTCTTCCGAGCGCCCGGTGGCAAGACCTCGCCCGCGCTGCTGAAGGCTGCGTCCGACTGCGGCTTCACGCATGTGGGCTGGTCCCCCGCCGGGTTTCTGGGGGATGAACTGCCCAGCGACCGCTACCCCAACGAGCGCCTGCTGCAGCAGGGCCTGAGGGACGTGAAGGCGGGCGACATCCTGTTGGCGCACCTGGGCATCTGGTCGCGACAGGACCCCTGGGCGCCGGCGGTGCTGGAGCCGCTGATCACGGGCCTGAAGGCGCGCGGGCTGTGTTTTGCCACGCTGCGCGAGCACCCCACGCTGGGCGCGGCAGCGTCCAGGCCCGTGCCGTGAAAGACAGGGCCTGAACGCCATGGAGCCGTTCTCCGTTGCCTCCTCCGCGGGCTTGTGGGCCGGGGCGGCCGATGCCTTCGGCCTCGCGCAGCAAGCCTTGTTCGAGCACCTGGTGCAGCCGCTGATGTTCGCCCTGGGCCTGGGCAATCTGCTGGAAGACGGCTACCTCGGCACCGGCTGGCTGCTGATGGGGCTGTTGCAGATCGTGCTGCTGGTGACGGTCGTGGGTGCCCTGCAGCGCTGGCGCCCCGTGGAGCCCGTGACAGACCGCGCCGCCGTGCGGGTGGACGTGGTCTACACCCTGCTGCATCGCCTGGGGATCTTCCGTCTGATGATGTTCTTCACGCTGGAGCCGCTGGTGTGGGAACTGGTGGGCGAACTGCGGCTGTGGGGCGTGCGCCCCTGGCAGTTGGACGCGCTGTGGCCAGGGGTGACGGACGTGGCCTGGGTGAGCTTTGTGCTGTACCTGCTGCTGTTCGATTTCGTGGACTACCTGATCCACCGCGGACAGCACCGCTGGCATGGGTGGTGGCAGTTGCACGCGCTGCACCACAGCCAGCGCCAGATGACGATGTGGTCCGACAACCGCAATCACCTGCTGGACGACGTGCTGCGCGACCTGATTTTCGTGGCCGTGGCGATCGCGGTGGGCGTCGGGCCGGGCCAGTTCGTGGCCATCGTGGCCTTCACCCAGCTCGTCGAGAGCCTGTCGCACGCCAATGTGCGCCTGTCCTTTGGCCCGGTGCTGGGCCGCCTGTTGGTGAGCCCGGCCTACCACCGGCTGCACCACCGCATCGGCCTGGGGCACGAATCGGCAGGGCCGGGATCGCTGGGCGGCCATAACTTCGCCGTGCTGTTCCCGATATGGGACCACCTGTTCGGCACCGCCCGGCATGACGGCCGCTACGAGCCCACGGGCATCCGGGACCAGTTGCCTGGGCCAGAAGGGCTCGGTCCTCCAGGGGCTCCAGGCCGCGACTATGGCCGTGGCTTCTGGGCCCAGCAGTGGCTGAGCCTGAAACGGCTGGCGGGGCGCGCTTGATCCCCGTGCTGTGCCCTTGCGCCTGCGTATGATCCGCCGCCGATGAACACCCTGCTCGATGCCTTCTGGCGCGCAGCGCTGGGCTGCCTGCACCCGCGGGTGATCCTGTGGTCGCTGATCCCTCTGCTGTTGTCCGCAGGGGCAACCCTCACCCTGGGCTGGCTGTACTGGGAGTCTGCGGTGGCTGCGGTGCGCACCTTTCTGGAGGAATGGGCACTGGTGGCCTCGTTGCTCACCTGGCTGGAATCCCTGGGAGGCGGGGCTTTCCGGGCGGTGCTGGCACCCTTGATCGTGGTGGCGCTGTCCGTGCCGCTGGTCGTGGTGCTGGCCTTGCTGCTGGTGGCGTGGACGGTGACACCGTCCCTGGTGAACTGGGTGGCGCAGCGGCGCTTTGCTGGTCTGCAGCGGCGCAGCGGGGCCTCGGGCTGGTGGGCCAGCGCCTTGTGGTCGCTGGGTTGCACGCTGCTGGCCCTGGGCGTGCTGCTCGTGAGCCTGCCGTTGTGGTTCGTGCCGCCGCTGGCCGTGGTGATCCCGCCCCTGGTGTGGGGCTGGCTGGCTGCGCGCGTCTTCTCTTTCGACACCCTGGCCTTGCACGCCACGCCGCAGGAGCGGCGCATGATCATGCATGACTGCCGCTGGAAGCTGCTGGCCATGGGCATCGTCTGCGGTTTGCTGGGCTCGCTGCCTTCCCTGATCTGGGCGCTGGGTGCGCTCACCCTGGTGTTCGCGCCGCTTCTGGTTCTGGCCTCGGTGTGGCTGTACACGCTGGTGTTCGCCTTCGCCTCGCTGTGGTTCGCGCACTTCACGCTGGCGCAACTGGCACGCCTGCGCCCGCCGCCGGCGGCCACCCCTGCCGCCCCCACCGCAGCCCCCACGACCGACGCCGCCCCGAGCCTTCCCTTGCTGCCTGCCCAGGACGCCACCCCATGAACATCGGCCTCATCATCATCGGCGACGAAATCCTCTCAGGCAAGCGCCAGGACAAGCACCTGCCCAAGGTCATCGAACTGTTGGCAGCGCGCGGTCTGGCCCTGAAGTGGGCGCGCTACGCGGGGGATGACCGCGCACGTATCACCCAGGATCTGCAGCACGCCTTTGCCAGTGGCGATCTGGTGTTTTCCTGCGGAGGCATTGGCGCCACTCCGGACGACCACACCCGCCAGAGCGCCGCCGTCGCGCTGGGCGTGCCGCTCGCGCTGCATCCGCAGGCGAGAGAACTGATCACCGAGCGCATGCGCGATGTGGCGGCCGAGCAGGGCGTGCCCTTCGAACCCGAGCGGGCCGACAACGTGCACCGGCTCAACATGGGGGTGTTTCCGGAAGGCGCCTCCATCATTCCCAACCCGTACAACAAGATCCCGGGGTTCTCGGTGGGCCATGTGCATTTCGTGCCGGGCTTCCCGGTGATGGCCTGGCCGATGATCGAGTGGGTGCTGGACCAGCGCTACGCCCACCTGCATGGCGGGCAGGTGCAGCACGAGCGCTCGGTCATCGTCTTCGGCGCCATGGAAGCGGCGCTTACCCCGCTGATGGAAGACCTGGAGCGGCGCTTTCCCGGAATCAAGGTGTTTAGCCTGCCCAGCGTGGACCACCCCACCTACGGCCGCCATATCGAACTGGGTGTCAAGGGTGCGTCCGATCTGGTCGAAGCTTTTGCCGCCCTGAAAGCCGGGCTCACCAGCTTGTCGGCCCAGTTAGGCCCCGAATTGGTGCGTTGATCTTGCGGCGCACCCCAGAGGTGCATATTTGGAGCAAATGCACCAAGTTGGCCGCATCGCACTCTGCGCCAAATTGGGGCAAGGCCAAGAGCTTCAGGCACGCTTTCTGCTACACAATCTTCATTCGATTTTCCCCCCACCCCTCAGTGCACAACAGGAGATAGAGATGGCAAAGACGGTTGCCGACGTGATGAAGATGGTGAAGGACAACGAAATCAAATTCGTTGACTTCCGCTTCACCGACACCCGCGGCAAGGAACAGCACGTATCCGTGCCCGTGTCCGCGTTCGACGAGGAAAAGTTCACTGCCGGCCATGCCTTCGACGGCTCGTCGATCGCCGGCTGGAAGGGCATCGAAGCCTCCGACATGCTGCTGATGCCGGATCCGAACACCGCCAACGTCGACCCGTTCTTCGAAGAGCCGACGCTGATCATGAGCTGCGACGTGCTCGAGCCAGGCGATGGCAAGCCCTACGAGCGCGATCCGCGCTCCCTGGCCAAGCGCGCCGAGGCCTACCTGAAGGCCAGCGGTCTGGGTGATACGGCCTTCTTCGGCCCGGAACCCGAGTTCTTCATCTTCGACCAGGTGCAGTGGAACGTCGACATGTCCGGCTGCTTCGTCAAGGTCGGCTCGGAAGAGGCGCCTTGGAGCTCCGGCAAGGACTTCGAAGGCGGCAACATGGGGCACCGCCCCGGTGTCAAGGGTGGCTATTTCCCGGTGCCCCCGGTCGACAGCTTCCAGGACATGCGCTCCGAGATGTGTCTGCTGCTGGAGCAGGTCGGTATTCCGGTCGAGGTGCACCACCACGAGGTGGCGGGCCAGGGCCAGAACGAGATCGGTACCAAGTTCAGCACCCTGGTGCAGCGTGCCGACTGGCTGCAACTGCAGAAGTACATCATCCACAACGTCGCGCACGCCTACGGCAAGACGGCCACCTTCATGCCCAAGCCCGTCGTGGGCGACAACGGCAGCGGCATGCACGTGCACCAGTCCGTGTGGAAGGACGGCAAGAACCTGTTCGCCGGTGACGGCTACGCGGGTCTGAGCGAGTTCGCGCTGTACTACATCGGCGGCATCATCAAGCACGCGCGCGCACTGAACGCCATCACCAACCCCGGCA
>JBILSM010000184.1:0-4600 GCA_044372085.1 Rubrivivax sp.
GTCCCGCCGCTGGGCCGACCCCTCGATGACGGTGGCCCAGATGCTCTTTGCCACCACCATGGCGGCCTGGGCTTATGCCATGCTGGGCCCGGCGCGCGGGGCGGTGTTTCCGATCGTCATGGTGATCTTCATGTTCGGGCTGTTTGCCGCCAAGCCGCGCCAGATGGCCTGGACGAGCCTTTTCGCCGTGGTGGTGTTCGGCCTGGCCATGGCCGTGATGGCCTGGCGGCTGCCGCAGGTGTACCCGCCCAAAGTAGAACTCGGCCACTTCATCATGGTGGCCACGATGCTGCCGGCGGCTTCGATGCTGGCTGCGCGCATCTCCCTGATGCGCCAGCGCATGCGCGCGCAGCGGGTGGAACTCAAGCAGGCCCTGGCGCGCATCGAGGAACTGGCCACCTGCGACGCCCTGACCGGCCTGCTCAACCGCCGCCACCTGCTGGAGGTGCTGGAGCGCGAGCGTCAGCGCAGCGTGCGTTCGGGCCAGGCCTTCTGCGTTGCCGTCCTGGACCTGGACGGCTTGCGGGAGGTCAACCGCCGCCACGGCATTGCCGCGGGCGACCAGGTGCTGTGCGCCTTTGCTCAGGAGGCACAGGCCGCGGTACGCATCGTTGACCGCCTGGGCCGGTACGGTGGCGGGACCTTCGTGCTCCTGCTGTGCGACACCCGCGCACCGCTGGGTCGCCTGGGCGTGGAGCGCCTGCGCGAGCGCGTCGCGGCCATGGCCGTGCACCCGGCTTCGGGCGAGGCCGTGCGCATCACCGTTTCGGCCGGCCTCACCCAGCACCACGCCGGCGAGACGATCGACCAGGCCCTCTCCCGGGCGCAGTTGGCGCTGCGCGAAGCCAAGGCGCAGGGACGCAACCGGGTGGTGGCGGCCTAGCAGGCTGAGAGACACTTCGGCTGCCCACACGCCGGCCGGCACGGTGGCCGGCGCGCCCACACCTTGGACCTGCACCCTTTCCCGTTCGAGTTCCCCATGCCAGATCAACTCACCCCAGCATCTGCCGAGCGCCCCACCAGCCTGCGCATCCACCAGTTCCAAGGCTTGCGGCCCGGCCCGCGCCTGATCGTGCTGGGCGCCGTGCACGGCAACGAGGTGGCCGGGTCGCGGGCCATCGGCCGGGCCCTGGCCGAGCTGGACGCAGGCCGCTGGCGCATCGAGCGCGGCGTCGTCACCTTCGTGCCCGTGACCAACCCGCTGGCGCATGCCCTGGGCCGGCGCACGGGCGACCGCAATCTCCACCGCAACCTGCGCCCCACGGCGGTGCCGCAGGACTTCGAGGATCGCGTGGGCAACGTGTTGTGCCCGCTGCTCGATGCCCACGATGTGCTGCTGGACCTGCATTCGTTCAATGGGTTGGGCGAGGCTTTCACGCTCTTCGGCCCCGAGGACAACACCGGAGACCTGGAGCCCTTCGCCCACGCAGCCGACGAGGCCCGCCTGGCGCGCCACCTGGGCCCCAGGCGCATCGTGGAAGGCTGGCTGCGCACCTACGAGGCCGGTGTGGCGCGGCGTCGGGCACGTGCGCGCCATGCCGGGCAAAGCCTGGACACCGACGCCAACTACGGCGTGGGCACCACCGAGTACATGCGCTCACGCGGCGGGTGGGGTGTGACGCTGGAGTGCGGCCAGCATGACGACCCGAAGGCGCCGGACGTGGGCCTGCAGGCCATTCGCCAGACCCTGGCCCTGCTGGGCCTGGTGAACTGGTCGCCCGACCCCCCGGCTGCTGACCACGAGGTGCTGCGCCTGGAAGAGGTGACCGACCGCCTGCACGCCGAAGACCGCTTCGTCAAGGAGTGGACGAGCTTTGATGCCCTGAAGGCCGGAGACGTGATCGGCCTGCGCCACGACGGCACGCCCGTCACGGCCCCGGCGGACGGCCGCATCGTGTTCCCCAACGTCCGGGCGGAGCCGGGGCACGAGTGGTTCTACTTCGCAAGGCCCGGTTCGCGCGGGCTGGCTTGACGCGGCGGGATGCGGCACGGTGAACCGTGCCGCGCCCTAACCCGCGGCCTGCTCGACGAACTTCAGCATGTCGGGCAGACACACGCGGCGCAGGTCGTAGCGGTCCACCACGGTCTGGCGGGCGGCTTGTCGAAGCGGCTGCAGCTCCTGCTGGCGAGCCAGGGCCTCGGCCATCGTTTCTGCCAGGGCCTGGTGGTCAAAGAAATCCACCAGCAGCCCGTTGCGGCCATGCTCGATGACCTCCTGGACCGGCCCGGTGTTTGAGGCCACCATCAGTGCGCCCTGGCTCATGGCCTCCAGCATCGACCAGGACAGCACGAAGGGGTAGGTCAGGTAGGCGTGGACAGCGGACACCTGCATCAGGCGCTGCAGCAGAGCGTGGGGCACCTGCCCCACGAAGTGCACCCTGCTCATGTCCAGCCCGCTCTTCACCTCGTTCAGGAAGATGTTCTTCCACGTGGCGCCTGCAGGCGGCGATGCCCCGTAGGCCGTGCCGTCTCCGCCCACGATCACCACGCGTGCCTGGGGCCGCAGGCGCTGCAGACGGGCCAGGCTGCGCATGAAGATGTGGTATCCGCGATAGGGCTCCAACTGCCGGGACACGAAGGTGACCACTTCGTCGCCATGCTTGAGCTCCAACTTCGCCTGCTGGAGCTTGATGCTGGCGCCTGGATCAGGTGCGAAGCGGTCGGTGTCGATCCCGTCGTGGATCACGCGGATGCGGTCGTGGAAAGTGGCAGGGTGCTGGCTCTTCTGAAAGACCGTAGGCGACACGGCGGCGTCGCAGTCGGCCAGGGCGTGCAGCAGGTGCGTGTTCTTCAGGCGCAGGCGTTGCAGGCTGGCCAGGTCGACGGGGCCCCGCTGAAACTCGGGGTCGAAGAACGAGTCTCCGCCGTCGGCGCCGTAGTAGTACTCCGCGAACACCAGCACTCGGCTTCTGGGAAACACGTCCCTCGAGTGCAGCATCTCGCCCCAGCCGGGGTGGCCGAACACGACGTCGGGCAGGAAGCCTTCAGCCTTCAGATCCATCATGGCCTGGGCAGCCGATTGCGCCCGGGCCCTCTTGGCCGCCCATTCCTGGAAAAAGCTGTCCGCATCGGGAGCCGCAGGGCCCGGGGGGCCCGGCCGATGGGTGCGGTGGTGAACACCGGGCAGCGGCGCCTTCAGGGCGTTCACACCCAGGCCCACGACCTGGTGGCCTCTGGCGGCCAGTGCCGGCGCCAGGTGCAGGAACTGACCGGGAAAGTTCTGGTGGACGAAAAGAAACTTCATGACGGGGTTGTCGTTGGTGAGCCCTGGTGGCTGGCGGGCCCAGCCAAGCTCCATGCGCCTGCGCGCTGGAGGATGGTCACCGCGTCACCGGACAGGCCGGTTCTTCCCACCGCGTGCACAACCGCCCGGTCGGCTGCGGCGTGCAGTACCTGGTGGTGGACGCTGGTGGCGGGCAGATGCATGGTCTCCCACTGGCCTTCGCGGCGCAGGTGCAGCACCACGTGCCGCCAGGGGGGGGTGCCTGCAGGGGCCTGCCAGTGCACCCGTACCGAACCCGGCGGGTTCAAGGGCGTGAGCGTGACATCCGGGCGCGCGGGCGGCGGCTCCGCCAGCCAAGGCGTGGCGGGCGGCAGCGCAGGCTGGGCATAGAGGCCTTCGCGCAGGCGATCGGCCACGCCCTCGCGGTTAGCCGCCAGTGCGACCATGCTGAAGTGCAGATGGCCTGCAGCCAGCGGGTTGGCGGCGCTGCGCTCGCGCACCACGCCAATCTGCGCCAGCACTTCCTGTGGGGTGTAGGGCCGCTGGCGCTCACCGATGCGGCTGGTGAACAGGCCCGCCCAGATGTGGCGCCCGCGCGGGTTGTCGCGCAGCCATGCGTCCAGCAGTACGGGGAAGGCCTGAGCCGTCTGCGCGATGGGCCAGTACAGCTGCGGCGCCAGGTAGTCCAGCCAGCCTTCGCTGAGCCAGCGCTCCACGTCGGCGTGCAGCTGGTCGAATTGGCTGAAGCCGGTGATGCCGGGGGGGCGCCGGTCGGGCCGCGGCAGGCCGAAGGGGCTGATGCCAAATCGCACCCAGGGCTTGGCCATGTGGATGGCGGCGTGCAGGCGCTCGATCAGCCCGTCGACCTGGGCGCGGCGCCAGGCCGCGCGGTGGGCGGGGGCGCCGGCGCGCTGCCAGGAGGGTTCGTCGGGGAAGGGGAGGTCGCGCCCCTGCGCGTCCTTCAGGGGATAGGGGTAGAAGTAGTCGTCGATGTGCACGCCGTCGATGTCGTAGCGCTGCACCACGTCCAGCACCACGTCCACCATGCGCTGCGCAGCGCGGGGCTCCCCTGGGTCCATCCACAGCAGCTCGCCATAGCGTCTGACGATGCCGGGGTCGGTGTTGGCCAGGTGGTGCGGCGCCAAAGGCGTGGTGGCCGAGCTGTGGCGCGCACGGTAGGGGTTGAACCAGGCGTGCAGTTCCAGCCCCCGCCGGTGGGCCTGCTCCACCCATTCGGCCAGCGGGTCCCATGGCAGGTCAGGTGCACGACCGCTGGCGCCCGTGAGGAACTCCGACCAGGGTTCCAGGGGCGAGGGATAGATCGCATCGGCGGCGGGTCGCACCTGCAGCACGATGGCGTTCAGGCCGATGGTCCGG
>JBILSM010000183.1:0-4600 GCA_044372085.1 Rubrivivax sp.
CGCGCTTCACGGTGCCGGCAGGCACGGTCACGCGCAGGGCGGCGCCCTCGCCTTCGGTCTTCACCAGTTCCTGCGGCACCACGGTGTCCAGGCCTGCGGGCATCACCGCGCCCGTCATGATGCGCACGGCCTGCCCAGCGCCCACCGCTGCCGTGAAGGCCTGACCGGCGTAGGCGGTGCCCGCCACCGAGAACGCCAAGGTGGCACCGGGGTCGGCGGCCAGCGCGGCGCCGTCGAAGGCGTAGCCGTCCATGGCCGAGTTGTCGTGCGGCGGCACGTTCATGGGACAGATCAGGTCCTGCGCCAGCACCCGGCCCAGGGCCTGCGCCAGCGCCAGCGTTTCCGTGCCGGCCACCGGGCGCAATGGCGCCAGGATGGCTTCACGGGCCTGCGCCACGCTGAGGTGGCGGTCGTTGGCAATCAGCGGGGAAGGGCCGAGGGTGGACATGGTCGAAAGAGCGGACGTGCTGGAGGAAGGATCAAGGGCCGCATTGTGGTGCGGCCCGGCGTCCGGCAATCCCTCATATGCACACCAGAACATATCGTCAAGCCAGGCCCGCCTGCAGAGAATCCGCGCGCCCTTCCTTTCCCGTTCCACCCTCATCGCCCCGTGAGCACCTTCCACGACAGCCTGGCCACCGCAGGATCGCTGATCCTCGGGGCCGACCCGCGCCTGGCGCAGGTGGTGGGCTTGTCGCTGCAGGTCAGCGGCACCGCCTGCCTGCTGGGCGCAGGCTTCGGCCTGGCCTTGGGCGCCTGGCTGGCCGTGGCGCGCTTTCCGGGACATGGCCTGGTGGTGAGCCTGCTGAACACCTTGCTGGCGCTGCCTTCGGTGGTGGTGGGGCTGGTGGTGTACCTGCTGCTGTCTCGCTCGGGGCCGCTGGGTTCCTGGGGCATCCTCTTCACGCCCACGGCCATGGTCATCGCACAGAGCATCCTGGTGGTGCCGCTGATCGCCGCGCTGGCGCGGCGGCTGGTGCTCTCGGCGCTGGCCGAGGGTGGCGACCAGTTGCGGTCTCTGGGCGCCGGCTCGGCGGCCACCGCCGCCTTGCTGCTGGTGCACGAGCGCTTGGGGGTGATGACGGCGCTGCTCACCGGCTTTGGCCGCGCCATTGCGGAGGTGGGCGCGGTGATGATCGTGGGCGGCAACATTGACGGCTTCACCCGCGTGATGACTACCTCCATCGCGCTGGAAACCAGCAAGGGGGACCTGCCCCTGGCCCTGGCCCTGGGCCTGGTGCTGCTGGCCGTGGTCGGCGCCCTGAACGCACTCATTGCCCTGCTGCAGTGGCGCAGCGGGGGCGGTCGGGAGGCACCGCTGTGAGCCGAACGCCCCGTGCCGGTGCGGGCCAGCCTGCAGATCCCGGCGTCCAAGCCCACACATCGCTTGCGGAGTTCCCTGCCGGGCAGGCGCGGACCTCCACGCTGGCCCCACCTGCCGGGCAAGCGCCCCTCCTCACACTGCAGGCCGCGAGCGTCAGCTTCGGCACCACCCGTGCGCTGCAGGACGTGAGCCTGCAACTGTTGCGAGGTGAACGCCTGGCCCTGGTGGGTGCCAACGGCTCGGGCAAGACCACCCTGCTGCGCCTGCTGCACGGCCTGCAGGCCGCAGACCACCCGACGAACAGACTCCCCCGCACCGAACACCTGCTGCAGCCCGAGAACCGCCCGCCCCTGTGCGCCATGGTGTTCCAGCGCCCGTTCCTGCTGCACCTGTCGGTGCGCTGGAACGTGCTGTTGGGCCTGTGGCTCCAAGGCGTACCCGCAGCGCAGCGAGAGGCACGTTGCCAGCAGGCCTTGCAACGGGTGGGGCTGGGAACCCTGGCCCACCGCCCGGCGCGCGCGCTTTCTGGCGGCCAGCAGCAGCGCCTGGCGCTGGCGCGGGCCTGGGCCCTGCAGCCCGACATCCTGTTCCTGGACGAGCCTACCGCCAGCCTGGACCCCAGCGCCAAGCAGGAGGTGGAGACGCTGGTGCGCGAGTTCGCCGATGACGGCGTCACGGTCGTGATGAGCACCCACAACCTCGGCCAGGCCAAGCGCCTGGCCACCCGGGTGGCCTACCTGGCGGCCGGTCGTCTCGTGGCCGACCGGCCGGTGGACGAGTTTTTTGACAGCCCCGACCTCCCAGTCGAGGCCCAACAGTTCCTCAGAGGAGAACTTCCATGGCTGACTTGAAAAACGTGAACCGGGCGGGAGCGCAAGCCCACCTGGGGCGGCCCGGCTTCGTGCGAAGAGCTTGGGCACTGCTGGCCGCGCTTGCGCTTCCCGTTGCAGCGCTGGCTCAGGCCCAGGCCCCGTCCCAGGCTTCGGCCATCGTGATGGCCAGCACCACCAGCACCGAGCAATCGGGCCTGTTCGGCCACCTGCTGCCGGCCTTCAAGCAAGCCACCGGCATCGACGTGCGGGTAGTGGCGGTGGGCACGGGCCAGGCGCTGGACACCGGGCGCCGGGGAGATGCCGACGTGGTCTTCGTGCACGACACGGCAGCCGAGGAGAAGTTCGTGGCCGAAGGCTTTGCCACGCAGCGCCGCAACGTCATGTACAACGACTTCGTGTTGATCGGTCCCAAGACCGACCCGGCCGGTGCGCGCGGCGCCGACATTGCCGCCGCACTCAAGAAGCTGGCCACCAGTTCACAGGCCTTCATCTCGCGCGGCGACAAGAGCGGCACCCACGCGGCGGAATTGCGGCTGTGGAAGGCCGCCGGCGTCGATGTGGCGGCCACCAAGCCTGCGGCCTACCGGGAGTGCGGCTGTGGCATGGGCCCGGCGTTGAACATGGCCGCCAGCACCAACGCCTACGTGCTCGCCGATCGCGGCACCTGGCTGTCGTTCAAGAACCGGGGCGACCTCGCCATCTTGGTGGAAGGTGACAAGACCCTGTTCAACCAGTACGGCGTGATGGTGGTCAACCCGGCCAGGCATCCTCACGTCAAGGCCGCAGCAGCGCAACGCTTTGCCGATTGGGTGGTGTCACCGGCCGGGCAATCGGCCATCGCCGGCTACAAGATCGGCAGCGAGCAATTGTTCTTCCCCAACGCACGGCCCTGAAGGGCCCGGGTCGCCAGGCCCTTTCGCTTTCGTGGGGCCTTGCCATGGCACAAGAACTCTGCCGATTTCGCACGGCCCGGCAATCCGACTAGGGTTTTCACGGGGTGCGCCTCGGCAAAGGTATGCAGATGATTGCCTAGGTGTGAAATGGCCGCGGCGCTCGTCTAGCGTCGGGTTGCAGCCCACCGACCTTCAACCCCAGCGCAGAGGGACCTCATGCAGAAAAGCCTGCACATCAACGCCGACAAGTGCACCGGCTGTCTCCAGTGCGAGATGGCCTGTTCTTACGAGAACTACGGGGTGTTCGCCCCCGCCAAGTCACGCATCAAGGTGTTCGACTTCCATGCCACCGGCAAGAAGGTGCCCTACACCTGCACGCAGTGCGACGAGGCCTGGTGCCTGCACGCCTGCCCCGTGGAGGCCATCACGGTGGACAAGGCCACGGGCGCGAAGGTCGTGAACGACACCACCTGTGTGGGCTGCAAGGTCTGCACCATCTCCTGCCCCTTCGGCACAGTGAACTACGTGCAGGAAACCGGCAAGGTGCAGAAGTGCGACCTGTGCGGCGGCGACCCCGCCTGCGCGACCGCCTGCCCCACTGGCGCCATCACCTACGTGGACGCCAACTGGACGGGTCTTTCCAAGATGCAGGCCTGGGCTGACAAGCTGGGCAACCAGGCCGCCGCCTGAACCTCACAAGGAGCCAACAACATGTCTTGGGCAGGAAAAATCCTCCGCGTGAACCTCACGGCCGGCACCGTCGCGTCAGAGCCGCTGAAGATGGACTGGGCGCGCGCCTACCTGGGCTCGCGCGGTCTGGCCACCAAATACCTGGTGGAAGAAGTCGACGCCAAGGTCGATCCACTGGCCGTCGAGAACAAGCTGATCTGGGCCACGGGACCGCTCACGGGCACCATGGCCTCCACCGGCGGGCGCTACACCGTCGTGACCAAGGGCCCTCTCACGGGCGCCGTGGCCTGCTCCAATTCGGGCGGCTACTGGGGTGCCGAGCTGAAGATGGCCGGCTGGGACATGATCATCTTCGAGGGCAAGTCCGCCAAGCCCGTGTACCTGTACGTCAGCGACGACCACGCCGAACTGCGTGACGCCAGCCACCTGTGGGGCCAGAGCGTCTGGAAGACCGAGGAAGCCCTGAAGAAGGCCCACCAGGACCCGCTGCTGCGCATCTCCAGCATCGGCAAGGCCGGTGAGAACCAGGTGCTGTTCGCCGCCATCGTCAACGACCTGCACCGCGCCGCCGGGCGTTCGGGCGTGGGCGCCGTGGCCGGCTCCAAGAACCTGAAGGCGATTGCCGTGCGGGGCACCAAGGGCGTGGGCAATTTCGCCGACGCCAAGGAGTTCATGAAGGTCACCTTCGAGAAGAAGAAGATCCTGGCCGACAACGCCGTCACGGGCCAGGGCCTGCCCACCTACGGCACCCAGGTGCTGATGAACGTGATCAACGAGGTGGGCGCGCTGCCCACCCGCAACCACCAGGACAGCCAGTTCGAAGGCGCCAAGGACATCTCCGCCGAGGCGATGGCCACCCC
>JBILSM010000185.1:0-4582 GCA_044372085.1 Rubrivivax sp.
CGCCGCGCGCCAGGCGTCGATGTCGCCTGGGCGCACGAAGGTGGTCTCGATGCCGAAACGCCGCAGCGTGTAGTGCAGCAGGTTGTGGGAGCCGCCATACAAGGCGGCCGAGGCCACGATGTGCGAGCCCGCGCCGGCCAACGTGGCGATCGCCAGATGCAGCGCGGCCTGGCCGCTGGCCGTGGCAATGGCGCCCACCCCACCTTCCAGCGCCGCCATGCGTTCCTCGAACACGGCGTTCGTGGGGTTGCTGATGCGGCTGTAGACGTGGCCCGCACGCTCCATGTTGAACAGCGCGGCGGCGTGGTCGCTGCTGTCGAAGACGAAGCTGGTGCTCAGGTGGATGGGCGTGGCGCGCGCGCCCGTGGCTGGGTCTGGGGCGGCCCCTGCGTGCAGTGCCAGGGTGTCGAATCCGGGGTCAGCGGCTCCGGCCATGAACAGGCCTCCAAATGGGGTGATTTCCCGGGGATTGTGGGCTATATTGATTCGACCCCGGAGCGCCGCCGCCGTGCAGGCCAGCCGGGTTGTGCACCAGTCCAACGGAGGAGGAACCCGCCATGAAGGTCAGCGACATCCTGCGTGTGAAGGGCAACACGCTGTTTACCACCACCCCTGACCGGCCGCTGGCCGACGCGCTGGTGCAGATGGCCGAGCTGGACATCGGATCGCTGGTGGTGATGGAGCACGGCGACCTGGCCGGCATGCTCACCTTCCGTGAGGTGATTGCGGCCGTGGTGCGCAATGGCGGCAAGGCGGGCAGCACCATCGTGCGCACCGTGATGGATGATTCGCCCCTGACCTGCACGCCCGAGACCGAGCTGGACGAGGTGCGCCGCATGATGCTGCAGCGCCACGCCCGCTACATGCCGGTGATGGACAAGCGCACCTTGATGGGTGTGGTCTCGTTTTACGACGTGGCCAAGGCCGTGGTGGATGCCCAGGACTTCGAGAACCGAATGCTCAAGGCCTACATCCGCGATTGGCCGGTGGAAGAGGGCGGCGCCCGCCCGGCGCCGCAGGCCTGAGCCGGCAGGCCTGAGCCCTTAGGTTTGCGCGCGGCGTTCGCGGGGCGGGCGCTGCCTACAATCCGTGGATGTCCGGTTCCACCTTCGGTGAGCTCTTTCGCGTCACCAATTTCGGCGAAAGCCACGGCCCCGCCATCGGGTGTGTGATTGATGGCTGCCCGCCGGGCATGGCCTTGTCGGAGGCCGACATCCAGCCCGACCTGGACCGCCGCCGGCCCGGCACCAGCCGCCACGTCACGCAGCGCAACGAGCCCGACCAGGTGGAGATCCTGTCAGGCGTGTACGAGGGCCAGACCACGGGCACGCCCATCGCCCTGCTGATACGCAACACCGACCAGCGCAGCAAGGACTACGGCAACCTGCTGGACACCTTCCGCCCGGGCCACGCCGACTACACCTACTGGCGCAAGTACGGCCTGCGTGATCCGCGGGGCGGGGGCCGCTCCTCGGCCCGCCTGACGGCACCCATGGTGGCGGCCGGTGCGGTGGCTCGCAAGTGGTTGCGTGCGCAGCACGGCCTGACGGTCACGGGCTGGATGACGGCCCTGGGCGAGTTGGAGATTCCGTTCGAGGACGAGGCCCACATCCCGCACAACCCCTTCTTTGCCGCCAATGCCAGCCAGATCCCCGCGCTGGAAGCGTTCATGGACGCGCTGCGCAAGTCGGGCGACTCCTGCGGCGCGCGCATCCGCGTGGTGGCGCGCGGCGTGCCCCCGGGCCTGGGGGAGCCGCTGTACGACAAGCTTGACGCCGACATCGCCTACGCCATGATGGGCATCAACGCCGTCAAGGCCGTGGAGATTGGTGACGGTGTGGACGTGGTGGCGCAGCGCGGCAGCGTGCATGGTGACGAACTCACGCCCCAGGGCTTTGCCAGCAACCATGCCGGCGGGGTGCTGGGCGGCATTTCTACGGGGCAGGACATCGTGGTGTCCATCGCCATCAAGCCCACCAGTTCGATCCGGTTGCCGCGCCATTCGGTGGACCGCACCGGCACGCCCACCACGGTGGAGACCTTCGGCCGCCACGACCCCTGCGTGGGCATCCGCGCCACGCCCATCGCCGAGGCCATGCTGGCCCTGGTGCTGATGGACCACGCGTTGCGCCACCGTGCCCAGTGCGGCGATGTGGCCCTCCCGGTCCCGCCGCTGGCGGCCCAGGCATGACAGCGGCGTCCAGACCGTTGACGTCGAGGCCCGGCGCTTGAAGTCAGCTTCGGCGCTGCTGCCGGCACCCTTGCCGGCACCGTTGCCGGCCTTTGCGCTGCTGTCGTTCACCTACTTCGCGGCCATCGGGCTGTTCAACCCCTACGCACCCTTGTGGTTCAAGGAGCTGGGTTTCAGCACCTTTGCCATCGGCGGCATAGCGGCCTTGCAGTCCTGCACCCGCATCGTCGGCCCCTACGCCTGGGGATGGCTGGGCGACCACACCGGCCAGCGCGTGGCGCTCATCCGCCTGGCCTGCACGGGCTGCGTGGTCTCGGCCTTCAGCCTGCTGTTTGTCGAAAGCCTGTGGCCCGTGGCCGCCGTGACGGCCTTGCTGTTCCTGGCCAACAGCGGCGTGGTGCCGCTGTACGAGACCTCACTGGCGCACCTGCTGAGCAACGGGCAGGGGCTGGATGCGGGCAAGTACGGTCGCGTGAGGGTGTGGGGTTCGGTCGGCTTCATCGCCTCGGTCACGGTCTTCGGCTTCGTGCTGGAGCGTGCGGGCGTGCGGGCGTTTCCCTGGGTGGTGGCGGGCATGAACCTGTTGCTGCTGTGGGCCGCCCTGCGGTTGCCGCGGGGCCACGAAGAAGTGGCCCATGATGAGCCGCCCCCTGCCGTGCTGCAGTTGCTCAGGCAGCCCGAAGTCGCCTGGTTCTTCGCGTCCATCTTCTTCACCGTGCTGGCTCACACGGCGATGTATGCGTTCTTCTCGCTGTACTTGGTGCATCTGGGATACGGGAAGTCCGCCGTAGGGGCGCTCTGGGCGGTGGCCGTGGCGGTGGAGATCCTGTTCTTCTGGACCCAGGGCCGCTTCTTTTCCCGGCTGCCACCGGCTGGCTGGCTGCAGGTGGTTGCCGCGGTGGCCACGGCGCGCTTCGCCGCCACGGCGGGCGCAGGCCATCTGGGCTGGGTGCTGCTGCTGGCGCAGTTGTCCCACGCCGTGACCTTTGCTGCGCATCATGCCGCTTGCATCTCGCTGATCCACCACCTGTTCCCGGGCCGGGCTCGGGGACGTGGCCAGGCGCTCTACACCATCCTGGGCTACGGACTGTCAGGCGTGCTGGGGGGCTTTGGGGGCGGCTGGATGATCGAGCGCCTGGGCTACGAGACCACGTTCTGGGCGGCCAGCGCCGCCGCGGCGCTGGGGTGGCTGTGCGCTCGGCGCTGCGCGCGGGCACTGGCCCGTGCGCAGCTCAGAACACCTGCTTGAGGCCGGCGGTCAGCAGCGCGGTGCTGCTGCCGGAGGGGTTACGGGCTTCTGACCCGGCCGGGCCATGAGGGTCGCTCGGGGTGCTGGGCAGAGGGCAGACCCGTCCAGGTGATCACGTCGAGCCCGTCATCCCTTCAGGCCTGCGCGTAATCGCTCATTGGCACGCAGCTGCAGAACAGGTTGCGGTCTCCGTAGACGTTGTCCACGCGGCCCACGGGCGGCCAGTACTTTTGCTGGCGCAGGGTCTTGACGGGGTAGGCCGCTTCTTCGCGCGAGTAGGGGTGGGGCCAGTCAGCCGACAGCAGTGAAGCTGCGGTGTGTGGCGCGTGCTTGAGCGGGTTGTCCTCGCGCGGCCAGGCGCCGGACTCCACCTTCGCGATCTCCTGACGGATGGCGATCATGGCGTCGCAGAAGCGGTCCAGTTCGGCAAGGGACTCGCTCTCGGTGGGTTCCACCATCAGCGTGCCCGCCACGGGGAAGCTCAGCGTCGGCGCGTGGAAGCCGTAGTCGATCAGGCGCTTGGCGACGTCTTCCGCGCTGATGCCGGAGCTGTCCTTCAGCGGCCGCAGGTCCAGGATGCACTCGTGCGCCACGCCGCCGCCCTTCAAGCCCGCCACCTTGCTGCTGAACTGCACGTGGTAATGGTCGGCCAGTCGCGCGGCCACGTAGTTGGCCGACAGGATGGCCGTCTCGGTGGCGCTGCGCAGGCCGTCGGCGCCCATCATGCGCACGTACATCCAGCTGATGGGCAGCACGGCAGAGTTGCCCAACCAGGTCGCGGAGACGGCCTTGACGGGTGACGACTCGTCGCCCATGCCGCTGGCCACGTGCTGGGGCAGGAAGGGCACCAGGTCTTCCACCACGCACACCGGGCCCACGCCCGGGCCGCCGCCGCCGTGCGGGATGCAGAAGGTCTTGTGCAGGTTCAGGTGGCTGACATCCCCGCCAAACTCGCCTGGCGCAGCCACGCCAACCAGCGCGTTCATGTTGGCGCCGTCCACGTAGACCCGCCCGCCATGCTGGTGGACCAGGGCGCACAGTTCCTTGACCCGGGTCTCGAACACGCCGTAGGTCGAGGGGTAGGTGATCATCACCGCGGCCAGGTTCGCGCTGTGCTGTTCGCACTTGGCGCGCAGGTCGTC
>JBILSM010000017.1:0-42553 GCA_044372085.1 Rubrivivax sp.
CGACATTTTAGTCGAGGGAACGGCCCCTTACCCGGCAGGGCCACCGACCTCGGGGCGGCGCACCCGGAACATCGCCGCATACAGGGCGGGCAAGGCCAGCAGGGTCAGCACGGTGGCCACGATCAGGCCGCCCATGATGGCCACGGCCATCGGACCCCAGAACACGCTGCGCGTCAGCGGGATCATCGCCAGCACGGCAGCCGCAGCCGTCAGCACGATAGGGCGAAAGCGCCGTACCGCAGCCTCCACGATGGCGTCCCAGGCCGGCACACCCTGGGCCCTGTCCTGCTCGATCTGGTCGATCAGGATGACCGAGTTGCGCATGATCATGCCCATCAGCGCGATCACGCCCAGCAGGGCCACGAAGCCGAAGGGCCGGTTGAACAGGAGCAGCGCCGCAGCCACCCCGGCCACGCCCATGGGGCCGGTGAGGAAGACCAGCATGGCACGCGAGAAGCTGTGCAGTTGCAACATCAGCAGCGTGAAGATGATGAACAGCATCACCGGCACGCCGGCGGCGATGGAGCCCTGGCCCTTTTTGCTTTCCTCCAGCGCACCCGCCACCTGGATGTCGTAGCCCGCGGGCATCCGCTCCTGCAGCTTCTGCAGGGTGGGCCAGAGCTGCTGCGTGACGGTCGGGCCTTGCAGTCCTTCGGCCACGTCGCCCTGCACCGTCACCGCAAACTGCCGGCCTTCCCGCCACATCACGCCGGGCTCCCAGCCCAGCTTCACCTGGGCCACCTGCGTCCAGGGCACGGCCTTGCCGCTGGCGGTGGGCAGGTAGGCACTGCTCAGGTCGGCCAGCACCTCACGTTCGCTGCGGGGCTGGCGCAGCACGATGTCGATCAGCCTATCGCCTTCTCGGTACTGGCCGATGGTGGTGCCCGACAGCAGCGTGCGTGAGGCCTGGGCGAGGGCCTGGCTGGACACCCCCAGCGCTCGCGCCTTGTCCTGGTCCACCTCCAGACGCAGTACCTTGACCTGCTCGTTCCAGTTGTCGTTCACGCCGCGCATGCCGGGATGGGCCCGCAGCACCGCCTTGGCCTCCTCGGCCCACTGCTGCACCTGTGCCGCCTGTGGCCCCACCACGCGGAACTGCACCGGGTAGGGCACGGGCGGGCCGTTGGGCAGCAGCTTGACGCGGCCGCGGGCCTCCGGGAACTCCTGGGCGAGCAGGGCGGGCAGGCGTTGGCGCAGGGATTCGCGCACCTTCAGGTCCTGCGGCAGGATGATGGCCTGCGAGACGTTGGTCTGCGGAAAGATCTGGTCCAGCGGCAGGTAGAACCGTGGCACGCCGCTGCCTACCCAGGTGGTGACGGTCTGCACGCCGGGCTCTTTCATCAGGCGGGCCTCGAAGCGCTTGGCCAGGGCTTCGCTCTCGCGGATGGTGGAGCCTTCGGGCAGCCACAGGTCCACCAGCACCTCGGGCCGGCTGGAGTCGGGGAAGAACTGCTGCTGCACCTTGCCCATGCCGGCCAGCCCCGCGGCGAACAGCGCGATGGTGGCTGCGATGGTCCACCAGCGGTGGCGCACACAGGCGTTCACCAGCGCCCGAAAGCGCGTGTAGAACGGGGTGTCGAAGAGTTCATGCGCCTGCCCGGTGGCGCTGGGCCGGTTCTTCAGCAAGGCGGCCCCCATCCAGGGCACGAAGTACACCGACACGACCCAGGAAATCACCAGCGCGGCCGAGGTCACGGCAAAGATCGCGAAGGTGTACTCCCCCGTGACTGACTTGGCCAGTCCGATGGGCAGGAAGCCCGCGGCCGTGATGAGCGTGCCCGTCAGCATGGGCATGGAGGTCACCTCATAGGCGTAGGTGGCGGCGTAGACCTTGTCGTGCCCCTCCTCCAGCTTGCGCACCATCATCTCCACCGCGATGATGGCGTCGTCCACCAGCAGGCCCAGCGCAATGATCAGCGAGCCCAGCGAGATCTTGTGCAGCCCCACGCCCCAGTAATACATGGTGACGAAGGTGATGGCCAGCACCAGCGGGATGGTCAGCGCCACCACCATGCCGGGCCAGATGTCGATGCGCAGCGGCCGGGTGTGCAGCCCCAGGGCGATGAAGCTGACGGCCAGCACGATGGCGATGGCCTCGATCAGCACCCGGACGAACTCCCCCACCGAGCGCGACACGGCCTGCGGCTGGTCTTGCACCTGCTCCAGCGTGATGCCCGCGGGCAGGCCCTGGCGGATGCTGTCCAGCTCGGTGCGCAGCAGCTTGCCCAGGGCGATGATGTCGCCGCCCTTGGCCATGGACACGCCCACCGCGATGACGGGCTTGCCCTGATGGCGCACCAGCACCTGGGGCGGGTCCACGGTTGTGCGGCGCACTTCGGCGATTTCGCCCAACTGCAGCGTGCTGGCCACGCCCGTGGCTGGGTTCACGGCGCGGATGGGCATGCGGCGCAGATCGTCCAGCGATCGGAACACCCCTTGCACCCGCACCTGCAGGTTCTGAGACCCTGCATCGAAGACGCCCGCGCCCTCCACTGCGTTCTGCGCCGCCAGCTGCGCCAGCACCTGGTTGAAGTCCAGCCCGAGTTGCACCAGCCGCTTCTGCGCGATCTCGACGAAGACCTTCTCGGCCTGCACGCCGAACAGCTCCACCTTCGCCACATCGGGCACGCGCAGCAGGCGCGAGCGCACGTCTTCGGCGAAGACGCGCAGTTCCTCATCAGAGAACCCGTCGGCCGACAAGGCCACGATCGAGCCGTACACATCGCCGAAGTCGTCGTTGAAGAAGGGCCCGATCACGCCGGAGGGCAGGGTGCCGCGCGCGTCGTTGATGCGCTTGCGCACCTGGTACCAGACGTTGCCCACCTCCTCGGGTGGCGAGCTGTCCTTGATCTGCAGGATGGTGACCGACTCTCCGGGCTTGGTGTAGCTGCGGATCACATCGGCGTAGGGCACCTCCTGGGACAGGCGCTCGATCTTGTCGGTGACCTGTTCGGCCATCTCCTGCGCGGTGGCGCCGGGCCACCACGCCTGCACCACCATGGCGCGGAACGTGAAGGGCGGGTCTTCGTCCTGACCCAGCTGGAAGTAGGCCGCGCCGCCCAACACCAGCAGCACCACCATGAGATACCGCGTCAGCGGCCCATGTTCCAGCGCCCAGCGCGAGATGTTGAAGCGCGATCGTGAAGGCGGCGCGTCGCCCTGAGGCCCGCTCATGGCTTGGGCTCCACGTACAGCGTGACCTTCTGCCCGGCCGTCAGGGTGTGCACCCCGGCCGTGACGATGGTTTCGCCCGGCTGCAGGCCGCCGGCGATCACGATCTGGTTGCCTTGCGGCGCGACGGGTTGCACGGGCCGCATCTGCACGGTCATGCTGGAGCGGTCCAGCACCCAGACATTCGTCTTGCCCTGGTGCTCGAACAGCGCCGTCAACGGCAACATCAGGGCCGCGGGCGCGGCCGGGCCAGGCAGGATCACCGTGGCCGACTGTCCCAGCGCCAGCGCTGCGGAACCCAGGTCGGCCTTGACCAGAAACGTGCGCGTGGCGGGATCAGCCGCGGCGGCGATTTCCCGCACCGTGGCGGGCCAGGTGCGGGCCTCCGGACCCCAGCCCTTGACCTTGAGTTGGCCGCTGCGTCCTTGCAGGGCGCGCACCGCTGCCAGGCGGTCTTCGGGCACGTTGAACCAGGCGTCGCGCGGTCCGTCGTGGGCCAGGCGCACCACCGTGGAGCCGGCAGACAGCACCATGCCGGGCTCGGCTTCCACCGCCGTGATGACGCCCGTGGCATCGGCCGCCAGCGTGGAGTAGCCGGACTGGTTGGCCTGCACGCGCCACTGCGCGTCGGCCTGTTCCACGGCTGCGCGGGCGCTCTTCACGGTGGCCTCGCGCCGCTCCAGCTCAGCCCCGCTGATGAAGCCCTGCTCGCGCAAGGTCACGAAGCGCTTGAACTCGCTCTCGGCCACGTCGGCCTGAGCCTTGGCAGCACCCAGCGCGGCCCGCGCGGCTTCTTGACCGAGCCTGAGGTCCTGCGGGTCCAGGCGCGCCAGCACCTGCCCGGCGCGAACCGTTTGACCCAACTGCGCCGGTCGCTCGACCAGCTTGCCTGGCACCCGGAACCCCAGCCGTGATTCCACCCGCGCCCGCACCTCTGCGCCGAACTCCAGCTGCGACTGCGCTGGCGCGGTGCCCACCACCCAGGTACGCACCGCGCGCACCGGCTCCACCGCCGCTGGGGGCGGTTGACAGGCGGAAAGCAGCGCGGCAGCCAGGAGCGCGCAAATCAACAGAGGGTGGAAGTGCTGGCGGCGCGCAGGGTTCTCGGAGTTCATGCGGCTTGCGGTGGTGAGAGGCGGGGGTTCGCGGGCGGCGCTGCAAGGGCAGGGCCTGACGGTGTCAAGTTGACCGTCGGCATGCTAGAGGTCCGTATTGACAGTGTCAAGTCGATGGTCCAGAGTCCGCCCCTCCTGATGTCGTTGCTGAGTGGACCCGACCCGTGCAGACCTTGTCCTTGAGCGCTTGCGCCCCCCCGGGTTCGCGGGAGTCTCCCGCCAGCGCCCTGCCCACGCTGCGGGCGCGCGTGCTGGAGACCAGCCGCGAGCTCCTGGCCTCCGGGGGGTTGGCGGCGCTCAGCATGCGAGAGGTGGCGCGGCGCGCGGGGGTGACGCATCAGGCACCCTACCACCACTTCCCGGACAAGGAGTCCATCGTCGCCGAGCTGGTGACCGATGGCTTCGAGGAACTGGCCCGCCGCATGGCCTTGGCCAACGACGCCGCCGCGGCCGGAGGCAAGACCGAGGTGTTGCGTCGGGCGGCCGAGGCCTATCTGGGCTTCGCGCTGGAGCACCCGGGGGTGTTCCGCGTGATGTTCCGCCCCGAGCTGTGCGACGCAGCCCGCTTTCCGCGGGCCCTGGCGGCGGCCGAAGCTGCCCTCGCCCAATGCGAGCGGCTGGTGCGCATCGTGCACGATGGCCGCTACAGCCAGGCGCTGGCCAGCATGCACTGGGCGCAGGTGCATGGCCTGGCCTGCCTGGTGCTGGACGGCCCGCTGGGGGCGGAGCTGCCCACCGCGGAAGCCCGCCGCGCCCACCTGATGGAGGCCTCGGCCCATTTCGCAGCGCTGGTGGTGGGCGGCCTTGGACACCACCCCTGATGAACGGAATCCTTCATGTTCCAGAGCCCTGACAACTTCTCCCGTTCCCAGCACATCCGCAAGCACGTGGTGGCCACCGAAGCCGGTGTGGTGGCCTCGCAGCACCGCCGCGCTGCTGACGTGGGTGCTGCGGTGCTGGCCGCCGGCGGCGACGCCGTGGACGCCGCCGTGGCCACGTCCTTCGCCCTGGGCGTGGTGGAACCCTGGATGAGCGGCGTGGCCGCCGGCGGCAGCATGGTGCTGTGGCGCGCCGACGAGGGCCGCGCCCGGGTGGTGAATTTCGGCATGCGTTCACCGCGCCGGCTGGACCCGGCCGACTATCCGCTCACGGGCGATGGCCGCACCTCGGACCTCTTCCCCTGGCCCCTGGTGGTCGGCGACCGCAACGTGCAGGGCGCCACCGCCGTGGCCATTCCGGGCGTGGTGGACGGCATGGGCCTGGCGCACGGCGCGTACGGCCGCAAGCCCTGGGTCGAACTGGTGGCGCCCGCGGTGGCGCTGGCGCGCGAGGGCATGATCGTCGACTGGTATTCGGCCCTGGTCACAGCGTCCACGGCCAAGCCGCTGTCGAGTGACCCGCACGCCGCGGCGATGTTTCTGGATGAAGGCTGCTGGCCCATCATCGGCACCTGGGCGGCCACCACGGCACGCCGCCTGGACCAGCGCGCCCTGGCCGCCACGCTGCAGCGCCTGGCCGATGGCGGCCCGCGCGAGTTCTACGAGGGTCAGGTGGCGCGCGATCTGGCGCATGATGTTCAGGCCAAGGGCGGCTGCCTGCACGAGGACGATCTGGCGGACTACCGGGCCGAGTTCGTGGAGCCGCTGTGCATCCCCTACCGCGGCGGGCAGGTGTACGCCCCCCCAGGCCTGACCGGCGGCCCCTCGCTGGCCCAGGCCCTGCGTCAGCTGGAAGGCGCCTGGCAGCCCGGCCCGGGCGGGCCGGACGCTGCGGCCTATGTGGCCATGGCGCAGGCGCTGGACGCCGCCTTCCGCTCACGCTTCAACGACATGGGCGACCACGAGTCGCCGAAGGCGCCGCCCTGCACCACGCACTTCAGCGTGGTAGACCGTCACGGCAACTTCTGCGCCGTGACGCAGACGCTGCTGTCGCTGTTCGGATCGCGCGTGGTGTCGCCTTCCACGGGCGTGCTGCTGAACAACGGCATCATGTGGTTCGACCCTGAGCCCGGCAAGCCCAACTCCTTGGGGCCTTCCAAACGCTGCCTGGCCAACTACTGCCCCGTGGTGGGTGAAACCGCCGACGGCCGGCGCTACGCGCTGGGCGCCTCGGGCGGGCGCAAGATCATCGGCGCGGTGATGCAGCTGGCCTCTTTCGTGGCCGACCATGGCATGGACCTGGAGCAGGCCTTCCACCAGCCCCGCATCGACGTCAGCGGAGTGGGCGAGCTGATTGCCGATGCGGCCCTGCCGCCGGAGGTGATCGCCGCGCTGTCGGCCACCCTGTCCACCACCACGGCGCGGCGCCTGGTCTTCCCCTACAGCTTCGCCTGCCCCGCCGCCGTGCTGCGGGCGGGCGGGCTCAACGCTGGCTGCACCGAGGTGATGTCGCCCTGGGGCGATGCGGTGGCGGGCTGAGCGCGGGAAGGCTGCACGCCGCGCCTACTTCAGCACCTGGAACAGGTTGTTGTAGTCGTCAGTCCAGGGCTTCAGGCGCGCGTCGACGGGAGCCTCCTGGGCCTTGGCCTGTTCCCGCAGGGCCTGGATCAGCGCGGGGTTGCGCGTGACCACGATCCAGTCGGAGTGGTAGCCGTCGCTGTCCTTTGGCGGCTCGTCCACCACGCGCATCGCCGTCCAGCCGATGTGGTCGGCCAACTGCCGCACCACGCCGCTGAGTTCCAGGTAGCGGTTGCTGATGTGGAACACGATGGCGCCGCCGTCGTGCACGTGGCGCCGGTACGCGGTGATGGCCTCGCGTGTGATCAGGTGCGCCGGAATGGAGTCGCTGGAAAAGGCGTCCACCGCCAGCACGTCCAGCTTCTGCGGGGCCTCGCGCTCCAGCACCAGACGCGCGTCACCCAGCGGGGTCACGATCTCGGCCGCGCTGTCGGACAGGTAGCTGAAGCGGCGCTTGGCCAGGTCCAGCACGGCCGGGTTGAGTTCGTAGATGCGGTAGTGGTCTCCCGCGCGGCCGTAGGTGGCCAGCGTGCCCACGCCCAGGCCGATGAGGCCCACGCGCTGGGGTTGCCCTGGCGTGGCGTCGCGCAGGGTGGTGATGGCGCGGCCAATGCCGGACGTGGGGGCGTAGTAGGTGGTGGCCTCACGCCGGCGATCTTCGGCGCGGTACTGCTCGCCGTGGATGATCACGCCGTGCATCAGGCGCCAGGAGGTGTTGGGTTGCCCATCGGCGCCGGTGGATTGCACCCGCAGCGTGCCGTAGAAGTTGCGTGAAATCTCAATGGCGGCCGAGCGGATGTCGTCGCGGTAGCCCAGCCCGGCCCACACCGAGGCTGCGAGACACAGCACGGCAAAGCCGCGCGCCGTCCAGCTTGAAGACAAGCCCAGCACCAGCAGGCCCGCCAGCACCAGGGCCAGCGGCAGCTCCCAGGTCCAGTCGAAGACCAGCGGGGCCAACAGACCCACCAGCAGGCCGCCCACCGCACCGCCCAGCGACACCATCAGGTAAAAGCGCGTGAGATGTGCGGGTGCCGGCTTACGCGCCACCAGTTCACCGTGGCAGAACATGCACACGGCAAACAGGCCCAGCGCGTACAGCGGCACGGCCTGCTTGATGGGCATCAGGCCTTCCTCGAAGCCGATCCAGGGCAGTTCTTCCGGCCACCTCAACCGCCAGGTCAGGGCTGCCAGCATGGCCGTGCACAGCAAGGCCGTGGCCGGGCGCATCCACGCGGCGCGATACCAGCCCTGGCCGTCAAAACACAGGATGAAGGTCAGCAGGTACAGCGACAGCGGCAGCACCCACAGGAAGGGGATGGAGGCGACGTTCTGCGTGATGTGGGTGGTGCTGGCCAGCAACATCACCGAACCCAGCGCCGACAGCAGCAGCCACAGCCCCTGGCGTGCCCAGGTGGGGGCGGGCTCGGCCGGTGTTGCCGCGCTGTCCTGGGCGGCCGGCTGTGCCACCGCAGCCGCTTGCGTCCCCATGGCTTCGGCCTCGCGGGAAGGTCTTGCCGCGGCACGCGCCCCTGCCCAGGCCGACAGCACCGCCAGCAGCGCGAACGCGGCATAGGCCGCGCTCCAGCCCCAGGATTGCACGCGCGCGCTGGTCAGCGGCTCGATCAGCGGCGGATAGGCCACCAGCGCGCTCATGGAGGCCACGTTGCTCAGCGCGTACAGGCGGTAGACCCGCTCGCCGGCGTAGCGCCGCGCAAACCAGGCCTGCACCAGCGGGCCGGTGGTGGACAGCATCAGGTAGGGCAGGCCGATGGTCAGCGCCAGCAGCCCCAGGATGCGCAGGGTGGGGTCCGATCCATCCACCGGCTTGAGCGCCTCGCTGGGCACGATGGGCAGCACGGCCAGGCTCAGCAGCAGCAGCGCGGTGTGGATCACGGCCTGGCGTCGAGGTGCCACCTTGCGCACCATGGTGTCGGCGTAGAAATAGCCCGCCAGCAGCGTGAACTGAAAGAACACCATGCAGGTGGTCCACACCGCGGCCGAGCCGCCGAACCACGGCAGGATCTGCTTGGCGATGATGGGCTGCACCAGGAACAGCAGAAACGCCGACAGGGCGATGGTGGAGGCGAAGAGCGTCATGCGTTAAGTCTCAACGTGAGCGTTCGGGGCTGATCTGCTCGCCCATCAGCCCGCGGGGCCGCCACAGCAGCATCACGGCGATGAGCACCCCGATCAGCACCACCTGCAGCGCTGCAGCCCGTGCCTGCTCTGAGGCGGGAATGAAGCCGCGCAGCAGGGCACCGGCGGCGGCCCAGAACCCCCAGACCACGAAGGCGCCGAGCACGGCGCCCCGGTGGTTGCCCGAGCCGCCGACGATCAGCATGGCCCAGATCTGGAAGGTGAGGATGGGCAGGAAGTCTTCGGGCGCGATGTAGCCCACGAAGTGCGCGTACACCGCACCGCCCAGGCCCATGAGCATGCTGCCGATGACGAAGCTCTGCAGCCTGAAGAGGAAGGCCCGCTTGCCCAGCGAGGCGGCCGCGCCTTCATCTTCGCGGATGGCGCGCAGCACCCGGCCCCAGGGGCTGCGTGTGAGGGTCTGCAGCCCGGCGTACACGGCCAGCAGCAGCGCGCCCACCAGCCCCAGGTAGGCCAGCGTCCAGGGCGTGCCGGTGCCCAGCCAGCCCTGCAGCGGCTTGGGGATGAACTGCACGCCGAAGGTGCCGCCGGTGAGCCACTGGGCGTTGGTGGCCACCAGCTGGATGGTCACGGCGATGCCGAAGGTGGTGATGGCCAGGTAGTCGCTGCGCAGGCGCAGCGCCACCACGCCCACTGCCAGCCCGGCCAGGCCTGAGGTGCCCATGGCCGCCACCCAGCCTGCCGCCACCGGCCAGCCCAGGCCCAGCGCCCGCTCGGCCGTGGCCGGGGTGGTCAGCAGGGCCGAGGTGTACGCGCCGATGGCCACGAAGCCGGCCACGCCCACGTTGAACAGGCCCGTGAAGCCCCACTGCAGGTTCAGGCCCAACACGATGATGGCGAAGGTGGCGGCGAAGACCAAGAAGAAGCTGCCGTAGGACAGCCAACCGGACAACCATCCCGGCAGGGCGCTCAACAGCTCCGTCATCACCGCCCCTCCTGCGGTTCACCGAAGAGGCCGTTGGGCTTGACCAGCAAGATGGCGATCAGCACCGCGAAGGCCGCTGCGGCGCGGTACTCCGCCCCGACGATGTGCACCGAGGCACTCTCGGCCAGCCCGACGATCAAGCCGCCCAGCACCGCACCCCCCACCGACCCGATGCCGCCCAGGATGACGGCGGCAAACAGCGGCAGCAACAGGTCCAGGCCGAGGGTGGGGCGCAGCTGCACCGTCAAGCCCGCGAACACGCCAGCCACCGCGGCCAGCACCCCGCCGATGACCCAGGTGGCGCGCAGCACGCGCTCGGGGTCGATGCCGGCCACGCGGGCGAGCTGCGGGTTCATCGAGGTGGCGCGCATGGCCCGGCCCAAGGTGCTGAACTTGAGGAACAGGTGCACGCCCAGCACGGTGACGGCGGTCAGCGCCAGCACCAGCATCTGGTCAGGCGTCATGCGTATGCCGCCGCTCACGCTGCGCGGCACCAGGGCCACTGCGATCTGCAGGTCTTGCGAGTAGTACTGCGGCACGCCGCCGTAGAAGAACAGCAGCAGGTTGCGCAGCGCCAGCGCGGCGCCAAAGCTCGCAATCACCAGCGTGATGGCGCCCTGGCGGCGCAGCCGCTTGAACAAGGCGGTGTCCAGCGCCAGGATCAGCAGGGCTGTGAGCACCGCCGCGCCCGCCAGCGCGGCCAGCAGCGGCCAGCCGAAGCTGAAGGGGCCGATCTTGGCCGCCGCGGCACCACCCACGGCGGAGAACACCGACAGCAGCGTCAGCGCGAAGTACGCGCCCCAGGCCAGCAGCTCACCGTGGCCGAAGTTGGAGAAACGCAGGATGGAGAACGTCAGGCTCAGGCCGATGGCGCCCAGCGACACCACCGAGCCGATGATCAGGCCGTCGGCAATGATCTGCAGCATCAGACGCGCTCCCGGGCAGCGGCGGGGTCTGCTGCAGTGGCGGTGCCTGCGCTTGCATTTGCATTTGCATTTGCACTTTCGCCTGCACCTGCACCAGCCTCCCCGCCCGCAGGGCCGCCCATGCGGCCACCTGCATGGCGCCCCAGGTACAACGCGGCCATGCGCTCGTCGGCCAGCAGTTCGGCGCAGGGGGCCACCACGCGCTCGCAGCCTTCCACCAACACGGCGGCGCGGTCGGCCAGGGCCAGCGCCGCCTTCACGTTCTGCTCCACCAGCAGCACCGTGACGCCCGAGGCGCGCACTTCGCGCAGCTTGGTGAAGACCTCGCCCACCAGCTTGGGGCTCAAGCCGGCCGAGGGCTCGTCCAGGATCAGCAGCCGCGGCTGCGCGATCAAGGCGCGCGCCACGGCCAGCATCTGGCGCTGCCCACCCGACAGGCGCCCGGCGTCCAGCGTGCGCTGGCGGGCCAGATCCGGAAACATCGCATACACCGGCTCCAGTCGCTGCGCCCGCTGCGCGCCCCGCGCCTTCAGCAGCGAGGCGGCCAGCTCCAGGTTCTCGGCAATGGTGAGGTTGGCAAAGACGTTCTCCGTCTGCGGCACGAAGGCCAGGCCCTCGAACACCATGCGGTGGGCCGGCACGCGGGTGATGTCCTGCCCCTGCAGCAACACGCGGCCTGCGCTCACCGGCACCAGGCCGGCCACGGCCTTGACCAGGGTGGACTTGCCTGCCCCGTTGGGGCCCAGCACGGCCACGATCTCGCCTTGCGCCACGCTCAGGCTGGCGCCGCGCACGATGGGCAGGCCGGGGTCGTAGCCGGCCTCCAGCGCTTCGATCTGCAGCGCCGGCACGGTCACTGGACGACCCTCCGCGCTTCGCGCTTCGGGATTCGCGCTTGGGAGCGGCCCGGCGCGCTCATGCACCGTCCCCCAGGTAAGCCTGCACCACGCGCTCGTCGCGCAGCACGGCGTCTGCCGGCCCTTGCGCCAGCATGCGGCCCTGGGCCATCACCATCACCGGGTTGCACAAGGTGGCCACGAGGTCCATGTTGTGCTCGATGACGAGGAAGGTCACGCCCTGGCGGTTGAGTGCGGCCACGCGGTCGACGATCTGGTCCAGCAGCGCCGGGTTGACGCCCGCACCCGGCTCGTCCAGCAGCACCAGCTTGGGCTCGGCCACCATCACGCGCGCCAGTTCCAGCAGCTTGCGCTGTCCGCCCGACAGCACGCGGGCGGGTTCGGTCGCCAAGGCCGACAGGCCGACGAAATCCAGCCAGTGCAGGGCGGCCGACTGGACGGCGCGCTCCTGCTGTGCCACGGCGCGCGGGCGCAGCCAGTTGGCCCAGAAGCGCTCGCCCAGTTGGCCGCGCGGGGCCAGCATCACGTTGTCCAGCACCGACATCTCGGGGAAGGGGCGCGGGATCTGGAAGGTGCGGGCCAGGCCGGCGGCGAACACGCGGTCGGGCGAGGCGCCCGTGATGTCGCGGCCGTCCAGTTGCACCTGGCCCGAGGTGGGCTTCAGCGCGCCGGCCAGGCAGTTGAACAGCGTGGTCTTGCCCGCGCCGTTGGGTCCCACCAGCCCGCCAATCGACCCGCGGGCAAGGGTAAACGAGAAGCCGTCGACGGCCCGGTGGCCGCCAAAGCTTTTGGTAACCTCCCTCGCAGTCAGAAAGCCGTCATCCTTCATGGCGGCGCGCAGAATAACCGAGGGTTCACTTGGCATCAGATATGGCGGGCATTCCAGGCTCGGCGCCCGCGCAAGATCACATCACGAGCCAGCAGGCTGCAGGCACTGGGGCTTTGGATATCGCGGGGCCTGTGGAAGCTTCAGCGGTGGACGACCGCTTCGAGCTCTTCGACCTGCGCGTGGAAGTGGTGGCGCCCGAGGGCGCGCGCATCCAGTGCAGCGCGAACGTGGGCGACTGGTTCGAGGTGCGCGGCGAGTTGCTGCACTTCCCGCCCGGCCAGCCCTTCTCGATGTATTCACTGGCCGCGTTGCTGCCGCTCCTTCCCGCCAAGCAGCGCCCCACCCATCCGAACGACTGGATGAGCACCGACGCCGAAGTGGCTTGCCCCGATCCGCACTGCCCGACGCGCTTTCGCATCACGCGCATCGGCAAGCGCGTCTTCAGCCACGCCCAGACCACGGCCGTGCCGCTGTCCGCTCCAGTTGGGGCCTCGGCATGAGCGCGCCCGCGCAAGGCGTACCGCCGGTGCAGACCATCGAACTGGCGCCGGGCTACCACATCCCGCGGATCATTCGCGGGGGCTGGCAGCTGGCTGGTGACCACGGCCCGGTGGATCGCGCGCGTGCGGTGCAGGAGATCGGTGCCTTCGTGGATGCCGGCCTGAACACAGTGGACGGGGCCGACATCTACACCGGCGTGGAAGCGCTGTACGGCGAGTTCAACGCCCAGCGCCGCGCCGCAGGGCAGCCGGGGTTGCAGGTGCACACCAAGTTCGTGCCCGACTACGACGATCTCGCCCATGTGGACGCCGCCTATGCCCGGCGCATCCTGCAGCGTTCGCTGCAGCGGCTGAATGCCGAGCGCCTGGACCTGGTGCAGTTCCACTGGTGGGACTACCGCGTGCCCGGGCTGGTGGAGGCGGCGCTGGCGCTGCGTGAGCTTCAGCGCGAGGGCCTGATCGCGCACCTGGGCGGCACCAACTTCGACAGCGCACGCACGCTGGACATGATCGAAGCCGGCGTGCCCCTGGTCAGCATGCAGGTGCAGTACTCCCTGCTGGACCGCCGGCCGGCCCATGCGCTGGCCGCCGTGGGCGCGCGCCACGGCCTGCAGTTGCTGTGCTACGGCACGCTGGCGGGTGGATTCTTCTCCGAGCGCTGGCTGGGCCAAGACGACCCCGCGGACACACTCACCAACCGCTCGCTCATCAAGTACCGGCTGGTAATCGAGGACTTTGGCGGCTGGGCCGCCTTCCAGACGCTGCTGGGCACCCTCAAGGCCATCGCCGTCCGCCACGGCGTGCGCATTGCCACCGTGGCCACGCGCTGGGTGCTGGACCAGCCGGGCGTGGCTGCGGCCATCGTGGGGGCGCGCTATGCCGACCATTTGGGCGACACGCTGGCCGTGTTCGGCCTGCAGCTCGACGCCCAGGACCACGCCCTGCTGACGCCGCTGCTGGCCGCACACCCCGGCCCCGAGGGCGACACCTACACGCTGGAACGCGACAAGACCGGGCGGCACGGCCGCATCATGAAATACAACCTCAACAAGACCTGATCCTTCACCGAGTCCCTTTCCCCTCAAGGAGTTCTGACCATGCGCCTCGTTCTCACCTCCACCGCCCTGGCCCTGGCGGCCAGCCTCGCCCCGTTGTCGGCCTCTGCTCAGGCGCCGTCGTGCACCCACAACGTGGGCATGGTGGTGTCACTCACCGGCGCTGCCGGCCGCTTCGGCCAGGCCGCTTCCAAGTCGGTCGAACTCGCCTTCGGTGAGCTGAACAAGGCCGCCGGTGCGCAAGGCATCGCCGGCTGCCGTCTGGCGTTCGAGGTCCGCGACGCCCAGAGCCAGGGCGCCGTGGCCGTGGACCAGGCCCGCCAGCTGGTGGACCTGAAGAAGGTGCCGGCCATCATCGGCGGCATCATCAGCTCGGTGTCCATCCCGGTGGTGACGTCGGTCACCGCGCCGGCCGGCGTGGTGCAGATCTCCCCGGCCTCCACCTCGCCGACGCTCACGCGTCTGGCCAACGAAGGCACCACCAAGGGCTGGTTCTTCCGCACCATCACCAGTGACGCCCTGCAGGGCACGGCCGCGGCCAAGTACGCCATGGACCAGGGCATGCGTGCCCTGACCATCATCCACGTCAACAACGACTTCGGCGTGAACATGCTGGCGGAGTTCCGCAAGGCCTACGAGGCCCTGGGCGGCAAGATCCTGAGCGTGACGCCCTACAACGCGCAGCAGCCGTCGTACGCGGCCGAGGTGACGAATGCGCTCAAGAGCGACCCGCCGGCGTTGTACTTCATTGGCTACCCCGGTGACGGCACCACCATCGTGCGCACCTGGATCCAGCAGGGCGGCCCGCAGCGTTTCCTGCTCAACGACGGCATGAACGCCGCCGACTTCATCAAGGGCGTCGGCCCGCAGTTCCTGAACAACGCCTTCGGCACGTCTTCCGGCACCACGCGCACCCCGTCCACCGAGTTCTTCGCCTCCGCCTACCCGGCCATGAGCGGCGGCTTTGACGCCGGCGCACCTGCGGCTGACCGTGCCTTCGATGCCGGCGCCATCCTGGGCCTGGCCATCGCGCAGGCCGGCAAGTTCGAAGCGGCTGCCATCCGCGACGCCATCCGCAAGGTGACCGATCCGGGCGGCGAAGTGGTGCATGCCGGCCCGCAGGGCTTTGCGCGCGCGCTGCAACTCATCCGCGAGAAGAAGCCGGTGCGCTACGTGGGCGTGATCGGCCCGGTGCAGTTCGACCGCAACGGCGACATCGTCGGCCCCTTCCGCACCTGGAAGATCACCAACGGCGAAGTCACCACCGTGGGCCAGATGTCCATGGAGGACGTGCAGGCCGTGCAGGCGCGCTTGCCGCGTTGAGCCCCGACCGACGCACCCGCCCCGACCGACCAGCACGCACCCTGCTGGCGCCGGGGCTGGAGATTCCCCGCGTGGTCACCGGCCTGTGGCAGGTGGCCGACATGGAGCGCGACGGCACCCTGCTGGACCCGCAGCGGGGTGCGGCCGACCTGGCGGGCTACGCCGCGGCCGGCTTCGACGCCTTCGACATGGCCGACCACTATGGCTCGGCCGAGGTCATCACCGGCACCTTGCTGGCATCACCACAAGGTCAGGGCGTGCGGGCCTTCACCAAGTGGTGCCCGCCGCCGGGGCCGATGACGCCTGCCGTGGTGCGCGAGGGCGTGCAGCGCGCGCTGCAGCGCCTGCGCGTGGAGCGCATCGACCTGATGCAATTCCACTGGTGGACCTTCGAGCACCCGGGCTGGCTGGACGCCATGGGCGAGCTGGCGCGGCTGCGCGGGGAGGGCCTCATCGCCCACCTGGGCCTGACCAACTTCGACACCGCCCACCTGCGGGTGCTGCTGGCCGAGGGCATCTCGGTGGCCAGCAACCAGGTCTGCATCTCGCTGCTGGACCGCCGGGCCACCGAGGAGATGTCCGCCTTGTGCCTGGCGCACGGCGTGCGCCTGCTGGCCTACGGCACGCTGGGCGGCGGCTTCCTCACCGACCGCTGGGTGGACGCGCCCGAACCCGAGGAGGTGGCCGACTGGAGCAAGATGAAGTACCACCGATTCATCCGCGCCATCGGCGGCTGGGGCGCGCTGCAGCAGGTGCTGGCCGCTGCCCGGCAGGTGGCGCACAAGCACGGCGTGTCGGTAGCCAACGTGGCCACGCGCTGGGTGCTGGAGCAGCCCGCGGTGGCGGCCGTGATCGTGGGCGCGCGCCTAGGCGAGCGCGAGCACCGCGCTGACAACCTGCAGCTCTTTGCCCTTGCCTTCGACGATGAAGACCGGGCCCTGCTGAACACGGCCTTTGCCGCCACCACACGCATTCCCGGCGACTGCGGCGACGAGTACCGCCGCCCGCCTTTCCTCACCGCCTCGGGCGACCTGAGCCACCACCTCGCGGCCCTGCCGCCGGTGTGGCCGCGCCAGGCCGTGCCCGGCCACGCCGAGCGCTGGCGCGTGGACAGCGGCAGCGTCTGGGAGCCCCTGGCCGGCTATGCACGCGCCGTGCGCAGCGGCCGGCGCATCCTGGTCAGCGGCACCACTGCCACGCATGGCAGTGGCCGCCTGGTGGGCCGGGGCGACGCCGCCGCGCAGACGGTCTACATCCTGGACAAGATCGCCGCCAGCATCACCGCGCTGGGCGGCAAGCTGGAAGACGTGCTGCGCACCCGCGTGTACCTCAGCAACGTGGCCGACTGGGAGGCCGTGTCGCGCGTGCACGGCCGCTACTTCGGCGAGATCCGCCCGGCCAACACCCTGCTGCAGGTGGGCGCGCTGGTGGGGGACGGGTATCTGGTGGAGATCGAGGCGGAGGCGGAGGTGGTGGGGTGAACGTGGAGTGCGCTGGCTCGTTGAAGGGGCCGTCAGAGCGCACGGGAGCCACGAGGCAGAGGCATTCGCTCCAGCCGCTTCGCCATCCGGGTTTGCCAGCCGGGTCCGGTGGCTTTCCACCGTGCGATCACTTCCGGGGGCAGTCGAAGGCTGATCATCTGACGGGGGTTGACTGACCTGGGCCGTCCGGCCTTCTTGAAGACTGCGCGGGCGAGCATCTCGTCGGTCAGTTCCGGGAGTTCCTCGTATTCCTCGGGTTGAACTGCGTGTGCATCCACGCGCTTGAGGTCAGAGCTCAAAGTACGGTGCGAGGCGGGCTTGCTCACGATCGTTGGCCTTTCTCATGCTGAAAACGTGGCGCACCGAGCCACGAGGTGTGTATCCGACGACCACCAGACGACCCTGCAGCAGTCCGAAGCAGATCATCCTGCGCTCGCCATAGTCCTTGCGCTTGTCCTCGATCTCGACGGTCATACCGACAAAGACCAGAGCCGCATCTTCGAAGTCAAGCCCTCGGGTGCTGAGAGTCAACTCTCGCTTGGCCGGATCATAAGAGATGCGCACACGATGAGTGTATATACAAAAAAAGTGACGTTTACAAGCGTTCTGTCGCACGGGTCTGGCTGAGTTCAGGCTGAGGCATGGGTTCGCAATCGACCAGACCTTGCGCAGGGGGTACTCAACGCTCGTTCTGAGGCAATCCGTCGGACAGCGCGTAGTAGTCGCCCTTCTCAGCGACGAAGATGTGTCGCTCCAGGCTCAACCCGGTCGGGCCCTCGATACAGCCCAGAGCGACCGAGGTCCAGTCCCTGAAGACGGGCTCCCAGAACAAGGTTGAGCCACACTTTGCGCAGAAGCCTCGCTTGACCTTCTCCGATGACTGAAACCAGCTCAGTGTCTCGGCGGCCAGGAACTTGATGGCCGCCTTCTGGACATTGGCAGAGGCCAGGAAGTGACCGGTCTGCTTTCGACACTGGGTTCAGTGGCACGCAGTGGGCTCAGACGGCGTCTCGTGGATCTCGAAACGCACGGAGTTGCACAGACAGGTTGCCTTCAGCATTGGGGAACACTCCAGTGGTTGGTGCTGCGTAACCTGTGGTCAAGTGCACGGCGTTGGTGAAATGCGATCACGGCGCTGGTCAGACAGTGGTGGTCTGATACTCACCGCTCTAGCTTTTGAGGAGGGCCTCCACCACCGCCTCCCCAATGGCCAGCGAAGCCGTCAGCCCCGGTGACTCGATGCCCAGCAGGTTGACCAGCCCGGGCACCCCGTGCTGGGCCGGGCCGTCGATGCGGAAGTCCAGGTTGGGGGCTTCTGGGCCGGCGAGCTTGGGGCGGATGCCGGCGTAGCCGGGCTGCAGCGCACCATCGGGCAGGGCCGGCCAGTAGCGTCGCACCTCGGCGTAGAAGGCGTCGGCGCGACGCGGGTCCACGGTGTAGTCGATGCCGTCCACCCACTGCACGTCCGGGCCGAAACGGGCCTGGCCCTGCAGGTCCAGCGTCAGGTGCACGCCCAGGCCGCCGGGCTGCGGCACGGGGTAGATCAGGCGCTGGAAGCGCGGCCGGCCTGACAGGGTGAAGTAGTGGCCACGGGCGTAGTGGGCGCGCGGCACGTGCCGGGCGTCCAGGCCTTCGATGCGGGCCGCCACGTCGGGCGCATGCAGGCCGGCAGCGTTGACGAGGGTGCGGGCGTGCCAGATGCTGGTGGAACTGAACTCAGCCGATTCATGGCCGCTGCTGCCTGCTGTCCCGCTGGCGCCCGCGCCCGGGGTGCCCGTCGAAGTCGGCTGAAGGTCCAGCGTCTGCACCTCGATCTCGAAGCCGCCGTCCACCACGCGGGCCCGCGCCACGCGGGAGAAAAAGGCGAACACCGCGCCCGCATGTTCGGCGTCGCCTTGCAGCGCCAGCATGAAGGCGTGCGAGTCGATGATGCCGGTGGACGGCGACAGCAGGGCGCCCACGCACTCGATCTCTGGCTCCAGGGCCTGCGCCTCCTGGCGGCTCAAGGGCGTGAGGTCGCCCACGCCGTTGGCGGCGGCCTTGGCCCGGATGTCGGCCAGCGTGGCGAGTTGGGCAGCCTCGGTGGCCACGATGAGCTTGCCGCAGCGCCGGTGGGGCACGCCGCGCTCGGCACAGTAGGCGTACAGCGCCTGTTTGCCTTGCACGCACAGCCGCGCCTTGAGCGAACCCTTCGGGTAGTAGATGCCGGCGTGGATGACCTCGCTGTTGCGCGAACTGGTGCCCGTGCCGATGCCCTCGGCCGCCTCCAGCACCACCACCTCGCGCCCGGCCAGCGCCAGGGCCCGCGCCACCGCCAGGCCCACCACGCCAGCGCCCACCACCACACAGTCCAGAACGTTGTCCATGCGCAGATTCTGCCCACGGCGTTCACACATCTTTACCGCTGCCGCAAGTGCCCGACACGCAAGGCGCTCAACATCCGTTCCATCCTGCAACCCTCCTCAAGGAGTCGACATGAAATCCCCCGCCCAGCGCACGCGCTCTTTTTCCAGCCTTCTCGTCTCCAGCTTGCTGGTGGGCGGTGCCGCGCTCAGCGCGCTGGCCGTCCACGCCCAGCCCATGCAGCCCGGCGGGCCGGGCAGCCATGAGGGTCACCGCAGTCACATGATGGGCGGCCACCATGGGGGCGGTGACATGGGCATGAAGATGTCCGGCCGCATGCTGGACCTGGTCAAGGCCACGCCCGAGCAGCGCGCGCAGATCCAGAAGATCATGGACGGCGCCCGCACCGACCTGCAGGCCCAGCGCGAGGCCGGCAAGGGCCTGCGCGGTGAGTTCATGGCCGCCATGGCCCAGCCCAACATCGATGCCGGCGCGGTGGAGCAGATTCGCCAGAAGATGCTGGCCCAGCATGACCAGGCCAGCAAGCGCCGCATGCAGGCCATGGTGGACGCAGCCCGTGTGCTGACGCCTGAGCAGCGCAAGCAACTCTCCGAACGCATGGCCCAGCGCGGCGACATGATGGAGCGCCACCACCGCGAGCGCCGGGCCCTGGAGGCCCCCAAGTCCTGAGGCCTGACCGACTTGTGACCTTTCCTCCTCGAGCCCCCTGACGGGGGACTTGGCCCCGGCGGTCCGCTGCCGGGGCTCTTTTGCGTGTGTTCACCCTGTGGCCGGCCGCCCTGCTGGTCGCGGTCTGCGAACATCGCACCTGACGGAAGAACACCCGCCATGTCTGCACACCTGCTGCTGATCGATGACGACACCCGCCTGACCACCATGGTGGGCGATTACCTGCGCGGCCACGGTTTCGAGGTGGACAGCGCGGGCTCGCTCAAGGCTGGGCGCGAGCTGCTGCGCCACGGCAGCTACGACGCCCTGCTGCTGGACCTGATGCTGCCCGACGGCGATGGCCTGGACCTCACGCGCGAGCTGCGTGCCGAGCCGCGCACCCGCCGCCTGCCGCTGCTGATGCTGACGGCGCGCGGCGAGCCCATGGACCGCATCGTGGGCCTGGAGATTGGCGCCGACGACTACCTGCCCAAGCCTTTCGAGCCGCGCGAACTGCTGGCCCGGCTCAAGGCCTTGCTGCGCCGCGCAGCACCCGAGGCTGCGCCCGACGACCAGCTGGAGTTCGGCCGCCTGGTGATCGACCTCGCGGCCCGGCAGGCGCGGCTGGCCGGCCAGCCCTGCGACCTCACGGCCCACCAGTTCGACCTGCTGGTGGTGCTGGCACGCGCCGCCGGCCGCGTGTTGACGCGCGACCAGATCATGGACGCGCTCAAGGGCCACCCCCTGGACGCCTTCGACCGCAGCATCGACGTGCACATCTCGCGCATCCGCGCCGTGATCGAGGACGACCCGCGCCACCCGCAGCGCGTGCTCACCGTTCGCGGCACGGGCTACGTCTTCGCCCGCAAGCAAGACCAGACCGAGGATTGATCAGGCTGGCTGACTGACGCCCCGATCCCTCCAGCCCTCGCCTGCACTGCTCACCCTGCCCTGTCGCGGCCATGAAGTCCCTGTACCTGCGCATCTGGCTCACCGTGCTGGCGGCGCTGAGCCTGTTCGCGCTGGCTTCGGGTTGGCTGGTGCAGCGCCACATGGCGCAGGAGCGTGAGCGTTTCGAAGCGGCGGCCCACAGCCGCGCCGAGGCCTGGGCCGACTTGCTGGAGCGTTCGTTGCCCCCGGCCCATGCGCCCCCTGAACAGCAGGTGGCCGCCTTGTCCGAATGGTCGCAGCGCCTGCGCCTTCCGATGGCCCTGGACGACGCGGCCGGTCAGCGCATCGGTGTGTCCGAGTCCTGGGCGCGGCGCGAGGCGGAAGGGGTGCCCATCGCGCGCCGAGGGCTGCCCGTGCGGCTGGATGATGGCCGAACGCTGTGGATTGCCCGCTTTGGCGGCATACGGCGCCCCGGTGGACCTTTGGGTGAGCGGTCCGGCATGGTCAAGGAGGGCCTTCCGCCCGGCCCCTGGTGGGAGGCGCCCCGCATCTTTGGTCCGCCGGGCCTTCCGGGCCTGGGCGTCTTGTCCGAGGGCGCGGGGGTGCTGGCCCTGGTGGTGCTGTTGTTCCTGGCCGTGGCCGCGGGGGCCTGGCCTGTGGTGCGCCGCCTGACCCGCCGTCTGGAGGCGCTGAAGCAGGGCATGGAAGCCTTCGGCGCCGGGGCGCTGCACCAGCGGGTGGCCGAGGACGGCCGTGACGAAGTGGCCGCTGTGGCCGCCAGCTTCAATCGGGCCGCGGCCCGTGTCGAGACGCTGGTGCGCTCGCACCAGAGCCTGCTGGGCAACGCCAGCCACGAACTGCGCTCGCCGCTGGCGCGCCTGAAGATGGCGGTTTCGATGCTGGAGGAAGCTGCCCCAGCCCAGCGCGAACGGCTGCGCCAGGAGATCCACGCGAACATCGCCGAGCTCGACGCGCTGGTCGAAGAGGTGTTGCTCGCCAGCCGGCTGGACGCCGCCCAGGACGCGTTGCAAAAAGTGCCGGTGGACCTGCTGGCGCTGGCCGCAGAGGAAGCCGCGAGGGTTCAGGCCACGGTCGAAGCTGCGGGCGATGAGAGCCAAGGCCACGATGGTGGCGGTGCTGCGGCGAGTGCTCTGACGGTACGGGGTGATGAGCGCCTGCTGCGGCGGGCGGTACGCAACCTGCTGGAGAACGCGCGCCGCTACGGTGGCGACGACGTGCAGGTCGTGGTGCGGGGCGCTGCGCCAGCGGGGTGGGTGGAACTGCGCGTGTGCGACCGCGGGCCGGGCGTGCCCGAAGCCTGGCGTGAGCGCATCTTCGAGCCCTTCCTGCGCCTGCCCGGGCATGCGGAACATGAGGGCGGTGTGGGCCTGGGCCTGTCACTCGTGCGGCAGATTGCCACGCGCCACGGCGGACAGGTGCGCTGCGAGCCGCGCGAGGGCGGTGGCAGTTGCTTCAGCCTGACGCTGCCGGTGTGACACCCGGTACGACGCCGGCCTCGCGCGACATCCGCCGCAGCACCCAGGCCATGTAGGCGCACAGCGCCACCGCCGCCACCACCAGGCCGGCAGTGGCGCTCATCCAGAACCCCCGAGCGCCCTGCAGGGACGCGGGAACCGCGCCCGTCAGGTTGAAGGCCAGCACGAAGCCACCGCCCAGCCCGATGCCCCACAGCGCTAGGGCGTACACCACCAGCGGCACGGTGGCGATGCGCCAGGCGCGCAGCACAAAGGCGGCCACCGTTTGCGCCGCGTCGACGAAGTGGAACAGCGCCACCCACGCGATGAGCGGCAGCGCCGCAGCTGCCACGGCAGCGTCGTTGGTGTACAGGCTGACGATGGTGCTGTCCAACAGCGACACGCCGCCGCCCAGCAGCGCGGCCACCGCGCAGCCCAGCGCCAGCCCGTGCCAGGCCAGGCGGCGGGCCCCCAGCGCATCGCGTGCGCCCACGCGCTGCGACACCAGCGTGGTGCAGGCGCTGGCGATGGCCAGCGGCACCATGAACATCAGCGTCACCAGGTTCATGGCGATCTGGTGGCCGGCCACGGGCGTGGTGCCCAGCCGGGCGATGAAGATCGCCATGAAGCTGAAGCCGCTGACCTCGATCAGGATGGCGGCCCCCATGGGCAGGCCCAGGCGCAGGTGGGCGCCCAGCGACTTGCGCTCGGGCGCGTCCAGGCCGCGGCTGTGCAGCTCGAAGGGAGCATAGAAAGGGTCGCGTCGCAGCACCAGCCAGGCGATCAGCGCCTGCGTCCACATCGCCAGGCCGGTGGCGATGGCACAACCGAGCACCCCCAACGGCGGGATGCCCAGCGCCGGCACGCCCCACACCAGGGCCACCGACAGCGGCACCTTCAGCGCCAGGCCCGTCACCTGGATCAGCATCACCGCCTTGGGGCGCGACACCGCGGTGTTGAAGCCGCGGTACACCGTGAACATGAGTGACGCTGGCAGCGAGAAGGCCAGCACCAGCAGGTAGCCGCGCACCTTCTCGGCCACTTCGGGTGTGGCTTTTGACAGCGCCAGGAAGGGATAGGGGAAGGCCAGCAGGAGACTGCCCGCCACCGACAGCCCCAACGCCACCCACGCGGCCTGGTGCGCCTGCCGGCCCGCTTGGGCGTGCTGGCCCGCGCCGAAGAGTTGGCCCACGATGGGGCTGATGGCCATCACCACGCCCATGAAGCCGATGAACACGGTGAGGTAGGCCGAGGCACCGATGGCCAGCGCCGCCAGATCCACCGCGGCGTAGCGGGCCACCAGCAGCGTGTCGATGGTGCTGAAGGCCAGCACCGACAGCTGGCCGATCAGCACCGGCCAGGCGAGGTGAGCGATGCGCCGTGCGCTGTCGGCCAGTGAGCCCTGGTCCCGGGCCGTGACCGGGCTTTGATCAGGGGTGGGGTTCACCCCTTCGCTCAAGCCTTCTCCGACGCGGCCTGGGGCTCCAGCGTCTGTGGCGCCGGGTGGTCGATGCCGGTGGCTTTCTGGGCGCGCTCGGCATAACGGTTGAAGCGCCAGGCGCGGTTCTCCTGGACGATGCGGCGCCACACGGTGCGCTTCTGTCCGGGGCTGTAGGCCGTCCAGTGCTGCACCTCGTCAAACGTGCGCCCGCAGCCCTTGCATTCCGCGTCGCCCTGGCTGGTGGAGCAGATCGCGATGCAGGGGGCGTCGGGCGTGGTGGCGTACCACTGCAGCCAGGCCTGGCGGGCCTTGGCCGGCATGGTGGCCTCGTCGCACTCGGTCTCGCGGTAGTACACCAGCAGGGCATACACCTCGGCCAGGGCGCGCACCTCGGCGCAAGCCGTCACCCCGTCGGCTGAGGGCGAGCGTTCGCGCCAATGGTTGATGGCGCTTTCGATGTCGGTGATGTGGATGCTGGCCATGGCGGTGGGGGGCGCGAGCATAACGTCAGCCTGCTCCTCCTGTCGGCTTTCAGTCGGCTGTGTTGCTGTCCGGGTACTGTAATAAAAAACAGTATCCTCAGGCATCGGACCACCGTCTGCTCCCATGCCCGCCGCCTACGCCGAGCTGCACTGCCGCAGCAACTTCAGCTTCCTCACCGGGGCCTCGCACCCGGAGGAACTGGTGCAGCGCGCCCACGCGCTGGGCTATGCCGCTCTGGCCCTGACCGACGAATGTTCACTGGCCGGTGTGGTGCGCGCCCATGCCGAGGCCCGGCGTGTCGGCCTGCACCTGATCGTGGGGGCGCAGATGCAGCTCTCACCCCCGTCGGGCCCACAGACGCCTTCGCCCCAGGACGAGGGGCTGCACGCCGCCGGCTGCGGCCAAGCCCTGGACCCCTGCCACACGTTGCCGCGCCTCGTGCTGCTGGCGCAGTCGCGCCGCGGCTACGGCAACCTGTCGCACTGGATCACGCTGGCGCGCCGGCGGGCCGGCAAGGGCGCTTACCGGGCCTTTGCGGCCGACGTGGAAGGCAAGTCGCCCCGCGCGCCCATGCTGGCCGGCCTGCCGGGCTGCGCGGCGCTGCTGGTGCCGCATCCGCTGCAGCCCTTCGAGACCGTGTTCGCCCACGCCATGTGGCTCAAGACCTGGTTCGGCACGGAGCGCGCCTTCATCGCCCTGGAGCGCCTGCTGGGTCCGCACGACGATCTGCTGCAGGACACGGTGGCCCAGGTGGTGCAGGCCAGCGGGCTGACCGTGGTGGCCTCGGGCGACGTGCTCATGCACGCCCGCTCGCGCAAGCCGCTGCAGGACGTGCTGACGGCCACGCGCCTGAAGCGCCCCCTGGCCGCCTGCGGCTACGGCCTGGCTCCCAATGCCGAGGCTCACCTGCGCTCGCGCGCCCGCCTCACCGCCCTGTACCCGCCCGAGGCCCTGGCCGCCACGGTGGCGCTGGCGGGGCAGTGCGCCTTCTCGCTGGACGAGCTGCGCTACGAGTACCCGCAGGAGATCGTGCCTGACGGCCACACCCCCACGAGCTGGCTGCGGGTGCTGACCGAGGAGGGGGCGCTCAAGCGTTTTCCCGGTGGCGTACCGCCGACGGTGCGCGCCACCATCGAGCACGAACTGGCCCTCATCGCGCAGCTGAAGTACGAGCCTTACTTCCTCACCGTGGCCGACATCGCCACCTGGGCGCGGGGGCAGGGCATCTTGTGCCAGGGCCGGGGCAGCGCGGCCAACTCGGCCGTGTGCTACTGCCTGCACGTCACCGAGGTGGACCCGGCGCGCATGAGCGTGCTGTTCGAGCGCTTCATCAGCGCCGAGCGCAACGAGCCGCCGGACATCGACATCGACTTCGAGCACCAGCGCCGCGAAGAGGTCATCCAGTACCTCTACCGCAAGTACGGCCGCCACCGCGCCGCGCTCACGGCCGTGGTCATCAGCTACCGCCCGCGCTCGGCCCTGCGCGACGTGGGCCGCGCCCTGGGGCTGGATCCGGACCGCATCGACGCGGTGGCCAAGTCCATGTCCTGGATCGTCGACCGCGGCACGCCGGCCGGCCGCCGCCTGGACCCCGAGCGCCTGCGCGAGAACGGCTTCGACCCCGATACGCCGCTGTGCCGCCTGTGGCTGGAGCTGACCGAGGCGCTGATCGGCTTTCCGCGCCACCTGAGCCAGCACCCGGGCGGCTTTGTCATCGCGCGCGACGACCTGTCGCAACTCGTGCCGGTGGAGAACGCGGCCATGGAAGGCCGCAGCGTCATCCAGTGGGACAAGGACGACCTGGACGCCCTGGGCCTGATCAAGGTAGACATCCTGGCGCTGGGCATGCTGAGTGCCCTGCGCCGCGCGCTGACGCTGGTGGCTTTCAAGCAGGGCGCAGGGGTGCCGCCGCTGTCGCTCCTCGGAGCCCAGCCCGCCGCCCCTGCGCTGCCCGCCTTCCGCCTGCAGGACATCCCGCCCGAGGACGCCGCTACCTACGCCATGCTTTCGCGCGGCGACAGCGTGGGTGTGTTCCAGGTGGAGAGCCGCGCCCAGATGAGCATGCTGCCGCGCCTGAAGCCGCAGACTTTCTACGACCTGGTGATCGAGGTGGCCATCGTGCGGCCCGGGCCCATCCAGGGCGGCATGGTCCACCCCTACTTGCGGCGGCGCAATGGTGAGGAGCCCGTCACCTACCCCAGCGACGAGGTGCGCCAGGCCCTGGAGCGCACCCTGGGCGTGCCCATCTTTCAGGAGCAGGTGATGCAACTGGCCATCCTGGCGGCTGACTTCACGCCCGGCGAGGCCGACCAACTGCGCCGCGCCATGGCCGCCTGGAAGCGCAAGGGCGGGCTCGGTCCCTTCCACGAGCGCCTGGTGGGCCGCATGGTCGCCAAGGGCTACTCGCAGGACTACGCCGAGGCCATCTTCCGGCAGATTGAGGGCTTCGGCGAGTACGGCTTTCCGGAGAGCCACGCCGCCAGCTTCGCGCTGCTGGTCTACGCCAGCGCCTGGATCAAGTGCCACCACCCGGACGCCTTCCTCGCCGCACTGCTCAACAGCCAGCCCATGGGTTTTTATGCCCCCGCCCAACTGGTGCGCGACGCCCAGGCGCATGGGGTGGAGGTGCGCCCGGTGGATGTTCACTGCAGCGCGTGGGAGACAGGTTTGGAGAGGCGCCCTGAGGACCCGAGCCACGCCGGGCTGGAGGGGGGTGACCAGGGCAGGGGTGACGGTGCACAGGCCTCTTCTGGCCTGCACCCGGTGCGCCTGGGTCTGAGCCGCCTGCTGGGGCTGCCCGAGGCCGCAGCCTGGCGCATCGAGCAGGCGCGTGGTGGACGGCCCGGTGAGCCGGGCTTTCGTCCGTTCGACAGCCCGGAAGACCTGGCGCGCCGCGCGGCCCTGGACGCGCGCGAACTGCAGTTGCTGGCGCAGGGTGATGCGCTGGCGGGCCTGAGCGGCCACCGACACCAGGCCGCCTGGGCCGTGGCGGGCGTGGACACCCGGGCCACGGCGCTCTTGCAGAGCACCCGCACGCACGAGGCCCCGGCCTCGCTGGACACACCCGAGCTGCGCCTGGACACGCTGGCCGACTACCGGGCCACCGGCCTGTCGCTCAAGGCGCACCCCGTGGGCCTGCTGCGGCCCACGCTCAGCGGCTTCAAGGTGCAGCCCGCGGCCGTGCTGCGCGGCTATCCCCACGGCCGGCTGGCGCGCGCCAGCGGCCTGGTCACCCACCGCCAGCGGCCGGAGACCGCCAAGGGCGTGGTCTTCGTCACGCTGGAGGACGAAACCGGCCACGTCAATGTCATCGTCTGGCCCGCAGTGGCCCAGGCCCAGCGCCAGCCTTTGCTGGCCAGCCGCCTGCTCACCGTCTATGGCGTGTGGCAGTGCGAGGGCGAGGTGCGCCACCTGGTGGCCCGGCGTCTGGAAGACCACTCCGCCTTGCTGGCCGGCCTGGCCACCCGCAGCCGGGATTTCCGCTGAGGCCTCGTCACCACAGGGGGTCCGCCGCGCGCCACAATCTGTGCGTCCTCCGCCCAGGCCTGAGCCGCACCACCCCGACTGCCACCATGCTGTTCCTGTTGTCCCCCGCCAAGACCCTGGATTACGACACCCCGGTGCGCTCAGCCATCGGGAAGAAGGCCACCGATCCGCTGTTCACCCAACGGGCGGCCGAGTTGATCGACCTGCTGCGGCACAAGACGCCAGCGCAGGTGGCTTCGCTCATGGAGCTGTCCGATGCGCTGGCCACCTTGAACGTGGGCCGCTACGCCGCCTGGCAGCCGCAGGCCACGCCTGACAACAGCAAGCCCGCGGTGCTGGCCTTCAACGGGGATGTCTACGAAGGTTTGGACGCCAACACCCTGAGCACAGCCGATCTGGCCTGGGCCCAGGAACACGTGGTCATCCTGTCCGGCCTGTACGGCGCCCTGCGCCCGCTGGACCGTCTGCAGCCTTACCGTCTGGAGATGGGCACGGGCCTGGCCAACGCCCGTGGCAAGGACCTGTACGCCTTCTGGGGCGACACCGTGGCCGCGTACCTCAATGAGCGCCTGGCGCAGGACAAGTCGCCCACCGTCATCAACCTGGCCTCGCAGGAATATGCCAAGGTGGCGCTGCGCCCGGCCCTGCAGGCCCGTGTCGTGGACTGCCAGTTCGAGGACTGGAAGGGCGGCCAGTACAAGACCATCAGCTTCTTCGCCAAGCGTGCTCGCGGCCTCATGTGTCGCTGGGCCATCGAGCACAAGGCGCGCAGCCCCCAGGCGCTGCGCGCCTTTGACGCCGAAGGCTATGCGCTGGACGCCGGCCTCAGCACCGACGATCGTCTGGTCTTCCGGCGCCGCCTGGCGGATTGAGCCGCGCAGCCAGAGGCCTTGCCCCAGGAGTCGACATGTCCACCTCCACCTCCACCCACATACAGCAGGTGACGCCCGAACTGCGTCGCTGGATCATCGCGCAGGCTGAAGCCGGCTGCGTGCCCGAAGACGTGGTCAAGGCCATGGTGGCCAGCGGCTGGGACGAGGAGGTGGCCCTTGACGCGCTGGAGCAGACGCTGCGGGGCCACCTGGCCAGCCTGCGCGAGCCGGTGCCGGGCGGCTCCAGCGTGCCGGAGCCGCGTCTGCAGGAGGGTGCCAACGTCATCGTGGTCGACGGGCACCCGGTGGAGGTGGTGATGTCGCTGCGCCTGCCGCGCGTGGTGATCTTCGGCCACCTGCTCACCGACCAGGAGTGCGAGGAGTTGATGGCGCAGGCCGCGCCGCGCCTGGCCCGCTCCGAGACCGTGGACACGGCCACCGGCGGCAGCGAGGTGCACGCCGCACGCACGAGCGATGGCATGTTCTTCGAACGCGGCGAGACACCGCTCATCGACCGCATCGAGCGCCGTATCGCCCAGCTGCTGAACTGGCCGCTGGACCGGGGCGAGGGCCTGCAGATCCTGCGCTACCGGCCTGGGGCCCAGTACAAGCCGCACAACGATTACTTCGACCCGGCCCAGCCGGGCACGCCCAAGATCCTGGAACGCGGCGGCCAGCGTGTGGGCACCCTGGTGATGTACCTGAACACCCCAGAGCGCGGCGGTGCCACCGTGTTTCCGGATGCCGGGCTGGACGTGGCACCGGTGCGTGGCAGCGCCGTCTTCTTCAGCTACGACCGACCCCATGCCATCACCAAGACACTGCATGGCGGAGCGCCCGTGTTGGCCGGGGAGAAATGGGTGGCCACCAAGTGGATGCGCCAGGGCGTCTTTGTGTAAGTTCGGTGTCGCCGAGTTCGGGGACACTACTCAACGTCAACGATGCTTGTGGTGGCGCGTTGAAAGCACACACGGTCCTGTGTTGGGGCTGTCCACATCGGAAGGGTTCCCCATGAAGTCCATCATCGCCTTGTTCGCCGCCGCTGCCTTCAGCGCGGGTGCTTTCGCCCAGGCCGCCGCGCCAGCAGCGCCCGCCCCAGCACCTGCTGCGGCACCTGCACCGGCTGCGGCAGAAAAGAAAGCCGAAAAGAAGGCCGAGAAGAAGGCAGACAAGAAGTCCGAAAAGAAGGCGGTCAAGAAGAACACCAAGAAGGTCGCCAAGAAGCCGGCCAAGAAGGTCGCTGAGAAGCCGGCGGCCTGATCGCTGCTCACGGCATCTTCCTGCGTTCGCTCTGCAAGGCCGGCACCATGCCGGCCTTGTCGCTTCAATCCATCAAGGCCGGCACCATGCCGGCCTTGTCGTCTCAGGCCTGCACGGTGGCCCCGTGGGAGGCCACGTGCACCGACCAGCCCAGTTCCTCCTGGATGCGCAGGCGCAGCGCATCGCTGGCTTCGGGGTCGCCGTGCACCACATAGGTCTGGCGCGGAGGCTTTCGAAAGCCGCGCAGCCAGCCCATGAGTTCTTCGCTGTCGGCGTGCCCAGAGAACCCTTCCAGGTGCGACACCGTGGCGCGCACGGGCACGTACTCGCCGTGGATCTTCACCTCGGTTTCGCCGCCCACCAGGCGGGCCCCCCGGCTGCCCGCCACCTGAAAGCCCGCGAACACGATGTGGTGCCGGGCCTGCGGTGCCATCGCCTTCAGATGGTGCAGCACGCGCCCGCCGGTGGCCATGCCGCTGGCCGAGACGATCACGCAGGGATAGCGCAGGGTGGACAGGCGCATGGACGCCTGCGCCGTGGCGGTCACGCGTACGCCCTGCAGCAGGTTGCGGGCTTCGCTGGCGCTGATGCGCATGAGGCCGCGGTGGCGCAGGTACAACTCGGTGGCCTGCGTGGCCATGGGGCTGTCCAGAAACACCGGCAGGTCGCGCGGAATCGCGCCTGCCGTCTTCAGGCGCTGCAGCACCAGCAGCAGGGCCTGTGCGCGGCCCACGGCAAAACTGGGCAGCAGCACCGAGCCCCCGTGTGCCACGGTGTCGCGGATCACAGCGGCCAGCCGGGCCGCAGAGTCTTCCGTCGGGTGTCGGCGGTTGCCATAGGTCGATTCCACCAGCAGCACGTCCGCGCGGGTGAGCTTCTGCGGCGGGGGCATCAGCAGGTCCTGCTGGCGCCCGATGTCGCCTGAATACACCAGCCGCTCCTTGCCATGGGTCAGGGTGACGGCGCAGGCGCCCAGCAGGTGACCGATGGGGCTCAATCCGAGTTCTACCTGACCCAGGCGACGACCCTGCCCGGGTTCGAGCGTGTCGATGCGTGCGATGGCCTTCAGCGCGTCGGCCCGGGTGTACAGCGGCAGCGCCTTCTCGTGCCGCGAATAACCGTAGCGGTTGGCGCGCCGGGCATCCTCTTCCTGCAGGTGGGCACTGTCCAGCAACAGCACCTCGGCCAGGTCGCGTGTGGCCGGCGAGGCGATCACGCGGCCCCGCCACCCGGCCTTCACCAGCACCGGCAGCCAACCGCAGTGGTCCAGGTGCGCGTGGCTGAGCACCACGGCGTCGGCTGCCAGCAGCTGGTTCGAGGGCGGCTGCCAGTTGCGTTCACGGAACACCTTGAAGCCCTGGTACAGCCCGCAGTCCAGCAGCACGCGCTGCCCGCCCAGTTCCACCAAATGGCGTGAGCCGGTGACGGTGTCGGCCGCGCCGAGGAAGCTCAGTTGCATAGGGGGCTCAGCGATGAGGGAGTGGAGGCCGGCGCGGCGGCGCCGGGCGCAGGGTGCTCGTGCTCAGAATATCCCAAGCCTGCAGCGTTTCAGCTCGCGCCGGGCCGTCCATCCTGATGAGCGCGTACCAAGCGCTCCAGCATGCCCATGAAGGAACGCCGCTGCGCCTGCGGCAGGGGATCCAGGATGCGTTGTTGCGCGGTGAGCATGCCAGGGGTCACGGCACTGAGCATGTGCGCGCCCTCGGCCGTGAGATTGATCAGCCTCACACGTCGGTCGTCCGGCGATGTATTGCGCTGGATGAGGCCGCGACTTTCCAGCCGGTCGATCACGCCGCCCGTGGTGGAGGTGTCGAACCCGATCGTGGCCGCCAGGGTGCGTTGGTCCATGCCGGGCTGGCGCTGCGCAGCAGCCAAGGCGGCGAACTGCACCGGCGTCAGGTCCAGGCCCTGCGTCTCTTCCATGAACAGGGCCACCGCGAATTGCTGCAGCCTGCGGATCAAGTGCCCGGGCTGGGCTTCGATGTCGGGGACTGCGGGGTCGCGTGCATCAGCCATGTCAGGGATTGCCCTAGCCGAAAAATCGCAGAATATCATTATTCTGATCGTCAGAATACTTACTAAAAACCGCCTTCCTGCTGGCCCTCCTCCCCTTCATCGCTCGCGCCATGCACCAGCCCACAGCCGATCCCAGGCCGTCGATCTACTACGGCTACCGGGTGCATGCGCCTTCGCCGGCCGTGGCGGACCCGGACCTGCAGGTGCTGGTGGTGGGGGCCGGCCCCATCGGGCTGGTCACGGCCCTCGGTTTGGCCCGGCAAGGCCTGCGGGTGGCCGTGCTGGAAAGCGAGCTGCAGGTCAGCGAAGGCAGCCGGGCCATCGTCTTCACCCGCCGTTCGATGGAGATCCTGCAGCAGGCGGGCGTGGCCGAGCGCATCACGGCCAAGGGCCTGCCCTGGCGCTTCGGCAACTCGTTCTACCGCGGCCAACGCGTGTTTCGCATGGAGGCGCCGCACCGCGACGACGACCGCTTCTTCCCCATGACCAACCTGCAGCAGCCCTACGTCGAGGAGTACCTGCTGGACGCGCTGGTGGCGTTTCCGCACGCGCAGGTGCGGTGGGGGCACAAGGTGACGCGTCTGCTGGCCCACGACCCGGGGTCGGGCGATGCGGACGCGGCTGCGGGCGTGACGCTGGAGATCGACACGCCCACGGAAGCCTACGTGCAGCGCGCGCCCTGGGTGGTGGCCGCCGACGGCGCCCGCTCGGTGCTGCGCGCGGCCTGCGACCTGAAGCTTGAAGGGGCGGCCTACGAGGGCCGCTTCGTCATCGCCGACATCCGTATCGACCTGCCGCTGCCCACCGAGCGCCTGGCTTTCTTCGATCCGCCGTGGAATCCGGGCAATACCGTGCTGATGCACCGGCAGCCCGATGCCATGTGGCGTATCGATTACCAGCTGCCGCTTGACGAGACGCCCGAGCAGGCGCTGGAGCCGGCCTCGCTGAAGGCGCGCATCGACGCCCAACTGGCGATGATCGGGCACGCCGGCGTGCCGTGGGAGATGGACTGGAGCTCGGTGTATTCCGCCCGCGCGCTCACCCTGCCGCAGTACGTGCATGGCCGCATCGCCTTTGCCGGTGACGCGGCGCACCTGCTGCCCATCTTCGGCGTGCGGGGTGCCAACACCGGGCTGCAGGACGCACAGAACCTGGCCTGGAAGCTGGCCGCCACGGTGCAGGGCCGCGCGGGCCCCGCGCTCATGCCCAGCTACAGCCACGAGCGTGTGGCCGCCGCCCGCGAGATCGTGCAGGAGGCTGGCAAGAGCACGCGCTTCATGACGCCGCCCACGCGCGGCTTTCGGCTGCTGCGCGACGCGGTGCTGTCGCTGTCGCTCACACAGGATTTCGTGCGGCCGCTGTACCACTGGCGCACCTCGCGCCCGCACGACTACCTGGACACGCCCCTGAACGCTGGTGATGACGACCGTGCGGGCTTTGCCGCCGGACCGGTCAACGGTGCACCGCTGCCCAACCTCCGCTGGGGCAACGGTTTTCTGCTCGATCGGCTGTGCGGCGATGGCGCGGGGCGCTTCTCGCTGATCGTCGATGACGAGGCCACGCTCGTCCCCTGGCCTGACGGGCCGGACCCGGCCGCTGTGCAGGTGCTCGTGGTGCCAGGGGCTTTGGGACAGGCGCTGGGGTTGCGGGGCACGGGCTCGGCCTTGCTGGTGCGGCCCGACCAACACGTGTGCGCGCGCTGGCTGGCGCTCACGCCGCCCCGGCTGCAGGCGGCGCTTCGTCGGGCGCTGGGCCATGCGACATGAACCGACTGCGCAGACCCCTGTATCCCTGTTCCGCCCGTGCGGACGGGGCCCCGCTGGTCGTTCATCCACCTTCCAAGGATTGCCATGCCCGGCCTGACCCTGTCCGACCTTGAAAGCGTCTACGACCTGCTGGCCGAGGCCATCGACCAGGCCCCGCCCGGCCGGTCGGAGCTGATGCTCACCAAGCTCGCCGTGCTGCTGGCCCAGGAACTGGGCGACCGGCCGCGCGTGGAGGCGCTGGTGGCCTGCGCGCTGGCGGACCTGTGAAGCCGCGCTTCGTGATCACCGTAGTTGCCACGATGGCGCCGGCCCGCCGCTCACCTTAGAGTGAGCGAATGTCCTGCACAGCCCGCCCGCTTTTTCCTGGCGCAAAGCCGCGATGAGCACCTTCGCGTCCCGATGCGGCCTGGCGGACCCGCCGCGCCCCGGTGACCCGGGACGCGAGGCCGCCGTGCAGGAGGTGCTGCGCGCTGTGCGCGCGCTCGGCTTGCAGCGTGTGCGCATCGGCTGGTGCGACACCCATGGCGTGATGCGTGGCAAGACCCTGATGGTGCAGGCGCTGCAGGACGCGCTGGACAACGGCGTGGGCCTGGTGGGCACCATGCTGCTGAAGGACACCTCCGACCGCACGGCCTGGCCGGTGTTCGACGCCGCGGTGAAGGACCAGTTGCCGGGCTTCGAGTTCGCCGGCAACCTGATGCTGCTGCCTGACCCGGCCAGCTTTCACACCTTGCCCTGGGCCCCGAACACGGGCGCCCTGCTGGCGCAGGCCTGGTTCGCGGACGGCCGCCCGGTGCCCTTTGACACCCGGCGGGTGCTGCAGCGTGCGCTGCAGGCGCTGGGCGAGGCCGGCTACGGGCTGCGTTGCGGGCTGGAGGTGGAGTTCCACATCTACCGCATCACCGACCCCCGGCTTGACCCCGCAGAAGCCGCCTGGCCGCATGAGCCCCCGCAGGTGCAGATGCTGCACCCGGGCTACCACCTGCTGAGCGAAGAGTGGGGCGACCAGGCGGACGAGGCGCTGCGCATCGTGCAGGCCACGGCCCAGGGGCTGGGCCTGCCGTTGCGCTCGCTGGAGATCGAGCTGGGGCCCAGCCAGTTCGAGGCTGTGTTCGATGTCATGGACGCGCTGGTCGCCGCAGACGCGATGGTGCTGTTTCGCAACGGCGTGCGCCAGGCCCTGCGCCGGGCCGGCTACCACGCCAGCTTCGTATGCCGGCCGCCTTTTCCGAACATCATGTCCAGCGGCTGGCACCTGCATCACAGCCTGGTGGAGCAGGCCACGGGCCGCAACGCCTTCGTCCGGGACGAGCCTGCGCCCGCCAGCACGGCATTGGATGCGGAGCACACCCTGTCAGCCGTGGGGGCGCAGTGGCTGGCAGGCCTGCTGGCCCACGCGCCGGCCCTGGCCGCCCTGTGCGTGCCCACGGTCAACGCCTACGGCCGCTTCCGGCCGAACGCGTTGGCGCCGCAGTCGGTGCTGTGGGGGCGCGACAACCGTGGCGCCCTGTTGCGCGTGGTGGGCGGGGCGGGCGACGGCGCCACCCGGATCGAGAACCGCCTGGGCGAACCCTCGGCCAATCCCTACCTCACCATGGCTGGGCACGTGTACGCCGGGCTCGATGGCCTGCAGCGCGCCTTGCAGCCCCCGCCGGCCACCGAGGCCCCGTATGGCGCGCAGGCGCAGGCCCTGCCCCGGACCCTGGCCGAGGCCCTGAACGCCCTGGACGCGGACAGCGCCCTCCGCTGCGGTCTGGGCGGGGACGTCGTCGACTGGTACAGGCGCCTGAAGTCCAGCGAGGTCTCGCGCCACGAGGCCGCCGCCGACAAGGTCGAGTGGGACCGGCGCGAGTACTTCGGCCGCCTCTGACCGGGTGGCCGGTCTGACTACACCAACAGGAGATGCCCTCTTGAAGATCCTCGAAACCCTGGCCAAGGCCTGCGCGGTGCTGGCCGGCGTGCTGCTCACGGGCATCACGCTCATGACCTGCGTGAGCCTCATCGGCCGCAACACCACCGGGTGGACCATCGTGGGTGACTTCGAGCTTTCCGGCTCGGCGGCTGGCGCGGCCATCGCCCTGTTCATGCCCTGGTGCCAGGTGCGGCGCGCCAACATCATCGTGGACTTCTTCACCGCCAAGGCCTCAGAGCGCACCACGCAGTTCCTGGATCGGCTGGGGGCGCTGGTGCTGGCGGTGTGCATGGGCCTGCTCGCCTGGCGCTCGGGCATCGGGGGCATCAGTGCCTGGAAGAGCGGCTCGGGCTCGATGATGCTGGGCTTTCCCGAGTGGATCGTCTACGCCTTCATGGTGCCGCCGCTTGCACTCACGGCCGTGATCGGCCTGGCGCAGGCCTTCCGCGGCTTTGGCCAGGAGCACGCAGCATGAGCCCCATCGCCCTGACCGTGACCATCTTCGGCATCATGCTGGTGCTGATGGCTGTGCGCACCCCCATCTCGATTGCCATGTTCGCCGCCGGTGCGGTGGGCTACGTGGCGCAGGCCGGCTGGCTGCCGCTGGCCAACTTCCTCAACACCCAGGCCTTTGCCCGGTTCGCGAGTTACGACCTGAGCGTCATCCCGCTGTTCATCCTGATGGGTAACTTCGCCACCCAGGGCGGCATCAGCAAGGCGCTGTTCGAGTTTGCGGCGGCCGTGATGGGGCGGTTCCGCGGGGGTCTGGCCATGGCCGGCGTGCTGGCCTGCGCGGCCTTCGGCGCCATCTGCGGATCGTCGGTGGCCACGGCGGCCACCATCACCTCGGTGGCCCTGCCCGAGATGCGCCGCCACGGTTACTCGGGGCGCCTGGCCACCGGCACCCTGGCCGCGGGCGGCACCTTGGGCATCCTCATCCCGCCCAGCGTGCCCCTGGTCATCTATGCCATCCTGGCCGAGCAGAACATCGCCAAGCTGTTTGCCGCGGCCATGGTGCCCGGCATCATCGCCATGCTGGGTTACATGGTGGCCATCGCCATCTACGTGCGACTGGTACCCGCTCAGGCGCCCGAGAAGGACGAAGCGCCTCGTCTAACGCTCTCTGCGCTGTGGGGCATCGGTCCGATCGCCATCGTCTTCCTCATCGTCTTCGGTGGCATCTACACGGGCAAGTTCACCCCCACCGAGGGCGCGGCGGTGGGTGCTGCGGCCACCTTCATCGCGGCGCTACTCAAGCGCGAGATCACCTGGGCCAAGTTCAAGCAGTGCTTCTATGCCACGGCAGAGGCCTCAGCCATGATCTTCATGATCTTCCTGGGCGCGGACCTGATGAACTCTGCGCTGGCGCTCACCCAGGTGCCTGGGCAGTTAGCGGCCGTGGTACAAGGCTGGGGCCTGGCGCCGCTGGCGGTGGTGGGTGCGATCCTGCTGTTCTACGTGGTGCTGGGTGCGGTGATGGACGAGTTGTCCATGCTCTTGTTGACCATCCCCATCTTCTTCCCCATGGTGATCGGACTGGACTTCGGCATGCCCAAGGAGAGCGTGGCCATCTGGTTCGGCATCATGGTGCTGATGACGGTCGGCTTCGGCATGCTCGCTCCGCCCGTGGGTCTGAACGTCTACGTGGTCAATTCCCTCGCCAAGGACGTACCCATTGCCGAGAGCTACCGCGGCGTGATGCCGTTCCTGATCAGCGACACCCTGCGCACCCTGCTGCTGCTGTTCTTCCCGCCCATTTCCCTTTTCCTGGTGAAGTACATCAGTTGAGTGCCCGTGCCTTGATCAGGGAAACTCGTCTTGTTCCCGCGCCGTGCAGTCCTTACAGTGCGCGGTTCCTCCGGCTTGTTCTTCACAAGGAGACTTTTTCATGAAGCGTCGTCAATTCGTCCAGGGCACCGCGGCAGCGGCCGTGCTGGGTGCCCCCCACCTGTCGGGCCTGGCCCAGCAGACCGTGACCCTGAAGTTCCACACCTTCATGGCGCCGATGTCCAACGTCTGGCTGACCATGCACAAGCCCTGGATGGAGAAGGTGGAGAAGGACTCGGGCGGTCGAATCAAGTTCGAGGGCTACCCGGCCATGCAGCTGGGCGGCACCCCTGTGCAGCTGTACGACCAGGCCCGCGACGGCGTGGTGGACATCGTCTGGACACTGCCGGGCAACACGGCAGGGCGCTTCCCGCGCGTGGAGGCCTTTGAGCTGCCGTTCATGATGAACAACGCCGAGGCCACATCCAAGGCCTACTGGGAGTACGTGCAGACCCAGGCGCCCGACGAGTTCAAGGAGACCCATGTCATCGCCCTGCACGTGCACGGCCCGGGCATGTTCCATTCGGCCACCAAGCAGATCAGGAGCGTGGCCGACCTGCGCGGCATGAAGGTGCGCGGCCCCACGCGGCAGATCACCAAGATGCTGGGCTCCGTGGGCGCCACGCCCGTGGGCATGCCACTGCCGGCCATCACCGACGCCTTGTCCAAGGGCACCATCGATGCCTGTGTCATTCCCTGGGAGGTGGTGCCGTCGATCAAGGTGCACGAGCTCACCAAGTTCCACAGCGAGTTCGACAACACGGGCGGTGCGCTCTACACCACCACCTTCGTGATGGCGATGAACCAGGCCAAGTACAACTCGCTGGCGCCTGACCTGAAGAAGGTGATCGACGCCAATTCCGGCATGGCGGCCTCCGCCTGGCTGGGCAAGACCCAGCAGAGCAACGACCCGGCCGGACGCAAGACCGCGGTGGACCGCGGCAACACCATCTACCAGTTCACCGCCGCGCAGCGCGATGAGTTCGTCAAGTTGTCCAGCCAGATCGACGACGAGTGGGTGGCCGACATGGACAAGCGCGGCTTCAAGGGTGCTCAACTCTTGTCCACCGCCAAGGCACTGATCGCCAAGCACGGCAGGGGCTGAAGCGCGCCCTTGCCCCGCCTGCTCTACCTCTTCGGCCTCGTCAACCTGGTCATCGGCACCGCGGCGTTCATGAACGCCGGGCTGCTGGTGCCCATGGCGCAATCCTTCGGAGTGGGCGTGGGGGCGGTGGGGCAGGCCACCACCGTCTATTCCCTGGCCACGGCGCTGCTGGCGCCGGCCTTTCTTGTGGCCACCGCCGGCCTGGCACCCAGGGTGGCGCTGGCCATCGCGCTGAGTTTGTTCGCCGCGGGCAACGTGGCCACCGCCCTGGCGCTGGATCTGACCACGCTGCTGGGCGCACGGGTGCTCATGGGGTCTGGCTCGGCGGCCACGGCCATGATGGCCGGTCTGGCTGTGGCCATTGCTCCAGTGGAGCGCAGGGCGCAGGCCCTGTCCATCGTCTTCGTGGGCATGAGCCTGAGTTATGTGACGGGCATTCCGCTGGCCACCTGGGTGGGCCTGGGCTGGGGCTGGCGGATGCCGGTGTGGGCCGCCGTTGTGCTCACCTTGCTGGCGGCCTTGGCCTTGTGGAAGGCGCTGCCCGCTGCTCGACAAGGGGTGACCGGGCCGTCGCTGCGGGGGGCCGCCAAGCTGCTTCGCCAGCGCGCCGTTCTGGCAGTCTTCTCGCTGACGCTCGTCTACTTCATTGCTATCTTCTCGGTCTTTTCCTACATGGGCCCGGTGCTGAAGTCGCTCAAGCCGCTGGAGCCCGGCGCCTTGTCCGCCATCATCTCGGTCTTCGGCGTGGCGGGGGTGGTGGGTACGCTCAGCGGGGGCCGGGCGGCTGACCGCCTGGGCGCGCGCCGCAGCCTGACGCTGAGCCTGTCAGGCCTGAGCCTGTGCCTGCTGCTGCTGCCCTTGACCGCGGGCCACCTGTGGGCCATGGTGGCGGTGTTGATGGTGTGGGGCGTGTGCGGCTTCAGCATGATGGCCCCGCAGCAGGTGCGCCTGGCGCAGTTGGCCGGGCCCGACACCCCGCTGGCGCTGTCCCTCAACAACTCGATGCTCTACCTGGGCATTGCCCTCGGCGCCGCCGTGGGGGGCGCGGCCCTGTCCCACCTCGAGCCCCGCTACCTGCCCTGGGTGGGGGCGCCCTTCGCCATGGTGGCCCTGATCTGGCTGCGCTGGAGCACACGCCCCCTCTGAGGCTCCCCGGCGCTAAGGTTTGCCAGCGCTGAAGCCCCGTGCTTTCGCCTACACTTCACAGTGTCAGGTCTTCCAGTCGACCCGACGACGCCGCATCCGGCGATCTCAAAACCCTCGCGCCTTCGGACTGGTGGGCCCTCGGTGCCCCGGCACCGTAACCAGGCCCCAGCAGGCAGCGAACCACGGCCCTCCACGGGCCTCTTCCTGAATGAACTTCACCGACCTCGGCCTGGCCGAGCCGCTCCTGCGCGCCGTGCGCGACCAGGGCTACGACATCCCCACCCCCATCCAGGCCCAAGCCATCCCCGCAGTGCTCAAGGGCGGCGACCTCATGGCCGGCGCCCAGACCGGCACCGGCAAGACGGCCGGCTTCACCCTGCCGATGCTGCACCGGCTGGCCGCCCAGGGCACCAAGCGCGACGCGCGGGGCCGGATTGCCATCCGCGCCCTCATCCTCACACCCACCCGCGAACTGGCGGCCCAGGTGGAAGAGAGCGTACGCACCTACGGCAAGTACCTGCCCATCACCAGCATGGTGATGTTCGGCGGCGTGGGCATGCAGCCGCAGATCGATCGCCTGCGCAAGGGAGTGGACATCCTCGTGGCCACGCCCGGCCGCTTGCTCGACCACCACCAGCAGGGCACGCTGGACCTGAAGCACGTGGAGATCTTCGTGCTCGACGAGGCCGACCGCATGCTGGACATGGGCTTCATCCACGACATCAAGAAGGTGCTGGCCGTGCTGCCGCATAAGAAGCAGAGCCTGCTGTTCTCCGCCACCTTCAGCGACGAGATCAAGGCCCTGGCCGACCGGCTGCTGAACGAGCCCGCGCTGATCGAAGTGGCGCGGCGTAACGCCACCGCCGACACCATCGCGCAGAAGGTCCACCCCGTGGGCCGTGATCGCAAGAAGGAATTGCTCAGCCACTTGATCAAACAAGGCGATTGGCACCAGGTGCTGGTGTTCACGCGCATGAAGCACGGCGCCAACCGGCTGACCGACTACCTGAACGACGTGGGCATCAGCGCCATGGCCATCCACGGCAACAAGAGCCAGGGCGCGCGTACCAAGGCGCTGGCTGACTTCAAGAGCGGCGACCTGCAAGTGCTGGTGGCCACCGACATCGCCGCGCGTGGCATCGACATCGACCAGCTGCCGCACGTCGTGAACTTCGAACTGCCCAACATCCCGGAGGACTATGTTCACCGCATCGGCCGCACCGGACGCGCCGGGGCCACGGGCGAGGCGGTGTCGCTCGTGTGCCTGGACGAGGAGATCTTCCTGCGCGACATCGAGAAGCTGATCAAGCGTGCCATCCCGCGCGAGTCGGTGCCTGGTTTCGAGCCCCCGGCGGGCGAGAAGGCCGAGCCCATCGTGCTGGGCCGCATGACCATCGGGGTCGGTGGCACTCGCCGCGGCGGCGGCGGTGGGGGCGGTGGTGGCGGTGGTCGGGGTGGGCGTCCTCAAGGCGGGGGTGGCCGGCCGTCCGGTTCCTCGGGCTCTGGTGGGCGATCGCCTTCTTCCACCGGCTACCGGCCGCCTTCGGGCAGGCGCTGAGCACCGGGTCACCCGTCACGAACAGAACGGACACGGCCGCTCCCCAAAAGCGACAATTTGTCCGCTCGATAGACCAACCTACCTGAAGTCATCATGGCGCAATACGTCTTTACCATGAACCGCGTCGGCAAGATCGTGCCGCCAAAGCGGCAGATCCTGAAGGACATCTCGCTGTCCTTTTTCCCGGGCGCGAAGATCGGTGTGCTGGGCCTGAACGGCTCGGGCAAGTCCACGCTGCTGAAGATCATGGCGGGCCTGGACAAGGACATCGAGGGCGAAGCCGTCCCGATGCCAGGGCTGAACATCGGCTACCTGCCGCAGGAGCCGCAGATGGATGCGGCGCTGACGGTGCGCGAGGCGGTGGAGCAGGGCATCGGCGGCGTGCTGGCGGCCAAGAAGCGCCTGGACGAGGTGTACGCCGAGTACGCCGAGCCGGATGCGGACTTCGACAAGCTGGCTGCCGAGCAGGCCGAGCTGGAGGCCATCATTGCCGCAGCCGGCAGCGAGAACACCGACCTGCAACTCGAGATGGCTGCAGATGCGCTGCGCCTGCCGCCCTGGGAGGCCACCATCGGCCACCTGTCTGGCGGTGAGAAGCGCCGCGTGGCGCTGTGCCGCCTGCTGCTGTCCCGGCCCGACATGCTGCTGCTGGACGAGCCCACCAACCACCTGGACGCCGAGAGCGTGGAGTGGCTGGAGCACTTCCTGCAACGCTTCCCGGGCACGGTGGTGGCCATCACCCACGACCGCTACTTCCTCGACAACGCGGCCGAGTGGATCCTGGAACTGGACCGCGGCGCCGGCATCCCCTGGAAGGGTAACTATTCCGACTGGCTGGACCAGAAAGAAAAGCGCCTGGAAGGTGAACAGAAGAAGGAAGACGCCCGCATGCGGGCCATGAAGGAAGAGCTCAAGTGGGTGCGCTCCAACGCCAAGGGCCGCCAGACCAAGAGCAAGGCCCGTCTGGCCCGCTTCGAGGAGTTGTCCGACGTCGACTACCAGCGCCGCAACGAGACCAACGAGATCTTCATTCCCGTGGCCGAGCGCCTGGGCAACGAGGTGATCGAGTTCAAGGGCGTGAGCAAGAGCTTTGGCGGGCGCATGCTGCTGGACAACGTGAACTTCAAGGTGCCGGCGGGTGCCATCGTGGGCATCATCGGTCCGAACGGCGCCGGCAAGTCCACGCTGTTCCGCATGATCCAGGGCGTGGAGCAGCCCGACAGCGGCGAGGTGCTGATCGGCAAGACGGCCAAGCTGGCATTTGTGGACCAGAGCCGCGAGAACCTGGCCAACGACAAGACGGTCTGGGAAGACGTCTCGGGTGGACTGGACAACATCGTGGTGGGTCAGTTCGTGATGCCCAGCCGCGCCTACATCGGACGCTTCAACTTCAAGGGCAACGACCAGCAGAAACTGGTGGGCAACCTCTCCGGCGGTGAGCGCGGCCGCCTGCACCTGGCCAAGACCCTGGCCCAGGGCGGCAACGTGCTGATGCTGGACGAGCCCTC
>JBILSM010000187.1:0-4492 GCA_044372085.1 Rubrivivax sp.
AGCTTGAGCGCCACCCGGACAAGCGCTTCCATCCCATCTTCCGCTGGTTCGAACGCTGGTGCAACGACGAGTTCCGGCACGGCGAATCGTTCGCGCTCATCATGCGGTCCCAACCTCACCTGCTGCGCGGCCTGAACGTCTACTGGATCCGGTTCTTCCTGCTGGCGGTCTACGCCACGATGTACGTGCGCGACCACACCCGGCCCATGCTGCACAACGCCATGGGGCTGAACTCGACCACCTACGACTACCAGGTCTTCGACATCACCACCGAGATCAGCAAGCAGGTGTTTCCGGTGTCGCTGGACACCGACCTGCCAGCCTTCCGCGCCGGGCTGGAGCGGCTGCACCGCATCCAGGTCTCGTTCAACGAGGCCCAGGCCCGCGGTGGCGTGGTGGGCAAGCTCAAGCAGGCTGGCCTGGCCCTGGCGGGCGTGGCGACCTTCGCCAAGCTGTACTTCCTGCCGGTCAAGCGCCATGCGCTGCCCGAGCAGGTGCGCATGGCGCCCGCCTGGTGAGATCGCGCCCGGCACCTGCCGCTGGGGCCACCCGCAGGCCAGGCAGCTCCGCATGAACGGGCCTGGGCACTCATGACCAGCCTTGTCGCCGCAGCGGCCTTCGCCATCTTCATCTGGTGGTTCAGCACGGGCCTGGTGCTGCTGCTCAACCGCTTGTCGCGCACAGGCGTGCGCGCCAGCCTGACGGCCTCCACCCTGCTGCTGGTGGGGGCGCTCTACGGCCTGCGCCACACCGCCGGCCAGACCGATCTGGCCTCGGCCTACTGCGCCTTCACCTGCGCCTTGCTGGCCTGGGGCTGGAACGAACTGAGCTTTCTCACCGGCTGGATCACCGGCCCGCGCAAGACCGCCATCAGCCCCAAGCTCGCGGGCTGGCCGCGCTTCGTGGAGTCGGTGCGCGCCATCCTGTGGCATGAGATCGGCATCCTGCTGGTGGGCGGGCTCATCGTCGCGCTGACGTGGCAGCAGCCCAACCAGGTGGGCACCAGCACCTTCCTCGTGCTGTGGCTGCTGCGTACCAGCGCCAAGCTGAACCTGTTTTGGGGCGTGCGCAACCTGAGCGAGCAGTTCCTGCCGGCGCACCTGGCCTACCTGGAAAGCTTCTTCCGCCGTCGGGCGATGAACGCCTTCTGGCCGGTGTCCGTGGCCGCCGCCTGCGCCGGCCTGGCCTGGCTCATCGTACGCGCGCTGGATCCCGCCATCACCGCGCCGCAGGCGGTGGGCCTCACGCTCGTGAGCACGCTGCTGGCCATGGCCATCGTCGAGCACCTGATGCTGGTGCTGCCGCTGGACACCACGGCACTGTGGCGCTGGGCCCTGCGTGCCGACAAGCGTGGGCAACAAGCCTTCACTTCAAACCTGCGCTCTCATCCGCCTCTACCATGACCGTACGTTCACCCATGAGCACCCAGCCCCGATGACCCTCGCCGCCTCGCCCACGTTCACCCCCGCCAACGCGCAGGCACCGCTGGCCCTGGTCATCGGCAGCGGCTTTGGCGGCCTGGCCGCGGCCATCCGCCTGGCGGTACGGGGCTGGCGCGTGCAGGTGCTGGAGAAGCTGGACGGCCCCGGAGGGCGGGCCTACGTGTGGAAGCAGGACGGCTTCAGTTTCGACGCCGGGCCCACCATCATCACGGCGCCCTTTCTGCTGGACGAGCTGTGGGCCACGGCCGGCCGCACCTTCTCCGACGATGTCGAGCTCAAGCTCATGGAGCCGTTCTACCGCATCCGTTTCGACGACGGCACCTGGTTCGACTACACCGGCGATGCGGACCGCATGCGCGCCGAAGTGGCCCGCTTCGCACCGGAGGATCTGCCCGGCTACGAGCGCTTCCTGGTGGAAGCCCACAAGTGCTACCAGCTGGGCTTCATCGAGCTCGGCGGCATCGCCTACAACTCCATCAACGATCTGCTCTGGGCGCTGCCCAACATGGTGCGCATGCGCGGCTGGAAGAGCATCTGGAAGCTCGCCTGCGAGCACATGCGCAACCCGAAGCTGCGCGTGGTCTTCAGCTTCCACCCGCTGCTGATCGGCGGCAATCCGCTGGCCGTCACCGGCATCTACAGCCTGATCAACTCGCTGGAACGCCAGTTCGGCGTGCATTGGGCCATGGGCGGCACGGGCGCCATCATCCGCGCCATGGTCAAGCTGCTGGAAAGCCTGGGCGGACAGGTGCGCTACAACGCCGAGGTGCGCAAGATCGACGTGCAGCCGGGACCCGGTGGCCGGCCCGCCGCCACCGGCGTGACGCTGGCCAGCGGCGAACAGATTCCGGCGGCCATCGTCGTGTCCAACGCCGACACCATGTGGACCTACCGCCACCTCATCGACGCGCAGTACCGCCGACGCTGGACCGACGCCAAGATCGAGCGCAGCAAGCACTCGATGAGCCTGTTCGTCTGGTACTTCGGGACCAACCGGCGCTGGGACGACGTGCCCCACCACATGATGGTGCTGGGCCCGCGCTACGAGGAACTGCTGCGCGACATCTTCAAGCGCCATGTCGTGCCGGAGGACTTCAGCCTCTACCTGCACCGCCCGAGCGCCAGCGACCCTTCCGTGGCGCCGCCCGGCTGTGATGCCTTCTACGTGCTGAGCCCGGTGTCTCACCTGGACAGCGGCACCGATTGGCCGAAGGTGGCCGAGAGCTACCGCAAGCGGGTGGAGCAGGTGCTGGAGCGCGCCGTGCTGCCGGGCCTGTCCAGCCACATCGTCAGTTCGCGCGTGACCACACCGCAAGACTTCCAGGACCGCCTGCTGTCCTACAAGGGCGCGGCTTTCGGTCAGGAGCCCATCCTGCTGCAAAGCGCCTGGTTCCGCCCGCACAACCGCAGCGAAGACATCGACCGCCTGTTCATCGTTGGCGCCGGCACGCACCCTGGGGCGGGCGTGCCCGGCGTGCTGATGTCGGCCAAGATGCTGGAACAGGTGCTGCCGGACGCCAAGGCGTTTGCTTGACATCCCGAACAGGACGGACCCGATGACCCCACCTGGACAACCGTCCTTCGACCCGGCCCTTATGCAGCCGCTGGACGCCACCGCCCGCCGCGCCCTCATGCGGGGAGGCTCCAAGACCTTCTTCGCCGCCTCGCTGCTGCTGCCCTCACGCGTGCGCGACCCGGCCACCGCGTTGTACGCCTACTGCCGCCTGGCTGATGACGCGGTGGACATGGGCGAGGACCCGCACGCCGCCGGCCGTGCGCTGGCGCAGCGGCTGGACGCCATCTACGAAGGCCGTCCTGGTCCGGTGGAGGCCGACCGCGCCCTGGCCCAGGTGGTGCACCGTTACGCCATTCCGCGCACGCTGCCCGACGCCTTGCTGGAGGGCTTTCTGTGGGACGCGCAAGGCCGCAGGTACCACACGCTGTCGGACGTACAGGCCTACGGCGCGCGCGTGGCCGGTGCCGTGGGCGCGATGATGTCCCTGGTGATGGACACCCGCGGGCCCCAGGCCGTGGCCAGGGCCTGCGAACTGGGCGTGGCCATGCAGCTGACCAACATCGCCCGCGACGTGGGTGAGGACGCCCGCAACGGGCGCCTGTACCTGCCGCGCGACTGGTTGGCCGAGGCGGGCATCGACGCCGACGCCTGGATGCGCGCTCCGGTCTTCACGCCGGCCATCGGCGCGGTGGTGCAGCGCCTGCTGCGCGCCGCCGACGTGCTGTACCAGCGCGCCGCCGCCGGCATTGCCGACCTGCCGCTGGACTGCCGCCCGGCCATCCAGGCTGCCTGCCGCGTGTACGCCGAAATCGGCCACCAGCTCGAGCGCGAAGGGCTGGACTCGGTCTCACGCCGCGCCGTGGTCTCCAAGGGCCGCAAGATCGCCCTGCTGGCGGCCTCCACAGGCGCAGCCCTGATGCATTCCCCCTTCGGCCGCAAGCCGCTGGCCCCGCTGCCCGAGATCGCCTACCTGGTGGACGCCGTGCAGCAATGCGAGGCCCGCCCCGCCACCTCTGCGCCGCGCCGCAGCTTCGATCAGCGCATGGAATGGGCTACCGATCTGCACGCCCGGCTGATCGATCGCGAGCAGCAGCGTTCCCAGGACCGGCAGTCCCGGGCGTGAGCACCGTCGGGCACGCGGGCACCCAGGCGACCATGGCGGAGCTGCCGCTGCTGAAGTTGGTGGAGGTGCTGGCCGTGGCCGTGGCCGGGGGCGGCTTCGTCTGGTGGCAATTGCGCGACGTCAAGCGTGCCCAGGAAGCGTCACGGCGAGCCCGCGAGGCCCGCGAAGCTCGTGAAGCCCGCGAAGGGCGCAACGCCCGGACGGCAGAGGCCGAGGCCGCGGCACCTCCTGAGTCCTCGCCACCACCCGCATGAGCCCCGCCGCCCTCAAAATCGCGCACATCCTGTGCGCCTGCCTGTTCATCGGCAACGTCATCGTCAGCGGCGTCTGGGCCGCCATGGCCGAGCGCACGCAAGACCACACCATCATCCGCTTCAGCAACCGCATGGTGCTCATCACCGACGTGCTGTT
>JBILSM010000186.1:0-4492 GCA_044372085.1 Rubrivivax sp.
GGCCGGCTACGGCGACGTGGGCAAGGGCTCGGCCCAGGCCCTGCGCGCGCTGAGCGCCCAGGTGTGGGTGACCGAGATCGACCCGATCAACGCGCTGCAGGCCGCGATGGAAGGCTACAAGGTCGTGACCATGGAGTACGCCGCCGACAAGGCCGACATCTTCGTCTCGGCCACGGGCAACAAGAACGTGATCCGCTACGAGCACATGGCCGCCATGAAGGACGAAGCCATCGTCTGCAACATCGGCCACTTCGACAACGAGATCGATGTGGCCGCGTTGGAAAAGTGCCAGTGGGACGAGATCAAGCCCCAGGTCGATCACGTCGTCTTCCCCGACGGCAAGAAGATCATCCTGCTGGCCAAGGGCCGTCTGGTGAACCTGGGCTGCGCCACCGGCCACCCCAGCTTCGTGATGAGCTCCAGCTTCGCCAACCAGACCATCGCCCAGATCGAGCTGTTCACGCACAGCGACTATTACGAGAACGGCAAGGTCTACGTCCTGCCCAAGCACCTGGACGAGAAGGTGGCGCGCCTGCACCTGAAGAAGGTGGGCGCCATGCTGACCGAGCTCACCGACGAGCAGGCCGCCTACATCGGTGTGCCCAAGCAGGGGCCGTACAAGGCGGACACGTACCGGTATTGATCGGCGTCTATCGCTCTTCGAGGTTCGAGCCTTGGCGGAGACTTCCAAATCGGATCTAATATGCATCCGATTTGGATCTTCCCGGGCTTGAGCCCCGGCATGGAGGGCATGATGGCTGTGAATCTCTCAATCAAGGACGTTCCAGAGGGCCTGGCGCAGCGACTTCGCCAGCGCGCTGAGCGGAACCATCGGTCCCTGCAGGGTGAGCTCATGTCGATCCTGAACCAAGCGGTGCAGGAGGAACCAGAGCCGGACCGTGCAAGGCACGCATCCGTGACGACCCCAACGCCTTTGCCCCCCAGCGCGGGGGGCCCTCGCAGCTGGGTTCAAGGGTGGAAAACCATCGAATATCTGGCTGCCGAGCGGCGCGCGGTGGGGTGGAAGCCCGACCCCTCTCTGGCCAACGCGCCTCTGGCGGTGGACATCATCCGCGCCGATCGGGACAGCCGATGAGGCTGACGTTCTTTGAGGCATTTCTGAATGCCACGCCACTGGCGGGGGGCGTCATTTGAGTTCGTCGCCCATGAAGCGCCCCCTGTTTGTGGCCGAACCCTTGGCGCTCTGGAGGGCTCGTCCGCCAGCGGTCGTTGATTGCAGCATCCTGGCGTCCTATCTTTGGCGTGAACCGCAGGCGGACGAAGCCGAGCGTTTGATGACAGGTTTGAGCCTGCAGGCCCCCGTGCTGCTGAAGTACGAAATCGCCAACGTCGCGCGCAACAAGCTGCGATCAGGGTCCACGCCCGCGGCAGCGCGTGCAGGGGTCGATGCGTTGGCTGACCAACAGTTGGTCTTCCACGACGTCGATCCGGGTGTCTTGCTCGACATCGGAGCCCGTTACGGTCTGACCGCCTACGACGCAGCCTATCTCGTGCTGGCCGACCAGTTGGCCGCCCCCTTGCTGACTTTCGACCAGCGCCTGGCCGAGGCCGCCGCGCGGCATTTCGGCGCCGCTTCCTGACTCCAGACACCATTGCAATGAGCACCGCCACCCCTGTCAGTTTCGAGTTCTTCCCCCCCAACACGCCCGTGGGCGACGCCAAGCTCAAGGACGTGGTGCAGCGCCTGGGCGAGGTCAAGCCCGAGTTCTTCAGCGTCACCTACGGCGCGGGCGGGGCCACGCGCGACAAGACGCTGGCCACGGTCAGCGCCATCGCCGCGGCCGGCTTCGAGGCCGCGCCGCACCTGTCCTGCGTGGGCTCCACGCGGGAGAGCATCGCCGAGATCCTGGCCACCTATCGCACACAAGGCATCCGCCGCCTCGTCGCCCTGCGCGGCGACCTGCCCAGCGGCACGGCCACGGCCGGCGAGTTCCGCTACGCCTCGGAACTCGTCTCCTTCATCCGCGAAACCCAGGGCCCCGACTGGCACATCGAGGTGGCGGCCTACCCCGAATACCACCCACAGCAGCGCTACGCCGCGCGCGACCTGCAGCACTACGTGCACAAGGTCAAGGCCGGCGCCAGTGCCGCCATCACGCAGTTCTTCTTCAACCCCGACGCCTACTTCCATTTCGTGGAGGAGACGCAGCGCCTGGGCGCCGAGGTGCCGGTGGTGCCGGGCATCATGCCCTTCCACAACTTCGGCCGCATCGCGCAGTTCGCCGCACGCGACGGCATCGAGATCCCGCGCTGGGTGACGCTGAAGATGGAGGGCTTCCACGACGACGCCCCTTCCATCCGCGCCTTCGGCCTGGACGTGGTGACCAAGCTGTGCGAGCGCCTGATCTCAGGCGGTGCGCCCGGCATCCACTTCTACACCATGAACCAGAGCGAGCTCACGCTGGAGCTGTGCCGGAGGTTGAAGCTGGGGTGAAGCCGGGGCGAAGGCCCCATCAGCTTGAAGGGTGCAGCAGGGCCCACCGCAGCAGCCACGCAGACCTGCCAACGGGCTTGTGCGCATGACCCGCTGCCGAGGCTCATGTCAGAACCCTGACCCTCGGCCAGCGTTGCGCGTAGCGCTTCTGTTCTGTACGTTGACGGTAGGTTTCCAGACTGACGCGTGCGGGATTGCGACGCACGACGAGGCCAAAGAGGTCTTCCAGACCCCATGGGGCGATGATCTCGATCCGCCCCCTGTTGCTGAGCGCGACCCCCACGCAGGTTGCATATTCTGGCCAGCTTGCAACAGCCTCAACCAGTGACCGCAGGGGCTGGACAGGGTGGCCGAAACAGTCCTCGAACCACGTGTGTACACCCGCTTGGTTGGTGACTTCCCAGGGCACATCTGGCGCCAGTTCCTCCAGCTTGCATTCCAGCGCCTGGTCCGTCTCAGGACTCATGTCCTGGGGATTGAAGTAGGCAACATCCACATCCGGCAGCCGTGAAGGCTCCACATAGCCATGCAGATGGTCCCAGACGAGATTCCGCACCGCCCCTGCCCCGATGCACCAGGATCCGAGCTGGAGGGATCTCACCGTCTGCAAGGCCGTCATGAACCAGGGCGAAGCCTCGACGAGTGCCACCAACTGAGAGTGGCGGGGGGCCACAGTCAATCTTCACCCCCCTGCCAGGCCACTCCGTCCTCGTTGAGGATCACATCCAGCGGTACGTCGTGCGGCTCGCCTGCCAGCCAGGGCAGGAAGCCGTGGCTGTAGGCCAGGCCCACGGTGAAGGGGCGGGGTGACAGTTCCGCCAGGGTGCGGTCGTAGAAGCCGCCGCCGTAGCCCAGGCGGATGCCGCGCGGCCCGTAGCCCACGCAGGGCACCAGCAGCAGCGAGGGCTCGAAGGACGGGGTCTCCTTGGGCTTGGGGATGCCGTAGGCGTCTTCTTCCATCTCGCAGCCCGGGTACCAGACGTGAAAGCGCAGTTGCTTGGTGTCCTTGTGCACCACGGGCAGGCCGATGCGGCGCTTCTCATCCGCCTCGCTCCAGCGGTACAGCGCGGGCAGCGCGTCGAACTCGCCCTTGATCGGCCAGTAGGCGCCGATGGCCCGGTCCTGCCGGGTGGCCAGGAACACGCGCAGCACCTGCTGCAGGTGCATGGCGCGCTCGTGACGGTCCACCAGGCTCTGGCGTTCGGCCTGCAACTGCCGGCGCAGGGTCTTCTTGTCGCGCGAGGGCTCCAAGGGCGGCAATTGGAAGGAAGACGTCATCGCATGCACCCAGGCCCTATGGGACCTTGACCGAAACAGGCGCCATTGTGGGGGCTGCCTGCCAGAATCGGGGCATGACCCTGAACCTGATCGCGCTCGTGGTCGCGGCTGCGGCCGCCTTCACGTCCCTGAACGCGAAGGCACAGGCCCCTGCCGTGCCTGCCGCCGACGCCCCCATCGTCGAAGCCCGCGACGCCCTGCGCAAGAACGACCGCGCCCGCCTGGCGGCGCTGAAAGCCTCCACCGCCGCGGCACGCCACCCGCTGGCTTCCTGGGTGGACTACTGGGAACTCAGCGCGCGCCTGAACACAGCCAGCGTGGCGGAGGTGGACGGTTTTCTCAGCCGCTGGACGGGCACCTACGTGGAAGACCGCCTGCGCAACGACTGGCTGCTGGAGCTGGGCCGGCGGCGCGACTGGGCCCCCTTCGCCCGCGAGTTCCCGCGTTTCAGGATGAACGACGACCGCGAGGTCACCTGCTACGCCCTGCTGACGCAGCACCAGGCCGGAGCGGACGTGCGCCGGCCCGCGCGCGAGGCCTGGTACGCGCAACGTGATGCCGATGAGGGTTGCCAATTGCTGGCCAGCACCTTGTTCGAAGACAAGCAGCTCACCGCGGCCGAGGTCTGGCAGGAGGTGCGGCTGTCGGCCGAGAACAACCGGCCCCGCGCTGCGCGCGCGGCGGCGGCCTTGCTCGGGGATGAGCCTGCCAAGGCCGTGGGTCAGATCTTCGACAACCCGGCCCGCTGGCTGGCGCAGC
>JBILSM010000074.1:0-14084 GCA_044372085.1 Rubrivivax sp.
CGGGGTTGATGGAGCGCCACATCAGGCCCTGCATCACACCGGCGATCCACATCGCAGCGATGTAGAGCACGATGCCGATGGTGGCCAGCCAGAAGTGCAACTCAATGGCGGGCACCGAGTGCATCTTCTTCTGACCAAACAGGCGTGGCACCAAGTAGTAGAGCGAACCCATGGAGACCAAGCCCACCCAGCCCAAAGCACCCGAATGCACGTGTCCTATGGTCCAGTCGGTGTAGTGGCTCAAGGCGTTGACGGTCTTGATGGACATCATCGGGCCTTCGAAGGTCGACATGCCGTAGAAAGACAGAGACACGATCAAGAAACGCAAGATGGGGTCGTCGCGCAGCTTGTGCCAAGCACCCGACAAGGTCATGATGCCGTTGATCATGCCGCCCCAGCTGGGGGCCAACAAGATGAGCGAGAACACCATGCCCACGGACTGTGTCCAGTCAGGCAATGCGGTGTAGTGCAGGTGGTGGGGACCGGCCCACATGTAGGTGAAGATCAATGCCCAAAAGTGCACGATCGACAGGCGGTACGAATACACCGGGCGCTCAGCTTGCTTGGGGATGAAGTAGTACATCATGCCCAGAAAACCTGCCGTCAAAAAGAAGCCCACCGCGTTGTGGCCGTACCACCATTGCACCATGGCGTCTTGCACACCGGCATAAGCCGAGTAGGACTTCATCATCCCCACGGGCAAAGCCGCAGCATTGACGATGTGCAGCAAGGCCACCGCGATGATGAAGGCGCCGAAGAACCAGTTGGCGACGTAGATGTGACGCACCTTGCGCGTACCCACGGTGCCGAAGAACACCACCGCGAACGCCACCCACACCACGGCGATCAGCAGGTCGATGGGCCACTCCAGCTCGGCGTACTCCTTGCCGGAGGTCAGGCCCAGGGGCAAGGAAACCGCGGCCAACACGATCACCAGTTGCCAACCCCAGAACGTGAACAACGCCAAGCCGGGCGCGAAGAGCCGTGTCTGGCCGGTGCGCTGCACCACGTGGTACGCCGTGGCGAACAACACGCTCCCGCCAAAGGCGAAGATGACGGCATTGGTGTGCAAAGGCCGCAGGCGGCCGTAACTCAACCATGAAATGCCCAGGTTCAGTTCGGGCCAGGTCAACTGGGCGGCGATGATCACGCCCACCAGCATGCCCACCACGCCCCACAGCACCGCTGCGAGTGCGAACCACCGAACCGGCGTGTCGAAATAAGCGACGCTTGCGCCGCGCTGGTCAGTCTTCATCAAGATCCTCCTGCCCTCAGCCGAGATGCCACCTCGTGCCGCCTGGGCGAGTTCTCGGGTTCGCCCGGCACAAGCGCCCTGGAGGGGCGCCAAGGCCCTCTATCCGGGCCTTCTGGAGGATTGTTGCGGGGCCACCTCGCTGGAGGCTTGACCTTCATCAAGCGCTTCCGGGTCTTCGGCGATAAGGCGCTGGCCCTCGCGCTCCAGATCGTCGAACTGCCCGCCATGCACGGCCCAGCCGAACACCGCCACGATGCCCAGCACCAGCACGGCCGACAACGGAATCAACAGGTAGAGGATGTCCATGGAAACGGAGCTTGGTGTCTCAAGCCAGCGCCAGCCTTACGACCCCGCGCGCTGGGCGTTGAGCATGACCAGCAGCGAACTGGCCGCCATGCCCAGGCCAGCAGCCCAGGGCGGCAGCCACCCGACCAAGGCCAGGGGGATGCAGATCGCGTTGTACGTGACGGCCCAGGACAGGTTCTGGCGCACGATGCCCATGGTGCGCCGCGCGGTGCGGTGATAGTCCGCCAGGGCGTCGAGGCGGCCTGACACGATGACAGCGTCCGCCCCTTCCCGTGCAGCGAGCGCGCCATGTCCCATGGCCACCGACACGTTGGCTGCCGCCAGCACAGGGGCATCGTTCAAGCCGTCGCCCACCATGGCACTGCTCAGGCCAGCAGCCTGGGCCTGCTTCAACAAGGACAGCTTGTCCTCGGGGGACAGGCCCGCATGGCACTCCTGCAGGCCCAAGCGCTGTGCCAGCACATTCGCACGCCCCGCGCTGTCGCCCGACAGCAAAGCAAGGCGCAAGCCGGCGCCCGCAAGGCGCGACACCGCATCCTGGGCACCGCCGCGCATGAACTCCTCAAAGCTGAAGGCCGCCACAGGCCGACCCATGCAGGACAGCACCACGCCGTGCCCGTTCATATCCCCTGTATCCGACACGCCCTCTTCCACCGCCCACGCCACAGACCCCAGGCGCCAGCGTCGACCCTGCGCATCCATGGCCTGCAATCCGGCACCCGGGGTTTCGGACACGCCTTGCCATGTGGCAAGACCCACCGGATCTGCGTGGGGCTCATGATCGTGTTCGAAAGCGCGGTCGGGGGTGCGGTCGAGGGTGTGAGCCTCGGCCAGCGCGCGGGATAGCGGATGGGCGGACCACTGCGCCAGACCGGCCGCCAGCATCAACGCCTGTGCTTCTGTGGCCACGGTGCGGGTGTCCAGCAGCTTCACCCGGCGCAGCTGCAATCGGTCCTCGGTCAAGGTGCCGGTCTTGTCCAGAAAGATCTTCTGCACGCTGGACATCGCCTCCAGAGTGTCCAGACGGCGCAGCAGCACGCCTCGCCGTGCCAAGCCGCCGGCGGCAGCCACCAGTGTGGAGGGCGTGGCCAGCGACAGAGCACACGGACAGGTCACGATCAGCACGGCCACCACCACCCAAAGGGCGCGTGCAGGCTCGATGAACCACCAGGCCAGCCCGGCCAGTGCCGCCAGAGTCAACACGGCCCACAGGAAGGGGCCTGCCCAGCGGTCCGCCAGACGCACCGACGCGGGACGCGAGGACAGGGCCTCACGCATCAGCGCCACGATGGCGTCATGCCGGGTATCCGCACCGAGCTTGACCACCCGCATGTCAAAGGGAGCCCCCAGATTCAGACTGCCAGCCCACAGGTCCTCGCCTCTGCGGCGCGACACCGCAGCGGACTCACCGGTGATCAGCGCCTCGGAGACGTCCGCACCGTCCGCCAGCAACTCGCCGTCAGCAGGCACCACGCTGCCTTGCGTCACCCGTACCCGGTCGCCCACCACCAGGCGATGCAGGCTGACCTGCAAGGTAGAGCCGTCCTCTGCCACCCGCCAGGCCGTCTGGGGCATGGCTCCCGCCGTGGACTCCAGCCTGTCGGCGGCACGGTGGCGGGAGCGCATCTCCAGAAACCGACCCAGCCACAGGAAGGCCAGGAACATGGTCAGCGAGTCGAAGTACACCTCTTCGCCGAAAGGGCCTGCGGGGTCGAAGGTGGCGGCCGTGCTGGCCACGAAGGTCACCAGCAGGCCCAGTGCCACGGGCACGTCCATGCCGATGCGCCGAGTACGAAGCGAGACCCATGCGCCGCGCAAGAACGGCATGCCTGCAAACCACAGCACCGGCACCGACAAGATCCAACTGGCCCAGTTCAGCAACTGCCTCAGATCGTTGCTCAGTTCACCCGGCGCGGCCACGTAGGAAGGCGTGGCCATCATCATGACTTGCATGGCCAGAAAGCCGGCAACGAACAGCCTCCACAGCGTGTGCCGGTGCTCCTGTTGACGAAGATCCCGGGCGGCGAGCGCGGCATCAGGCGCGGCTTCATACCCCGCGCGTCGGACCGCCTCGACCACCCGCGAAGGGCGGGTGCGGGTGGGGTCCCAGTGCACGGTGGCCCGCTGCGCACTGGCGCTGACCCGCACTTCATGAACGCCGTCCAGCGCTGCCAAGGCGTTCTCGATGATGCCGGCGCAAGCCGCGCAGTGCATGCCGGAGAGCTGAAACGACGACACCCCGCGCCGCGACCCTTCGGCATCGGTCTCCCACCGCGTGAAACGTGCCACTTCTTCCGGCTCGTCCACCGCAGGCCCGGGAGGTTGTCTCATGACGGACACTGGCGTGCAGGCCGGCAGGGCCGGAAGAGCGTCGGCAGGGTTCATGTCGAGCGGCGTAGCGGCTGAGGCGGGTGCCTCACGTTCACGGAGCGCGGATTGAGGACATCCCATAATGATGTGAGAAAACTCCCCCTCACGTCATGACCTGCGTCAAGCACTTCCCAGGGTTCATTGCTCGCGCTGCAAACAGCAAGCCTGCCCTGCACTGCGGCCGCCGCTCCAGCGTTCTGGCCGCCGTGGCGCTTGTCCTGCTGGGCTGGACGGCGGGGCGACCGGGTTGGGCACAGCAGGTGCCGCAGCCCCGCCTGCCTACGGTTCAGTTGCAAGCCGGCATGCACAACATCGTCGCGGAACTGGCCCAGACACCTCAGCAGCAGCAGATCGGCATGATGATGCGTACCGAGATGGCCGCCCATGAGGGGATGCTGTTCGTCTTCGACGATGTGGCGCCCCGCTGCTTCTGGATGAAGAACACGCTGCTGCCCTTGTCGATCGCTTTCATCGAAGACGACGGCACGGTGGTCAACATCGCGGAGATGAAGCCCCGGTCCGAGGCCTCGCACTGTTCGGAAAAGCCCGTGCGCTACGCGCTGGAGATGAACCAGGGCTGGTTCTCCAAGCGCGCCATCAAGGCGGGCTTCCGCCTCAAGGGTCCGCCGTTCAAGCCTTGAACCCGCCAGATCGGGATTCCACCGCGCCAGGAAAAAAGCCGGCATAGCCGGCTTTCATCGTGGGCAGCAGTGGATGCTTCAGCCGAAGTTCTTCTCGGCAAAGCCCCAGTTCACCAGCTTGTCCAGGAAGGTCTCGACGAACTTCGGGCGGAGGTTGCGGTAGTCGATGTAGTAGGCATGCTCCCACACGTCCACGGTCAGCAAGGCGGTGTCTCCGGTGGTCAACGGCGTGCCGGCAGCACCCATGTTGACGATGTCCACCGAGCCATCGGCCTTCTTGACCAGCCAGGTCCAGCCGGAGCCGAAGTTGCCCACGGCTGACTTGACAAAGGCCTCGCGGAACGCCGCGTAAGAGCCCCACTTGGCCTGGATCGCTGCGGCCAGAGCGCCGCCTGGCTCACCGCCCCCTGCGGGCTTCATGCAGTTCCAGAAGAAGGTGTGGTTCCAGATCTGAGCGGCATTGTTGTAGATGCCACCGGAGGACTTCTTGACGATCTCCTCCAGCGTCATGGACTCGAACTCGGTGCCCTTCTGGAGATTGTTCAGGTTCACCACGTAGGCGTTGTGGTGCTTGCCGTGGTGGAACTCCAGGGTCTCGCGGCTGTAGTGCGGCGCCAAGGCATCGATGGCAAACGGGAGTGCGGGAAGGGTGTGTTCCATGAGGATCCTCGAACGGGTCGTTGTGATGAATGACGAGCGCACCCGAGGTGGCAAGCCTTCGGGATGCACGACGAACGAACGTCGCCAAGCGGATAGATTGTAGGCAGGCGCCCGATAGCGTGTCCTGTGTACGGTCAGGCCGCGTCGGGGTGGGTGGGTTGTGGCCATACCGAATCCACGGTGGCCCTGGCCCGCCCGTCATCGAAGACGGCATCGATGGCATCTCCGGGGCGAAGATCACCTGCACGGGTCACCGGCCGACCGTCCGGTCGCGCCACCCATGCGTAGCCGCGCTTGAGCACTCCCCGAGGGTTCACCGCCTCCAGGCGACTGGCCAGCGCCTGAAGGCGCCAGTGCCGCTGCTCGAAGGCAGTAGCCATCGCGCGCTGCCACCGAGCCTCCAGGCCTTCCACAGCCAGTGCCGGCTGACGGGCCCGGCTGCGCATTCCCAGCCTGAGCCGGGCCTCCAGTGCGCTCAGGCGCTGTGACTGGGTGGCAACGGCGTGGCGCGGGCGCTGCGCACGCTCGGCCAGCAGGTCAAGACGCTGTGCCTGGCGCTCCAGCGTTCGCCTGCAGGCCCTGGTCAGGCGCTCTTGCAGCGATTGCAGCCGCCCCAGACATTCCTCACGCAACGGCGCCGCCAGTTCAGCCGCCGCGGTGGGGGTAGGCGCACGCAGGTCGGCCGCCAGGTCGCAGAGGGTGACGTCGGTCTCGTGCCCCACTCCGCAGACCACCGGCAGCGGCGACGCCGACACCGCCCGAACCACCCTCTCGTCGTTGAAGGCCCAAAGATCTTCCAGCGATCCGCCGCCCCGCACCAGCAACAAGGTGTCAGCCTGCCCGTGCTCCGCCGCATGGCGCAGCGCCTGCACGATGGTTGGGGGTGCTTCGCTGCCCTGAACCTGACAGGGATAGACCACGACGCGCGCATGCGGCGCTCTGCGGGCCAGCGCCGTCAGGACATCCTGCAAAGCGGCCGCGCTCAGCGAAGACACCACCCCGACCACGCGCGGAAAGGCCGGCAAAGGACGTCGCCGCTGCGGATCGAACAGCCCGGCCGCCTCCAGTCGCGCCCGCAGTCGCAAGAACTCTTCATACAGCGAGCCCGCGCCCTGGCGCCGCATGGACTCGACGACGAACTGCAGTTCACCCCGCGGCTCATACAGCGCGAGGCGGCCCCGGGCCTCCACCCGCTGGCCATCCGTGGGCGCGAAGTCCAGCAAAGTGGCAGCGCGCCTGAACATGGCGCAACGCACCAAGGCGGGGGCGCCATCGGCGTCTTTCAGCGAGAAGTAGCAATGCCCGCTGGCGGCGCGGGAGAGACCCGACAGCTCCCCTGCCACGGTGATGCCACCCAAACGCGCCGTCAGGGCATCCGAGACCGCCAGCAACAGCGCCGAGACGCTCCAGCTTCGATCCAGCGGCCGCGAATTTGTAACGTCCATCAGGGTCAAACGGCCGGCCGGACCGCGCCGCTGCAGGTCCACTCGTCCACAGGCTCCGCTCCACGGGGCCATGCGGGCCGATATGCCGTGGAAGCCCAGATGTTGTCGTGCAAGTCGTTGTCCGGAAGGGGTTTTGGCATCTCGTTTGGTTCGATACAAGCCGTTCGGGAACCTGGAACTTGCAGCACCCTTGCAGGCCCTCCAAGATGTCCACAAAGTTATCCACAGACTGGGTGAGGGGACCGACGGGCCCCCTGCGCGAAGCCTCTGCATCCCAGGGCATCAGCCATAATCGCCCGCAATATCGTCGGCGTCTTCGGTGGCAGGCGCCATTCCTGCACAAGTTGCCGAAGCAGGCTCAAGGCATCACATAGGCATCCCCTTGATTTCCATCATACAAGCCGCTGGCTGGCCCATCTGGCCTCTCATCGTTTGCTCGGTGCTGGCGCTGGCGCTGATCTTCGAGCGCTTCTTGAGCCTTCGCGCGCCGCAGGTGCTGCCGCCCACTTTGGTCGACGAGGTCATCGCGGTCTCGCGCAGGGGCGTTCCGCCGGCTGACGTGGTGGACAAGCTGGCCAGCAGTTCCGTGCTGGGCAGCATCCTCGCGGCGGGCTTCACCGCACTGATGGCGGACCCGCGGCTGACCGAGCAGAACCTGCGTCATGCTTTCGAAAACGCTGGTCGTGCCGCCGTGCACCGCTTGGAACGTTACCTGAACGCGCTGGGCACCATTGCCACGGCCGCTCCCTTGCTGGGGCTGTTGGGGACGGTGGTGGGCATGATCGAGATTTTCGGTTCGCAGGCGCCGGGCACTGGCGGGCAGAACCCGCAGCAACTCGCCCACGGTATCTCCATCGCCCTCTACAACACGACGTTCGGCCTGATCATCGCCATCCCGGCCCTGATGTTCCACCGCTACTTCCGTGGTCGGGTGGAAAGCTATCGCCTGGGGATGGAACTGGCCGTCGAACGCATGGTGCCGCATCTGCTTCGGCTGGGCTACGGCGGGCGCGGCGGAGCCTCCTGATGAACTTCAGGCGCTCGGCCGTGACGGATGAGCCGGAGATCAACCTGATCCCGTTCATCGATGTGCTGCTGGTGGTGCTGATCTTCCTGATGCTGTCGACCACCTACTCCCGGCTCACGGAGCTTCAGGTCACCCTGCCGACCGCAGACGCAGAGAAGTTGAAAGAGCGCCCCCTGGAGTTGGTGGTCTCGGTGGGCAGCGATGGGCGCTACGCCGTGAACCGACAACCCCTGGACGGGCGCAGCGTCGAACTGCTGACTGCGCGCCTGAAGGAGTTGTCTTCCGGCAGACCGGAGACCGTCGTGGTGGTCACGGCGGACGCCTTGGCCGCCCACCAGTCCGTGGTGAACGTGCTGGACGCCGCCCGGCGTGCCGGGCTGGCCCGCATCACTTTCGCGGCCCAGACACCTCAGCGCGGGCGCTGAGCGGTCAGCCCAGTCCATAGCCATTGCAGATGTCGCTGCATGAAGCCGTCCAGCGGGCCTGGTGGCGGCCTCGCGTTGGCGGGTTGGCGACATTGCTGTGGCCGCTGAGCCTGTTCTACGCCCTTCTGCGGTGGGCCGTCCATGGGCCGTGGCGTTGGGGTTGGCGGCGCGCCTGGCGCGCGCCCGTGCCAGTGCTGGTGGTGGGCAACCTGGTGGTGGGCGGCGCGGGGAAAACGCCGACAGTCATCGCCATGGCCCAGGCGCTTCAGCGCAGGGGCTGGCGTCCCGGCATCGTGTCGCGCGGGTACGGCGGGGAGCGTCGCGAGCCAGGTCGGCCACTTCAGGTGCGCGCCGATTCCGACGCCTCGCAAACAGGAGATGAGCCCGTGCTGATGGCCCTGCGAACTGGCCTGCCCGTGTGGGTCTGCCGGCACCGCGTGGCCGCGGCCAGGGCGCTGTGCGAGCACCACCCCGAGGTGGACGTGCTGATCAGCGACGACGGCCTGCAGCACCTGGCCCTGCAAAGGGATGCCGAACTCGTGGTGTTCGACGACCGCGGAGCGGGCAACGGCCTGCAACTGCCCGCCGGCCCCCTGCGTGAGCCGCTGCCTCACGGGTTACCGGGTCACACACGGGTGATTTACAACGCCAGCCAACCCAGCACGCATTTGCCAGGCCCCTGTGCACGGCGCGGTCTGGTGGGCATCCAGCGCTTGAAGGACTGGTGGGACGCAACGACGCCCGTGGGGAATCTGGACGCCTGGCGGGGCCGGCGGGTGCTGGCCGCCGCAGGCATAGGGCATCCCGAGCGTTTTTTTGCCATGCTGGCACAGGCAGGACTGGACGTGGAACGCTGGCCTTTGCCAGACCATGCCTCCCTGACCCCGCGGCCCTGGCCGGTGGATGCGCCCTGCGTGGTAGTGACGGAGAAAGACGCGGTGAAGCTGCCTGTGAGCCAGATCAGCCGCGCCGAGCAGGCTGCGCTGCACGTGGCCACGCTAGACTTTGAGATCCCCGACAGCACTGTCGACGCTCTGGAGCGACTGCTCCTGCCCCTGCGCAGAAACTGAACATGGACCACCGCCTGATAGAGCTCCTTGTATGCCCCGTGTGCAAGGGGCCTCTGGAGATGCTGCGCGACGAGGACTCCCGGCCTGCCGAACTGGCCTGCCAGGCGGACCGCCTGGCGTTCCCCATTCGTGACGGCATTCCCGTGATGCTGGAAACCGAGGCACGCAATCTGGACGCTCCCGCGACCGATGCACAGCAGGCCTGATAGCGCGGGCCCGGGCCAGCCATCGTTCACCGTGCTGGTACCCGCCCGTCTGGCCTCCACACGGCTGCCGGGCAAGCCTTTGCTGGAGATTGGCGGACTGCCCATGGTGGTACGCGTCGCCCGCCAGGCACAGCGTTCGGGCGCAGGCCAGGTGGTGGTGGCCACCGATGCACCGGAGGTGGCGGCCACCTGCCAATCTCATGGCGTGCCGCACGTGATGACCAGAGCTGATCACGCCAGCGGAAGCGACCGTCTGGCCGAGGCCTGCGAACACCTGGGCCTGGACGGCGACCACATCGTCGTCAACGTCCAAGGCGATGAACCTCTGGTCGATCCCGTGCTGATCGACCGTTGCGCCGCGCTCCTGGACCAACACCCGGATTGCCTGGTCGGCACCGTGGCACATCCCATCGAGGAACGGGCGGACTGGCTCAACCCGAACGTCGTGAAGGTGGTGCTGGACGCTGCCGGACGCGCCCTGTACTTCACACGTGCCCCGGTGCCATTTCATCGCGACGGTGCGCCTGGCGAGTTGCCCCATGACCCGACCCCGCTGCGCCACCTGGGGCTGTACGCCTACCGGGCAGGCTTTCTGCGCCGCTTCCCGACCCTGCCTCAAGCCCCGATCGAACGCACCGAAGCGCTGGAGCAGTTGCGGGTGCTGTGGCATGGCGAACGCATCGCCGTGCACATCACGGACACGGCGCCGGGCACGGGCGTGGACACCCCCGAAGATCTGGCGCGCGTTCGCGCCCTTTTCGCAGTCAGATCTCAAGCCTGGCGCTGAAAGCTCCAGGAAGGTCTTGCGTGGTAACCTGCCCGCAGGGCATGGCAACAGCTGGCCCTGAATCCAAGACAGCCACGAGACAAGCGGAGCACCTCCAAGAGGCACCCGCCGCACGATACGAGGACCACGATGAGATTGATCCTTTTGGGCCCCCCCGGCGCCGGCAAGGGCACGCAAGCCACCCACATCTGCAAGAAGTTCGGCATCCCACAGATTTCCACCGGTGACATGCTGCGCGCCGCCGTGAAGGCGGGCACGCCTCTGGGCCTGGAGGCCAAGAAGGTAATGGATTCTGGCGGACTGGTCAGCGACGACATCATCATCGGGCTCGTCAAGGAGCGCATCCAGCAGGCAGACTGCGCCAACGGCTTCCTTTTCGACGGCTTTCCCCGCACCCTTCCGCAGGCCGACGCCATGAAGGCCGCCGGCGTGAAGCTGGATGTGGTGCTCGAGATCGACGTGCCCGACTCGGCCATCGTCGAGCGCATGAGCGGCCGTCGTGCCCACGTGGCCTCAGGTCGCACTTACCACCTGAAGTTCAACCCACCCAAGGTGGCGGGACAGGACGACGTGACAGGCGAACCTCTGATCCAGCGTGACGACGACAAGGAAGAAACCGTGGTCAAGCGCCTGTCGGTCTATCAGGCGCAGACCCGTCCCCTGGTGGACTACTACTCGGCCTGGGCGGCCACGGGTGATGGCGCGGCCCCGCGCTACACCAGGATTTCGGGCATGGGTGCGGTCGATGAAATCACCGCCCGCGCACTGGCGGCGCTGGGCTGAAGCACTCTCCAGCACCACTTCTCAAGCCGCCTACGGGCGGCTTTCTCACGCAGAGGTGGCTCTGTTCACCCTGCATCACCCAAGAAAGGAACTTTCCTCATGGACATCTCAGGCAAGGTCTTCATCGTCACAGGCGGCGCCTCAGGGCTTGGCGAGGGCACGGTTCGGATGCTGGCCAGCCAAGGAGCCAAGGTCGTGATTGCCGATCTTCAGGTGGAGAAGGGACAGGCCCTGGCTGCCGAGGTGGGCGGCGTTTTCGTCAAGTGCGACGTCAGCCAGGAGGCTGACGGGCAAGCCGTTGTGGCCGCCGCCACCGCTGCGGGCAAGCTCATGGGGCTGGTGAACTGCGCAGGCATCGCCCCGGCCATCAAGACCGTGGGCAAGGACGGCGCGCACCCATTGGCCAACTTCAGCAAGACCATCAGCGTCAACCTGATCGGCACCTTCAACATGATCCGCCTGGCCGCCGAGGCCATGTGCAAGAACGCACCCGAGCCCACGGGCGAGCGTGGCGTGCTCATCTCCACCGCCAGCGTGGCCGCCTACGACGGTCAAATCGGCCAGGCCGCCTACTCCGCCAGCAAGGGTGGCGTGGTGGGCATGACCCTGCCCATCGCGCGAGACCTGGCGCGCAACGGCATCCGCAACATGACCATCGCCCCTGGCATCTTCGGCACGCCCATGCTGTTCGGCATGCCGCAGGACGTGCAGGACGCCCTGGCCGCCAGCGTGCCCTTCCCCAGCCGCCTGGGCACGCCGCAGGATTACGCCAAGCTGGTCAAGCACATCATCGAAAACGACATGCTCAACGGCGAAGTGATCCGTCTGGATGGGGCGATCCGGATGGCGCCGAAGTAAGAGGCCGCGAGGGGGCGGACCCGCCCGGGTGGGGGTGTGGCGGCCCTGCCTTCCTCACCACCCCACAAAAGCGTCCCGCCCCTGCACCGCCAACGTCACGCGCCGGCCTACCGGAAGGCTCACCTGTGTGGCCACGTGCCCAAAGGGCAGCCCGGTCAAGAGGGGCACCTGGGTGCGGCATCTGACAGCCGCCACGGCGCTGGCGAGCTTGTACCCCCGGTCCAGCGGGGACGGCTTCCAGCCCGTGAAGGCGCCCAGCAACACCGCCTTCTGGGCTTCCAGCACACCTGCCTGCTGCAACTGCAGCAGGTTGCGCTCCACCCGGTAGGGGTGCTCGTTCACGTCCTCCAGAAAGAGGATGCCTCCACGCACCTTGGGGAAGTGCCGTGTGCCGAGCTGGGAGCACACCATGGTGAGGTTGCCGCCCCACAGGGTGCCGCGAGCCTCCAGGCCATCGAAGCCTGCCTCGGTGCGAAAGCCCAGCGCCTCCAGTTCGCCGCTCATGGCCTCGGTGAAGCAGCCTGAAGTCACGTCGTCCACTGTCTCGCCGCCGAAGGCGTCGATGGCCGTGGGCCCGGCCCAGCTGGGCGCCTTGGTGTGCGCCAGCAGGCCCAGATGCAGCGCCGTGAAGTCGCTGTAGCCCACCCAGCGCGTACCTTGGTCGACGCTGCGCGCCAGAAGCGGCCACTCGATAGCGTCCAACAGGCGGCTCAGCCCGTAGCCACCTCGACTTGCCATGGCCACCGAGGGCGAGGCCTGCGCCACCCGGTGAATGGCGGCAAGGCGCAACTCATCTGCCCCCGCGAAGCGCTGGCTGCGGGCCGTGGCGGCCTCATCGACCAGCACCTGGAAGCCCATGTCTTTCAGACGACGCGCGGCCAGGCGCAGGGCCGGCAGACGCGCCACCACGCCGGAAGGGGAAAGGATGGTCAGGGCATTCATGAACTGTCTCAGGTGAGCTTGCGGCGCCGTTGGGCAAAGAAATCCTTCAAGACCTGCCCGCAGTCCTGGGCGAGCACCCCGCCATGAACCACGGTGTGGTGGTTGAGCTGCCTGCTCGCGAAGAGATCCACCACCGATCCAGCAGCGCCCGTCTTGGAATCCGGGGCGCCGAAAACGACGCGGCTGAGCCTGGCGTGCATGAGGGCCATGGCGCACATCGCGCAGGGCTCCAGGGTGACGAACAATTCGCATCCGGGCAGCCGGTAGTTCTGCAGTTGGCTGGCCGCGGCTCGCAGCGCCATGATTTCTGCGTGTGCCGTCGGGTCGTGATGGGAAATCGGCCGGTTGTGGCCCAGGGCCAGCACTTCCATGCGGCCGGGATCGTGCGGGAGGCGACGCACCAGCACGGCGCCCACAGGCACCTCGCCCAGTTCGGCGGCCAGTCGCGCCTGCTCCAAAGCCACAGCCATGAGCGACTCGTCGTCCTGGTAGACGGCACCGATGGCGCTCATGTGCGGCGCGGTCAAGTCAGCCGGTACAGTTCCAGCAGCACCTGCCGGGCCTGCCTTTGCCCTCTGGCGATGGCCATCACCTTGTTCAGGTGCAGCCATTGAGCGTGGCCGGTGGTGAAGCACACGAGCGTGCGGAAGAAATACTCCGAGGCCTGCACGGCCTGACCAGCGGCCAGTCGCGCCATCACCTCGGGCGGGCCGTGCCGCAAGCCTGTGCTCTGCACTTCCACCAGCGCCCCGTCATCGGTCTCGATGACGTAGTGCGCGGCAATCTCCAGAACACCGTCGCGCCGCGCCACCTGCCAGTCCGCGCCACCCGCCTGGATGCGACCGTTCAACTCGGGGCCGGCCACGACACCACCGGTCAAGGGCACATAGCGCCGCTCGCCCTTGGGTGCATCACCCAGGCTGACCAGCGACCCCACATCGCACGCAATGCGCGCCATCGGGATGAGGTCGGGCCCGGCAGCAAACGGCTGTTGAAGAAAGCTTGAGGTCGGGGGCTGCATGGGTTTACTCCCACTCAATCGTCGCAGGCGGCTTGGAACTCACGTCGTAGGTCACTCGGTTGATCCCGCGGACTTCATTGATGATGCGTGAGGACACCCTCTTCAGCAGCGCGTACGGCAACTCCGCCCAGTCGGCGGTCATGAAGTCGCTGGTCTGCACGGCGCGCAGGGCGACGACGTAGTCGTAGGTGCGGCCATCGCCCATGACGCCCACGCTTTTGACGGGCAGGAAGACGGTGAAGGCCTGGCTGGTGAGGTCGTACCAGCTCTTGCCCGTGGCCGGGTCGA
>JBILSM010000075.1:0-14046 GCA_044372085.1 Rubrivivax sp.
CAGGGTGCTGGTCTCGGCGATCACCAGGCCGGTAGTGCCGGCCGCGGCCATGCGCTGGGCGCAGTCCTGCAGCGCCGCAGCGCTGGGCAGGGAGGAAATCATCACGTCCACCGAGCGGGCCAGCTCTGCCGCGTCGCGGCACACCCGCCCGCCTGCGGCACGGTGCCGGGCCCGTGCGGCCGCCACCGGGTCGAAGCCCCAGACCGTGAAGCCGGCCTTCATGAGGTTGCCGGCCATGGCCGATCCCATGATACCCAGGCCCAGCACGCCCACCCGCAAGGGCGATGCAACAGGAACCGCTGAAGCCGCTGAAGTCGGGGAACGTCTGACCGTCTTTTTGGTGCTCATTTGATCTACAAGAGGGGGTTTGGGCTAGACTAGTGTAGTCAAAGGAAAGCCTGCCGTGAGCCCTGTTGTCGCCCCTGTCGCTGCCTCGATGAACCCCCAGATGGCGCCCGATGCGTCGACCCAGGTGCCGCCCGTGCGGGTGGGCGTGGTCGGCTATGGCTGGTGGGGCAAGACGATGGCACGCCAGATCGCCATGTCGCCCTGGCTGAGCCTCGCCGCGGTGGCCGAGAGTCACGACACCACGCGCCAGGGCATGGCCCACGACACCGCGCTGCAGGGCGTGGCGGTGGTCGACAGCGCACAGGCGTTGATGGCCCACCCGGGCCTGGAGGCGGTGATCCTGTGCACCCCACACGAGCAGCATGCGCAGCAGATCATGGCCGCCGCGCAGGCCGGGCTGCACGTCTTCTGCGAGAAGCCGCTGTGCCTGACGCTGGCCGACGCACGCCAGGCCGTGGATGCCTGCGGAAGCCGCGGGCTGGTGCTGGGCATCGGCCACGAACGCCGCTTCGAGCCCGAGGTGGTGGCGCTTCGCCAGATGATCGCCGACGGCGTGCTGGGCACCATCCTGCAGATCGAGGCCAACTTCAGCCAGGACAAGTTCTTCGCCCTGCCCAAGGACAACTGGCGACTGTCCAACCGGCACGCGCCGGTGGGCCCGCTGACCGCCACCGGCATTCATCTGGTGGACCTGAGCATCGCCGTGCTGGGGCCTTGCGAATCGCTGTGGGCGCGCCTGGCCACCCTGGGCTCGGACTTCGAGAACGGCGACACCCTGGCCGTGATGATGGCTTTCCCGCAGGGCGCCAACGCCATGGTGAGCGCCGTGCTGGCCACGCCGTTCGAAGGCCGGTTCGCGGTCTACGGTTCCAAGGGGTGGGTGGAAATCCGCGACCGCACGCACCCGGAGAATCCCACCGGCTGGGACATCACCGTCGCCCTGCGGGGTCAAGAGCGCCAGACGCGCTTTGCCGAGCCGGCGCCCTCGGTGCGGCTGAACCTGGAGGCCTTCGCGCGCGCGGTGCGCGGCGTCGCACCCTACCCGGTGTTGCCCACCGAGATGCTGGCCAACGTGGCCGCCCTGGAAGCGGTGATGCGCTCGGTGCAGGCCCGTGCGCCGCAGGCCGTCGAGCAGCCATGAGCGAGGTCATCGCACGCCCCGCGGCCCGCCGCCTCAGCGCGCCGGAGCGCGAGGCGCGCATCGTCGACGAGGCCGTGCACTTCTTCGCCGAGGTGGGCTTTGGGGGCGACACGCGCGAACTGGCCAAGCGCCTGGGGGTGACGCAATCGTTGCTCTACAAGTACTTCCCCAACAAGGAGGCGCTGATCAACCGCGTCTTCGACGTGGTGTACATGGGCCGCTGGAACCCTTTCTGGGAGAGCGTGATCCACGACCGCAGCGTGCCGCTGCAGGAGCGCCTGACGCGGCTGTACCTCGAGTACGCCAAGGCCGCCCTGACGCGCGACTGGGTGCGCATCTTCATGTTCTCGGGCCTGCGCGGCGAGAGCATCAACAGCCGCTACCTCACGGTGCTGCGCCAACGCATCCTGGAGCCGATTGCCGCCGAACTGCGCCACGAGTTCGGCCTGCCGGACGTCGCCGAGGTGCCGCTGAAATCGGCTGAGATCGAACTGGTGTGGGGCATCAACGCCCGCGTCTTCTACTTCGGCCAGCGCCAGTGGATCTTCGATGTCCCGGTGCAGGACGACCTGCCAGCCCTGATCAGTCTGACGGTGGAGCATTTCCTGGCCGGGGCCCGGGTGGTGCTTCCCCGGCTGCTGCAGTCCAATCCAGATCAACCGATCACTTAGCGGTAATCGCGTGAACACCAAAACCTCTTTCGACTCCACCGACCTGCGCCGCGCCTTCGGCCGTTTCGGCACCGGGGTGACCATCGTCAGCACCCTGGATGCCCAAGGCGCGCCGGTGGGCGTCACGGCCAACTCGTTCAGCTCCGTGTCGCTGGACCCGCCCATCGTGCTGTGGAGCCTGCGCAGCGCCTCGCCCAGCCTGGCGGCCTTCGATGCCTCGGGCCGCTTCGTCATCAACGTGCTGACGCTGCAGCAGGTGGAACTGTCGCGCCGCTTTGCCAGCCCCATGGCGGACAAGTTCACTGGCGTGAGCCACACGCCTGGCCTGGCCGGCCTGCCGGTGGTGCAGGACTGCGCTGCCGCGTTCGAGTGCCGCACCGAGCAACGCCTGGAGGTGGGCGACCACATCCTGTTCCTCGGCCGGGTGGAGGCCTATGGCCACCGCCTGGGCCCCACCTTGCTGTACTGCCAAGGCCAGTACGCCCACGGCGTGGCGCTGGACGCCCATCACGCCCTCACAACCTGAAACACCTCACACCATGCGCTACAGCACTTTCATGATGCCGCTGCACCCCCCTGGGCGCGACATCTCCCAGACGCTGCGGGAAGACCAGGAGGCCGTGATCCTGGCCGACCGTCTGGGCTTCTCCGAGGCCTTCGTGGGCGAGCACGTGACCGATGCGGCCGAGACCGTCACGTCTTCCATGATCTTCCTGGCCAGCTTGGCCAGCCAGACCCAGCAGATCAAGCTGGGCACCGGCACCATCAACATGCCCAACACCCACCCGGCCGCAGTGGCGGCGCAGGCGGCGATGCTGGACCACCTGCTGCAGGGGCGCTTCATCATGGGCATCAGCCCGGGCGGGTTGATGTCCGACGCCGAGGTCTTCGGCAACTTCGGGCGCGACCGCAATGCCATGTTCGTCGAGTGCATCAACATGGTGCTCAAGATCTGGGAGAGCGAGCCGCCGTACGACCTGCAGGGCCAGTTCTGGAACGTCTCCGTGGGCAAGACCATGATCCCCGAGATCGGCCAGGGCTTCATCATGAAGCCGCTGCAGCGGCCGCACCCGCCCATCGTGGGCACGGCCGTGGCGCCCTTCTCGCAAGGCGTGACCGAGATGGCCAAGCGCGGCTGGGGGCCGATCTCGGCCAACTTCCTGATGCCCGAGTGGGTCAAGACGCACTGGCCGAAATATGTGGAAGGCTGCAACGCGGGGGGCAAGGTGGCTTCGCCTGACGGCTGGCGCGTGGCCAAGAGCATCTTCGTGGCCGACGACGAGGCCACGGCGCGGCGCTACGCACTGGAAGCCGGTGGGCCGTACCACTTCTACTTCAAGCAGCTGGTGCGCAAGCTGGTGGGGGGCGGACGCGGCAACGTGTTCAAGACCGACCCCGCCATGCCCGACAGCGAGGTGACGCCCGAGCACGTCACCAACCGCCTGGTGCTGGCGGGCACGGTGAACTCGGTGGTGGACCAGATCCTCGCCTTCCGCGAACAGGTGGGAGACTTCGGCAACCTGGTGTATGCCTGCCACGACTGGCAGGACCCCGCCCTGGGCAAGCGCTCCATGGAGTTGTTTGCCACCGAGGTGATGCCCCGCGTGAACGCCGCCATCGGCGCTTGACCCCCACCCCTTTGTTTCTCGCAACCCCACCATGAGCCTCACCTACACCCTGTCTTCCGTCACCCTGGACGCGGCGCTGCGCATCGCGCAGGCCACCTTGGTCAAAGGCCGCCAGGCCGGCATGCTGCCCCTGGCCGTGGCCGTGCTGGACCCGCGCGGCACCGTCAAGGCCTTCCTCGCCGAAGAGGGCACCAGCCTGTACCGCTTCGAGATCGCCCGCGGCAAGGCCCTGGGCGCCCTGGGCATGGGCTTTGGCGGGCAGGAACTGGAAAAGCGCTACGGCCACGTGCCGGGCTTCATCCAGGCGGTGCAGGGCCTGAGCGAGGGCAACCTCGTGCCCGTGCGCGGCGGCGTGCTGATCCGCGATGCACAGGGCCAGTTGCTGGGCGCCGTGGGCGTGAGCGGCGAGACCTCGGCCCATGACGAGATCGCGGCGGTGTCGGGCATCGAGTCCGTGGGCCTGACGCCGGATTGCGGCGGCCCCAAGCCCTGACATCACGGCCCCTCTCTCACCGCGCAGGACTCCCCATGAAGGCACGCATCGGCGACATCGACATCCACTACCAGATCTCGGGCCAGGGCCCGTGGATCACCTTGTCGCACTCGCTGGCGGCGCATGGCGGCATGTGGGCCCCGCAGGTGGCCGTGCTGGCGCAGCACTTCACCGTGCTGAACGTGGACACCCGCGGCCATGGCCAGACGGACGCGCCGGCAGGCCCCTACCGACTGGAGCAGATGGCCGACGACGTGCAGGGCCTGCTGGCGCACCTGGGCGTGGCGCGTACCCACTGGCTGGGCCTGTCCATGGGCGGCATGATCGGCCAGGTGCTGGCCCTGCGGCACCCGCAGGTATTGGACCGCGTGGTGCTGGCCGACACCACCGGCCAAGGCGCGCCCAACGCAGCGCAGATGTGGGCTGACCGGGCGCAGGCGGCCCGCGCCTCGGGCATGGCGGCGTTGGTGGAGCCGACGCTCGCACGCTGGTTCACCGAACCCACGCGCCAGGCCCAGCCGGCGCTGATGGCCGAGGTGGGCGCGATGATCGCCGGCACGCCCGTGGAGGGCTACGCCGGCTGCTGCGCGGCCATCGCCGGCGTGGATACGCTGGAAGGGCTGCGCGCCCTGCGGCACCCCGCCCTCGTGCTCGTGGGCGATCAGGACCTGGGCACCCCGCCAGCGATGGCCCAGCGCATCGCCGAGCACTGGCCAGGGGCGCAATGCAAGGTGCTGGCCGGGGCTGCGCACCTGGCCAATCTGGAACAGCCCGAAGCCTTCAACCGCGAGGTGCTGGGCTTTCTGCTTGCCCCGGGCCGAAACTGAAGGTGCCCTGACGCACTAGGCGTGAAAACTCCGCATCCAGCATTTCCTGCACCAGCGCCAGAGCCGGCGGCGGACGTGGGTCGGTGCGGGTGGCCAGCACCAGCAGCCGATTGAGTTGCACGCCGGAAATCTCCGACAGCGTCAGTTCGGGCGGCAGCGGGTGGGCCTTGAACACCGACACCGGCATGATGGTCGCCCAGCGGCCGCGCATCACCAGCTCACGGATGGCTTCCACCGAGTCGATCTCGGCCTGCACGTTCAGAGTTTTGCCCAGCGAGCGCATCTGCCGCTCCAGGATGCCCCGGTGCAGGCTGGTCATGAGCACGGGGACGCGCGCCAACTGCGGCACCGATACCACCGCGCCCACGCGCAGCGTGGCATGCGCCACCAGCGCGAAAGGCTCACCCAGCAGCGGCTGCAGGTTCAAGGGACGGCCGGACTCGGGGTTGGTCACCACCGCCATGTCGATGATGCCGCGCTCCAGCCAGTCGAGCAGTGCCGGGGTGAAGGCCTCGCGCGAGCGCAGCACCACGTCCTGCGGGCTGTTGGCGCAATGCTCGAACAGGCCCGGCAGCAACACGCGCGCCAGCGTGGGTGACACCCCGACGGTGACGCTGGCTCGGCTGCCGGGACGGCTGCGCGCCAGGCGCTGGGTCATCTGCGTGGCTTCGGCCAGGATGCGCTGGGCGGACTCGTAGAAGGTCACGCCTGCCGGCGTCAGGCGCACGCCGCGCGGCAGCCGCTGCACCAGTTGCACGCCCATTTCGCGCTCCAGTTCACGCAACTGGCGCGTCAGCGCGGGTTGCGCGATCGGTATTGCAGCCGCTGCAGCGGTGAGGCTGCCGGCGTCGGAGACGGCGATGAAATTGCGAAGGGTACGCAGGTGCAAGCTCGGCCTCCGGGTTCACCCTGATGCGATGCCGAAATGATATGGCAATGGCGAAATCCAGCATTGGACTTCGGCACCACGACTGCTAACCTGACGGCATCCTGACCCGGCCCTCCCGGCCCTTTCGCCATGCCTGCCGCCATCGTTCAGTTCGAGGCCCTGAAAGCCTTCATCCAGTCTGCCTTCCTGAGCCAGGGCCTGCCCGAGGCCGATGCCGCTCAGGTGGCCGCGCTGATGGCCGAGGCCGATCTGCAGGGCTCGGACGGCCACGGCGCCATCCGCCTGCCGCAGTACATCAAGCGCATCCGTGCTGGCGGCATCAACAAGCACCCGAACATCCGCGTGGTGCGCGAGCGCGCCGCCATGGCGGTGGTGGATGGCGACAACGGCATGGGCCACCTGGTGGTTTCGAAGGCCGTGGACCTGGCCATCGAGAAGGCACGCCAGACTGGCGTGGCCTGGGTGAGCACGCGCTACAGCAACCACGCCGGGCCGGCCTCGCTGTACTCGCGCAAGCCCCTGGAACACGACATGCTGGGGCTGTACTTTGCCGTGGGCAACGCCAACCACCTGCCGCCCTGGGGCGGCATGGACATGCTCTTGTCCACGAACCCGATCTCTGCGGGCGTGCCGACGGACGAAGAACCCCCCGTGGTGCTGGACATGGCCACCACCGTGGCCGCCTACGGCAAGGTCAAGGCCAAGGCCAAGGCGGGCGAATTGATGCCCGAAGGCTGGATGATCGACCGCCAGGGCAAGCCGCTGCTGGACCCCAACCGCTCGGGCGAAGGCTTTCTGCTGCCCATCGGCGGACACAAGGGCTACGGGCTGGCATTGATCGTGGGCCTGCTGGCCGGCACGCTGGGCGGCGCGGCCATGGGGCGCGACGTGATCGACTTCAACGCCGACCACGTGAGTGTGACCAACACCGGCCAGGCCATCCTGGTGATCGACCTCGCCGCCTTCGGTGACCCGCAGGACTTCAAGCACGCCGTGGACAAGCTGGTACGCGACCTGCGCGGGGCCGAACGCCTGCCGGGCGTGGAACGCATCTGGCTGCCGGGTGAGCAGAGTCACCATCGGCGTCAGCAGTACGCGGCCAGCGGCATTCCGCTGTCGGCAGGGGTGGTGGCCGACCTCAGCACGCTCGCGGGCGAACTGGGCATCCCACCCTTGGTCTGAAGAACGCGCGAGCCGATCCGCACACCCCATGTCCACGGCCCCCAACGCCCCACGCGGCTTCGTCATCGACCGTGCAGACGGTCGACCGCAGCTGCCCGGCAGTCTGCACACCAACCGGCGTCTTTCGCAGTGGGTGCAGTTGGCTGACGCGGGCCGTGTGGACGTCTTCACGGGCAAGGCCGAACTCGGCCAGGGCATCCTCACCGCGCTGCAGTTGATTGCCGCGGAGGAACTGGATCTGCCCCTGAGCGCCATCCGGGTGGTGAGCGCCAGCACCGCCCACGGGCCCGACGAGGGCATGACCTCCGGCAGCCTGTCGGTGCAGGACAGCGGTGGCGCCCTGCGCCACGTCTGCGCCGAAGTGCGTGGCCTGGCCGTGGAGCGGGCCGCCGCACGAAGCGGCCTGAACGCCCGCGACATCCGCCTGTCCTGCGGGCACCTCAGCGGGCCAGACGGACAAGCGCTGGGCAGCTACTGGTCCCTGCTGAGCGCGGCCGATCTGGACGTCGAATACGCGGGGCGGCATCTGCCCAAGCCGGCCGAGCAGCGTGCCCTGCTGGGGCGCACGGCCTTGCCCCGCGTGGACCTGGCGGCGAAGGTGCAGGGCCAAGCGCGTTTCCTGCACGACCTGCGCCTGCCCGGCATGCTGCACGGCCGCGTGCTGCGCCCGCCCCTGCTGGATGCGACCTTGGACGCTGCGCTGGTGCCCGGCGCCTTGGAGGCCCTGGCCCCCTTGCAAACGGGCTCAGGTGCGGTGCAGGCCTGGGCGGATGGCCGCTTCGTGGCCGTGGTGGCCGAGCGCGAGCGCGATGCTGAAGCCGCGGCCGAGCGCCTGCGCGCCCGTTTGCCCTGGGGGCCGGGAGGGCCGCTGCCTGACATGCAGGCGCTGCCGGAATTTCTGCGTGGGGCCCCGAGCGAGCAAACGGTGACGGCCCGGCGCGGCGAGTTCGAGGCCGGCACCGGCGGCCGCGTCTTCAGCGCCGAGTACCTCAAGCCCTATCTGGCGCATGCCTCCATCGGACCTTCGTGCGCCATCGCACTTTGGAATGGCGCGGCGCTGGAGGTCTGGACGCACAGCCAGGGCATCCACAACCTGCGCGACGACCTGGTGCTGGCGCTGTCGCGTGAAGCCGTGCCGGTGCCCAAGAGCGCCATCACGGTCCACCATGTCGAGGGCGCAGGCTGCTACGGCCACAACGGCGCCGACGACGTGGCGCTGGACGCCGTTCTGATGGCCTTGAGGCACCCGGGCCGGCCGGTGCGCGTGCTGTGGTCGCGCGAAGACGAACTGACCCACAGCCCGGTGGGGGCAGCGCAGTTGGTGGCCCTGGAGGCACGGGTGGACGACAGCGGGCGCCTGACCCACTGGCGCCACGCCCTCTGGGCCAACGGCTACAGCTCGCGCCCCGGCCGCGCCGGGACGCCCACCTTGCTGGCCGCCAGCGAGCGCGCCGATGCCACCGCGCTGCCGCTGCCCATCAACCCACCGCTGGCCGCCGGCGGCGGTGCCGAGCGCAACGCGGTGCCCGCCTACACGGTGCCAAACCTCGAGGTGCTGACGCACCGCCTGACCGTGATGCCACTGCGCACCTCGGCCATGCGCGCCCTGGGCGCCTACGCCAACGTCTTCGCCATCGAGTGCTTCATGGACGAAATCGCCCGGGCGCTGGGGGAGGATGCACTGACGTTCCGCCGCCGCCACCTGGACGACGCTCGCGCCCTGGCGGTGTTGGAAGCCGTGACGGAACGCTCCGACTGGTGGGGCCAAAGAACAGCCGCCACTGAGGGCTCCGGCCAGGGCCTGGCCTGGGCGCGCTACAAGAACACCGGCGCCTGGTGCGCCGTCATCGCCCGCGTGCACGTGACCGATGTGGTGCGTGTGCTCGACCTGGACCTGGCCGTCGATGTGGGCACGGTGGTGGACCTGGACGGCGTGGTCAACCAGATCGAGGGTGGCGCGGTGCAAAGCACCAGCTGGACACTGACGGAGCAGGTCACCTTCACCCGCGAAGGCCTCACCAGCACAGGCTGGGAAAGCTACCCGGTGCTGCGTTTTGCCGAAGTGCCGAATGTGCGCGTGCACGTGCTGGACCGTCCGGACCAACCCAGCCTGGGCGCCGGCGAGGCGGCACAAGGCCCGGTGGCCGCCGCCATCGCCAACGCGGTGGCTGATGCCTTGGGTGTGCGCGTGCGCACGCTGCCGCTCACGCCGGAAAACCTGCTGCGGGCGGTGCATGCCGCCGAGTCGGCCTGACATCCACGCGTTCCTCCTGTCATATCTCGCCAACGCCCCGCACGCCCCATGCCCCGCTTTCACCTCAACGGCCAAGACTGCACTGTGGATGCCGACGCCGCCGTGCCGCTGCTGTCCGTGCTGCGCGACGAGCAGGGTCTGAGCGGGCCGAAGTTCGGTTGCGGCCAGGGCGAGTGTGGCGCCTGCATGGTGCTGGTGGACGGCCAGCCGCAGACCGCCTGCAACCTGCCGCTGTGGGCCGTCGGAGGCCGGCAGGTCGTGACGGTCGAGGGCCTGGGCACCGCCGATCAGCCCCACCCCGTGCAGACCGCTTTCTGTGAGGAGCGGGCGGCGCAGTGCGGCTACTGCGTGGCCGGCATCGTCACCTCCGCCGCCGCGCTTCTGGCGCGCGACCCCACACCCTCGCACCAGGCCATCGTGCAGGCACTGGACAAGCATCTGTGCCGCTGCGGCGCCCACAACCGCATGATCCGTGCGGTGGAGCGCGCCGCGGCGACCCTCTCCTCCTCCCCCGCGACTCCATGAACTGGCTCTTTCCCCGATCCCCCACCGCCCATCGCCACGGCCACGGCTTCTGGTTCTGCGGCTGCGCCGGGCTGCCCCTGCACAGCGGCGTCATGCCTGAAGGCGGCGGCGCAGCCGCGCCCCAACCCGGCCGCGCCCCCGTGGTGCTGAAGGGGCGGCGTGCCCGCACGGTGGACGTGCACGCCCACTGCTACTTCCAGGCCGCGATCGACCTGATGGGCGAAGAAGCCAAGGCCGTCCTGCCGCCCGTCAAGGGCGTGCCCGAGCACTTTCTGCAGGTCGAGCAGCAGTTGGCCACGCGCTTCGAAGCCATGGACCGCATGGGCATCGACCTGCAGGTGTTGAGCATCAACCCCTTCTGGTACCGCAAGGACCGCGACACCGCGCAGGCCATCTGCCAGATCCACAACGAAAGCCTGGCCGAGCTGTGCGCGCGCGCGCCCAGGCGGCGCCTGGCCGCCTTCGCCTCTCTGCCCATGCAGTTTCCCGAACTGGCGGTGGAGATGCTGGAAGACGCGGTGCGGCGCCTGGGCCTGAAGGGTGCGGCCATCGGCGGCAACGTGGCCGGGCGCGATTTCAGCCACGCCGAGTTCCACCCCGTGCTGGCCAAGGCGCAGGAGCTGGGCGTGATGCTGTTCATCCACCCGCAAAGCACGCCGGAACTCGCGGCGCGCTTCAAGGGCAACGGCTGGCTGTCCAACGTCATCGGCAACCCGCTGGACACCACCATCGCGCTGCAGAAGCTGATCTTCGAAGGCGTGTTCGACCGCTTCCCCGAACTGAAAGTGCTGGGCGCGCACGGCGGCGGCTTCCTGGGCTCCTACGCCCCGCGCATGGACCGCAGCTGCTTCGTCTCGCCGCAGAACTGCGACGCCTCCATCGTGCTGAAGAAGCGCCCCACCGAATACATCCGGCAAATCTACTTCGACGCCCTGGTGTTCACGGGCGAAGCGCTGCGCCACCTGGCCGCCGAGGTGGGCACGAGCCAGATCATGGTCGGCACCGACCACCCCATTCCCTGGGAAGAGGACCCCATCACCCACGTGATGACGACCCCCGAGCTCAGCGACGACGACCGCCTGGCCATCTTGGGCGAGAACGCCATCCGCGTGCTGGGCCTGGACCTCTGACCGGTACGCCGCACCCCCATCCTTCCCCCTTCCAAGACTGACGGAGACCTCCATGCAAGACGCCCAATCCCCGCGCTCCCCCCGCAAGCCCAGCCGCGTGCGCCGCTTTGCACTGGCCCTGGCCTGTGCCGCAGCCATGCCCTGGGCTGCCGCCCCCGCGCACGCCCAGGCCTACCCCAACAAGCCCATCCGCATGATCGTGCCGCTGGCCGCGGGCAGTGCCGTGGACGTGGCCGCGCGCCTGCTGGCCGCCAAGATGTCCCAGAACATGGGCCAGACGGTGGTGGTGGAGAACGTCGTTGGCGCCGCCGGCATCATCGGCGCCTCGCAACTGGCCAAGGCGGCACCGGACGGCTACACCGTCGGCGGATTCAACGACAGCATCCTGACCATGGTGCCGAACCTGAACCCGAACACCCCGTTCAACCCGATGACCGACTTCGTCCACGTCTCGCGCGTGGCCATCATCGAGTTCAGCATCGCGGTGGCCACCAACTCGCCCTGGAAGAGCGCGGCTGATCTGGTGGCCGCGGCCAAGGCCGCGCCCGGGCGCTACACCTACGCCTCGGGCGGCAACGGCAGTCCGCAGCACATGGGCGGGGCCTTGTTTGCCGCCCACACCGGCATCGACATCAAGCACGTGCCCTACCGCGGCGCCAGCCAGGCCGCGCAGGACGTGGCCGGCGGCCAGGTGGACATGACCATCCAGGGCATCGCCACTGTGGCCGCGCTGGCCAAAGGCGGCAAGCTCAAGTTGATTGGCGTGATGGCCGACCAGCGTCACCCCGAATACCCCGACACCCCCACGCTGAAGGAGGCTGGCATCCAGGGCTTCGACTACAGCACCTGGTTCGGCCTCACCCTGCCCAAGGGCACGCCCAAGGAGATCACTGACCGGCTGAACGCCGAGGTCGTGAAGGCGCTGGCCGACCCCGAAATGCGTCGCCGCTTCGCCGAGGTGGGTCTGCGCCCCGAAGGCAGCAGCCCGCAGGCCATGTCGAACATCGTGCGCGACCAGCTGGCCCGCTACGGCAAGGCCATCAAGGACAACGGCATCAAGGGCGATTGAGCCCTCACGGAACCCGCGACATGATCACCTCCCTGAACCCTGCCACCGACGAAACCCTGGCCCGGTTCGAGCCGCACGGCGGCACCGAGATCGAGCAACGCCTGCAGGGCGCCGCCGACACCCAGGCGCGCTGGGCCCGCACGCCGGTGGCTGAGCGCATGGCCGTGCTGCGCCGGGTGGCTGCCGTGCTGCGCGAGCGCAAACAGGCGCTCGGGCGCACCATCACGCTGGAGATGGGCAAGCCCCTGGCCGAGGCCGTGGGTGAGGTGGAGAAATGCGCCTGGAACTTCGAGTTCTATGCCGACAGCGCGCCCGGCTTTCTGCAGGACCAGGTGGCGGCCAGCAGCGCCAGCGACAGCCGCATCGTCTTTGACCCCCTGGGGCTGGTGCTGGCCGTCATGCCCTGGAACTACCCGCTGTGGCAGGTGATGCGCGCAGCCGCGCCGGTGCTCGCCGGCGGCAACGGGCTGGTGCTCAAGCACGCCAGCAACGTGCCGCAATGCGCGCTGGCCATCGAGCAGGTGTTTGCCGAGGCCGGCGTGCCCGCTGGGCTGTGCCCCACGCTGCTGGTGGGCGCGGCTGCGGTGCCGGCGCTGATTGCCGACCGCCGCATCTCCGCCGTCACCTTCACCGGCTCCACGCCCGCGGGCCGCGCCATCGCCGCCGCAGCGGGTCAGGCCCTGAAGAAGCAGGTGCTGGAACTTGGCGGCTCCGACCCCTTCATCGTGCTGGCCGACGCCGATGTGGCCACCGCGGCCACGGTGGGCGTGAAGGCGCGCTTCCAGAACACGGGGCAGAGCTGCATCGCCGCCAAGCGCTTCATCGTCGAGGAGGCGGTGGCCGACGCCTTTGTCGAGGCCTTCGTCGAGGCCACGCGGCGCCTCGTGGTGGGCGACCCGCTGCAAGCGGCCACCACCCAAGGCAGCATGGCCCGCCGCAACCTGCGCGACGAACTGCAGGTGCAGATCCAGGCCTCGGTGAAAGAAGGCGCACGCTTGCTCACGGGTGGAAACCCCATTGCCGGTCCCGGCGCCTTCCACGAACCTACGGTGTTCGACCACGTGACGCCTGACATGACGGTGGCCAGGGAAGAGACGTTTGGACCTGCGGCGGCCATCCTGCGCGTGCGGGATGTCACCGAAGCCGTGCGCGTGGCCAATGGCACGCCCTTCGGGCTGGGGGCCGCGGTGTGGACGGGCGATGCCGAGCGGGCCCGGCACCTGACGCGCGAGATCCAGGCCGGTGCCGTGTTCGTCAACGGCATGGTGGCCTCCGACCCGCGCCTGCCCTTCGGCGGATCGAAAGAATCGGGCTACGGCCGTGAACTCGGGGCCCACGGTCTGCACGAGTTCACCAACGTCAAGACCGTCTGGACGGGCCCGGCCCGCACCTGACACTGTTTCTGATGCGTTTGCCACAAGGAGTTGAACCATGAGCACCACCGACACCGCCGTGCGCCCCGCCGTGCTGCGCCCTGACCAGATCAAGAGCCACGACCGCGGCGGCGGCGCGCGCACCACGCCGCTGGTGGGCCCGTCGGTGGGTTCGTCCACTTTCATCAACGGCATCACCGAATTCGGCCCCGGCGCGGCCATTCCCTTCCACAGCCACAACTGCGAAGAGAGCGTGATGCTGCTCAGCGGCGACGCCTGGCTGGACATCGAGTCCGAGGTGCATGAACTCAAGCCGCTGGACACCACGTTCATCCCGCCGAACGTGCCGCACCGCTTCCGCAACCGCTCGCAGACCGAGCCGATGAAGATCCTGTGGATCTATGCCTCGGCGCAGGCGACGCGCACCCTGGTGGAAACCGGCGAGACACGGTTTGTGTCGGCCGAGCACGCGCGTTGAAGCCGGCTGCCAACCCGCCCCGACACCTCACGCGCCGC
>JBILSM010000076.1:0-13999 GCA_044372085.1 Rubrivivax sp.
CCGTCCAAGCCGACCGATCACAAGCCATCTCCCTGACCGAGAGGATCACAACATGCGAACCCCCTTGCTGAAGTCCCTGCTGAATCCCCTATCGCTGATGGCCAGCCTGGGCGTGGCCCTGCTGGTCTCGGCTTGCGGCGGCGGTGTCGACAGCCAGGACAAGGACGACCACGTGAACGTCTACATCGACACCGCGGGCCGGTTGGCTGTGACGGAAGCCAATGCCAGCACGGTCCGAATACACGACCTGGACAGCGGCAGCGTGGAAGCCAGCCACGTGATGACCAGCGTGCCCTCGGCCGTGTACGGCAGCCCGGGCGGCCGCTACGCCGTGCTGCCGCAGCGCCTGCAGGACCGGGTGCAGTTCGTCGATGGTGGTATCTACCAGGAAGATCATGGCGACCACCTGCACGACTACAAGCAGGCTTCCAAGGCCATCGCCTTCGTGGTGAACGGTCCGCGTCCTACCCACTACGACGTGCAACCCGGTGTCCAGGCGGCCATCTTCATGGACGGCGACACCACCGCCCCGGTGCGCAATGCTGCGGTTCGCATGCTCACCGATGCTTCCATAGGCTCGGCGTCCACGACGGCATCGCTGGAGCTGAGCGCACCGCTGCATGGGCTGGCCGAGCCCATGGGCAACAAGCTTCTGGTGTCTGCGCGCGCTGCCGATGCGGCCGATACGCTTCCCACCCACCTGGTGCTGCATCAGCGCAGCGGCAATGCCTTGAGCCTCGTGCGCGAACTGCCAACGCGTTGCAACGGCATGCATGGCAGTCTCAGTTCGGGCGACAGCACACTGACCGGCTGCATCAACGGCATGCTGCTGGTGCGCCACCTCACGGCCACGACGGTCAGTGACGGTCAGTTGCTGGCCACTCCCCTGCGGGTGGGCACCATCGCGGGACACCCGCGGCTGCCCGACCAGTTCATCGGTATCGCCTCGGAGGGCGCCCCACCGTCGCCCGTGACCACGCGCTTCTACGCCGTCAATGGACAGTCCGCCACGGTGGGTGACTTCACGCCGGATGGCTGGACCACGGGCCGGGTCCGTCGAGCACACAGCTTTGACCGAAGCGGTCAGCGCTTCTTCATCCTGGATGACCAGGGCACCCTGACCGTGTCCCAGTGGCAGGCGGGGGCCTGGACCAAGCTCTCCCGCGTGACGGGGGCCATTCCCGCCATGCCGGCTGCGGCGCCCTGGCCGGCCCTGGCGGCCAACGGGGCCCGTGACGAGATCTACCTCACCGACCCCGTGGCCCGGCAACTGGTGGTGGTCAACAGCAACACGGGTGCCGTGGTGACGCGGCGCGACCTGGGCTACTCGCCTTCGGCCCTTGCATGGCTAGGCATCACGCGCTGACGGAGTCAAGGAGGTGGTCATGATGAAGCTTGCGGGAAGACGGAGTTTGCCACTGGCCCTGGCCCTGGCAGTCGCGGCTGGCGGCGCTGCTGCGCGATCGTTGGGGGAGTGGGAGTTCGGCGCAGTGTTGGACCTCACGCAGACCTCGCGCGCCCTGGCGCTGGGGGGCCGTGACCGGGGGCTGCAGTTGGGCCACAGCGACCTGACGGCCAGCGGTCCTCTGGGGACGCAGCTCAAGGCGCACCTCGGTGCGGTGCTGGCCACCCACGAAGGCAGACTGGAGCGGGGCGTCGAAGAGGCGTGGCTGGAAACCACGCGCCTGCCTGGCGGGCTTCAGATGCGAGCAGGGCGTTTCGCGTCGCAGATCGGCTACCTCAACCAGCAGCATCCGCATGCCGACGACTTCGTCGAGCGACCTCTGCTGTATCGCGGCTTTTTCGGTGGGCACTGGAACGACGACGGTGTGCGCCTCAACTGGACCGCACCGACGCCGTTCTACCTGCTGCTTGGGGTCGAGGCCTTTAGCGGAAAGCGGCTGGTGGAAGAAGCGGTGCGCCCATCGCGCAATCCAGGCATCGCCACGCTCGTGGTTAAGACGGGTGCTGACCTGAACCGCTCGCACAGCTGGCAGTTGGGTCTGTCGCACATCCGCAGTCGACGCGAGGCGGTTGTGGAAGAACACGAGCACGAGGAAGGGGGCGAAGAGGCTCACGGACACCACGACCATGAGCATGCCCACGGTGCGCAGTTCAGTGGCCGCAAGACGTGGATGATCGACGCCACATGGAAGTGGGCACCAGGCGGCAACAACCGCGACCAGCAGGTGCGGGTGGGTTTTGAGGCAGCACGCATTACGGGGCTCGGCCAGTTCGCCACGTCACGGGACAAGCACGAGGCCAACGCCGTCACGGTGGTGTGGCGCTTCCGTCCGGACTGGGAGATTGGCGCGCGGGCTGATTGGCTACGCGCACGCATGCCGCATGAGGATCACTTCGACAGCGTGCTGCTGCGTGAGCGCGTGGTGATGGTGGCCTGGAAGCCCAGCCACATGCAGTCGCTGCGCCTGCAGTTCACCACCCAACGCGACGCCGTGGGGTTCGAGAACCCGGCCAAGCGCTCGGTGCAACTGCAGTATGTGCTGGCCTTTGGGGCGCATGGTGCCCATGCCTACTAAACCCCCCCTCAGGATTCTTGGCGCGGGTCTGTTGGGACTCGTCGGGTCTTGGCTGGTCACGCCCGCAGCCGCGTTCACGGTGTTCGCGTGCGAGCCAGAGTGGGCTGCGCTCACACGGGTGCTGATCCCTGCGGTGCGTGTGCATGTGGCCACGCATGTGGGGCAAGACCCGCATCACATCGAGGCTCGGCCCGCCCTCATTGCCCAGCTGCGCGCTGCCGATCTGGCGGTGTGCACTGGCGCGTCGCTGGAGTCGGGTTGGTTGCCCACCTTGCAGGAGCGTGCTGGCAACGCCCGCGCGCGCGATGTCTTCTTTGCGTCGGACCACGTGGTGCTGATCGATCCCCAGCCCGGTGTCATCGGCACGCCCTGGGCCGGCGACGTGCATGCCGAGGGCAACCCCCACCTGCATCTGGACCCTCGCCGGCTGCTGCAGGTGAGCCGGGCGCTGGGGGAACGACTGGCCAAGGAACTTCCTGCCGAGCGCATGGCCATCGAGCAGCGCAGCCGCGCCTTTGAGGCCGCCTGGCGCCAGCATCTGGCCGATTGGGATCGCCGTGCGTCGCCGCTGCGCGGACGCCGCATCGCCGCCCAGCACACCACCTTCGGCTACCTGTGGCACTGGTTGGGCCTCCAGCAGGTGGCCGATCTGGAACCCAGGCCCGGCATGTCGCCCACGCCCGGCCACCTGCAGCGCCTGCTGGAGGGCCTGCGGGCCTCGCCCCCGGCGGCGGTGGTGATCGCCTCTTACCAGGACCCGCGGCCAGGGCGCTGGCTCACTGGACAGCTCGCCACGGCGGCGGGCACCCGGGTACCGTTGCTGACCCTCCCCGCCACCGTGCCGGAGACGGCGGGCGAGAAGGAGCTGGTCCTGTGGATGGAGGGCCTGGTGCGTGAACTGCTGCAGGGCCTGCGGTGATGGGTGCCAGCTCGGCCTGGGCCGACGCCTGGTTCCTGGCTCCGGCTGCCGCGCTGCTGTTCAGCGTCTGGGCGCTGGCGCCCTTGGGCGCGCAGGTGCTGGCCCGTGGCGTGGTCTTCATCGACCTGGCGGTGGCCCAGGCCGCTGCGGCAGCCGCGCTGTGGGCCGGTGCCGTCATGGACCATCCAGACTGGATCGCCACCCAGTTGCTGGCGGCCTTCGGTGCCTTGGCCTGCGCCGCCCTGGTGGCCTTTCTGTCGCGCACATGGCCGGCGCAGCGCGAGGCCTTGATTGGCTTGCTGTACGTGCTGGGGGCCAGCGCAGCGCTGCTGGGCGCGCGCCAGGACGCTCACGGCCGCGAGCGCATGACCGAGCTGCTGGCTGCGGACGTGCTGTGGGCCCAGGGTCCGCAGGTGGCGGTGCTGGGGGCCTGCGCGTTGGCGGTGGGCCTGCTGGGCGCCAGGTTGCAGCGTGACCGCGTCTTCTTCCCGGTGTTCGCCGTTGTCGCCAGCCTGGCCGTCCCGGTGCTCGGCCTCTTTCTGGTGTTCGCCACGCTCATCGCGCCGGCGCTCTGGCAGCGCGCAGGCGCTGCGCCGCGCTGGGCCCGGCTGGGCGCGGTGGCCGCCAGCGGCCTGGGCCTGGCTACCAGCTGGGCCCTGGACGCCCCCAGCGGCGCCTGCATCGCGCTGGCCCTGTCGGCGTATGGCGGGCTCAGTGTCCTGAAGGCTGCTGCAAGCTCACCGGTCCCGGCCCAGGTACCCCCACGCTCTTCAGAAGGATCCACATGAGTGCCATTCCCGTCACCATCCTCACCGGCTTCCTGGGCAGCGGCAAGACAACGCTGCTCAACCGCATCCTGAAGGAACACCACGGCCACCGCATTGCGGTCATCGAGAACGAGTTTGGCGAAGCGGGCATCGATAACGAGCTGCTGGTGCAGGACCGGGAAGAGCAGATCGTGGAGATGAACAACGGCTGCATCTGCTGCACCGTGCGCGGCGACCTGGTGCGCATCCTGGGCGAATTGCACGCCAAGCGGCAGGCCGGCCAGTTGCAGTTCGACCGCGTCATCATCGAGACCACCGGGCTGGCCGACCCTGCGCCCGTGGCCCAGACCTTCTTTGTCGACGACGATATCTCGCAGCAGTACCTGCTGGACGCTATCGTCACTATGGTCGATGCCAAGCACGCGCCGCAGCAGCTCGATGAACATCATGAGGCACAGGAACAGGTGGGTTTTGCCGACCGCATCCTCATCACCAAGACCGACGTGGTGCAGCCTGACGAGGTGGCGCAGCTGCGCCGGCGCCTGGTGCGTATGAACCCGCGCGCCAGGATTGGCGAGGCCCGGCATGGCGTGGCGGCCATCGAGGACCTGCTGGACATCCGTGGCTTCAACCTCCATGCCATCCTCGAAATCGAGCCCGACTTTCTGACCGACGTCGACCACGAGCACGACGACGATGTCAGCTCCTTCGTGTTCCGCGAGGACAAGCCTCTGGACCTGGACCGTGTGGAAGACTTCCTGGGCGGCATCGTGCAGGTCTACGGCACTCGGCTGATGCGCTACAAGGGCGTGCTGAACATCAAGGGCATGAAGCAGCGCGTGGTGCTGCAAGGTGTGCACATGCTGATGGGCTCGGAAGAGGGCTCACCTTGGAAGCCCGGCGAGAAGCGCGAGTCCAAGATGGTCTTCATCGGCCGCGACATGCCCCGGGATGTGCTGCTGGACGGATTGGCGCATTGCGTCAGTGGCAACGGCGGTCGGGTTAACCATCCGTCTGCCGCTTCACGTGGCCGTTGAGCTTACGTCGACCTCGGTCCCGCCCGTGATTCCCGCCGCGCCACCCACAGCGTGGCGGCGCTGATGAGCATGCCGCCGGCGATGGTGCTGAAGGAGGGGATGTCCGCGAACAGCGCCCAGCCCAGCAGTACGGCCCACACCAGGTCCAGGAACTTGACCGACTGCGTGGCCGAGATGTCGGCGGCGACGAAGGAGCGCGTAAGGCAGTAGTGGCCACTGCTACCCAGCACGCCGCACAAGGCGAAGCCGAACCACTGCAGCGGGCTCAAGGGCTGCCAGGCCCACAAGGCCAGGGGCAGGCTCAGCAGGCTGATGCTGATGGCCTGCCACACCAGGATGGTGCCCGTGGTCTCGTAGCGCGTCAGCGCCTTGGTCACCAGAAACGAGGCCGCGAACACGGGGGCCGAGGCCAGCATCAGCAGGTGGTGCAGGCCCGGCCCGGGCCCGAAGCCATCGGCCAGCGAGAGCTTGGGGCCCACCACGATCAGCACGCCCACGAAGCCCAGCACCGTGGCCAGCCAGCGCTCCCAGCGCATCTGCTCCTTGAAGAACAGCCAGGCCCCCAGCATGATGAACAGCGGCGTGGTGAAGCCGATGGCGGTCATGTCGGCCAGCGGAATCTTGGGCAGGGACACGAACCACAGGTAAAGCCCCGCAGTGTGAAGCCCGCCGCGGATGAACTGCCCGCGCATGGTCTTGGGCCGGTAGGCCGCCACACCGTGGTGCCACACCAGCGGCAGCAGCACCAGCAGCCCGAAGAAGTAGCGCAGGAACTGCGACTGGAAGGGGTCCACCTGCTGACCCAGCGCCCGCATCAAGGCGTTCAGGAAGCTGAAGATCACCCCGGCGGCCGTGGTCCACAGCAGCCCTTGCACGGTGGGCGACAGGTGGTGCGTGCGCTGCCGCACCGCCTCGGCGATCCGTCCGGTCAGGCTGCGGGCAGGCGCCACGGTCAGCCCCGGCGCTGGCGGTTCAAGACACCGCCTGGTAGTACAGGTTCTGCGGATGCCGGGCCTGGGCGAAAAAGAGCCAGCGCTCGGCCATCACCCCTGCCACCTGTGCCGCCACGGCCGCGCACAGCCAGGGGGTCTGCGCTGCGGAGGCGTCGCGTGCTGCCATCATCAGCAGGGCCGGCAGGGCAAAGGCCAGTCCGTGAACCGCCCATCGCACATGCCGCACGAAGGCGTCGGTCGCGCCGTGGAAGAACTCCCGCGTGTTGAAGGCGCCCGCGGACATGCCCATGGACTTCTGAACCAGTCGGGCCGCAGGGATGCCCGTGGCGCTCTGTGCGCTGGACTTGGGCTTGAGGCCTGCATTGCGCATCAGCGAGGCCGTGCGGCAGGCCCAGGCCGCGAAGGTCATCGTCAAGGCCCAGGGCAGGGCGGCGGCCAGCAGGGTTGCTTCGCCCCGCAGCGCGGCCAGGGCGCAGGCCAGCACCGTACCGGAGGACAGCCCGATGAGCGTGAAGTTGACGAGCGTCAGCGGGTGCGCCCACTCCTGGATGAAGCGCAGGCAGGCGTAGATCTGGGCCGTGCAGACCCACAACGCTGCGGCGAGCACCAGCGCCAAGACGGCCAGGATGCCTGATGCCGAGTGCCCCGGCGAACGCCAGGCCAGCACGATCCAGACGAACACCAAGGCCATGAACAGCGGCAGCACGATCACTTCGCGGCTGAGCCAGGAGGTGCGCCACATGGCCATGGCGCGCCAGGCGCGCTCCGGGTGGCCCAGGTGAAAGAACGAGGCCACAAGGCCTGCGCCCAGCAGCACCAGCGCCACCGCCAGGCACAGGGGCAGGAACGCGGGCCCGAGCGGTACCCCGCTCAAGGTGGCGCAGGCCACGGCCACTACCAGCCCCTGGCCGGCGCCGGCCACGGTGGTGAAGCTGATGACGGAAAAGGCCGGCTTCATCGGGCCTCCTCCTTCGCCTTGCCACCCGCGACCTCATCCCCGGCAGGGCCAGCTGCGGCCAGCGGGCCCGTGCGCTGGCGCGGCAGGTACTGGTTGGCGGGCTGGGTGCCCCATTCCGGCATGAGCGAGTAGCCCCCGCGCTCGCGGATGGCCTTGGAGACCTCGGACTCAGGGTCCTTCACGTCACCGAACAGCCGCGCCCCGGTCGGGCAGGCCTTGACGCAGGCGGGCTTGCGGTCTTCTGGCGCCATCTTCTCGTCGTAGATGCGGTCCACGCACAGCGTGCACTTGGTCATCACCTGACGCTCTTCATCCAGCTCGCGCGCTCCGTAGGGGCAAGCCCAGGCGCAGTACTTGCAGCCGATGCACTTGTCGTAATCGACCAGCACGATGCCGTCTTCCTTGCGCTTGTAGCTCGCACCCGTGGGGCACACCGGCACGCAGGGTGGGTCTTCGCAGTGCAGGCAGCTCTTGGGGAAGTGGATGGTTTCGGTGTTCGGGAAGCTGCCGGCTTCCCAGGTCTGCACGCGGTTGAAGAAGGTGCCTGTGGGGTTGGCGCCGTAGGCGTTCTCGTCAGCCAGCGGACCGGCGCTGCCCGAGGTGTTCCACTGCTTGCACGAGGTGACGCAGGCATGGCAGCCCACGCACACGTTCAGGTCGATGACCAGGGCGAGTTGCTTGGCCAGGGTTTCGGTGGCGGTTGTGGTGGTGTTCGTGGTCGTGCTCATCGGGTCTTCCTTCCCGCAAAGTACGTCAGCACCTTCTGCGCTCTTCCCAGCACGCCGGGAGCGGGTGGCGGGGCGGCCACCTGGGGGAAGGTTTCTTCGGGTTCTTCGGGTTCAGCCGGGCGGATGCGCACGCGCACGTCGTACCAGCCGGCCTGGCCGGTGATGGGGTCGGAGTTGCTGATCGTGCCGGCGCTGCGCCCGTCACCGTCGGTCAGCGGCAGTTCCTCGCTGATGAGGTGGTTGAGCAGGAAGCCCTTGCGCGACTCGTCTGCGCCGGGGTCGAGCTGCCAGGCGCCGCTGGCCTTGCCAATCGCGTTCCAGGTCCACACCGTGCCGGGCTCCACGGCCTCGCTGTGGCGCACCATGCAGCGCACCTTCCCCCAGCGGCTCTCCACCCAGCACCAGCCGCCATCGGCAATGCCCGCGGCCAGAGCCGTGACGGGGTTCACATGCAGGTAGTTGTGGCTGTGGATCTGGCGCAGCCAGGCGTTCTGCGAATCCCACGAGTGGTACATCGCCATGGGCCGTTGGGTGATGGCGTTCAGCGGGTACGCGTCCAGGTCGGTGCAGGTGGATTCCAGCGGCGGGTACCAGAAGGGCAGGGGGTCGAAATAGGTGGTGATGCGCTCCCGCAGGTGCTCGGGTGGCTGCCGGCCCGCGGTCTTGCCCTGGGCAGCCAGGCGAAACAGTTGCAGCACGTCGGAGTAGATGGCCAACTGCACCGGGTCATTCTTCTGGCGCCAGCCCTTTTCCTTGGCGAAGTCCAGGTAGGACTGATTCCAGTTGCGCATGTACTGCTGGTCTTCGTGCAGGTGGTACTGGAAGACGCAGCCGTTCTTTTCGTACATCTCCCACTGCTTCGGGTTGGGTGCGCCGCGCAGGTGCTCGGTGCCGGTCTCCCCGCGCCAGCCCATGAGAAAGCCGATGCCCGGCTGCGGCTGGAAGTTGACGACGAAGTCCGGGTAGTCCTTGAATTTGCGCCCGCCGTCGGCACCGGTGAAGGCCGGGAACTTCAGGCGCGAGGCGAGCTCGATCAGCACCTCCTGGAAGGGCTTGCACTGGCCCAGCGGCGGCACCACCGGCACGCGTACCGAGTCCACCGGGCCGTCGAACTCGCTGATCGGGCGGTCCAGCATGCTCATCACGTCATGCCGCTCGAGGTAGGTGGTGTCGGGCAGCACCAGGTCGGCATAGGCCACCATCTCGCTCTGGAAGGCGTCGCACACCACCAGGAAGGGGATCTGGTACTCGCCGTCGTCGCCACGCCGGTTCAGCATCTCCCGCACGGCCATGGTGTTCATGGTGGAGTTCCACGCCATGTTCGCCATGAAGATCATCAACGTGTCCAGGCGGTAGGGGTCGGCCTTGACCGCGTTGGTGATGACGTTGTGCATCATCCCGTGGGCTGACAGCGGGTGCTCCCAGGAGAAGGCGTGGTCGATGCGGATGGGCGAGCCGTCCGGGTTGAGCGCCAACTCTTCCGGGCTGGCCGGAAAGCCCAGCGGCGCGGCGTTCAGCGGCGTGTTGGGCTTAACCTGCTCGGGGTCGTTGAAGGCCCGGTAGTTGGGCACGATGTGGCGTGGATACGGCGCCTTGTGGCGGAATCCGCCAGGGGCGTCGATGGTGCCCAGCAGGCTCATCATCACGGCCAGCGAGCGTACCGTCTGAAAGCCGTTGGAGTGCGCCGCCAGCCCGCGCATGGCGTGGAAGGCCACGGGCCGGCCCACGGTGGTGGGGTGGGTCTTGCCCCAGGCGTCGGTCCAGGCGATGGGCAGCTCGAAGGCTTGCTTCAGTGCCGTGTCGCCAATCTCCACGGCCAGCGCGCGGATGCGGTCGGCGTTGATGCCGGTGACGGCCTGCGCCCACTCGGGGGTGCACAGCGACACTTGTTCGGTGAGCAACTGGAAGGCAGGCGCCACGCGCGTGCCGTCGGCCAAGGTGTAGGTGCCCGTCAGCGCCGGGCTGCGTCCGTCGGCAATGCCTTCTGGATAAGCCGCCATCACCTGGCCGGACACGCTGTCCCACACCAGCTTGTTGTGCGGGTTGCGGCCGTCGCCCGGCGGGCCCTTGGCCGGGTCGGGGTCGAAGGCGAACAGGCCCTCGCGCTCGCCCTCGTCCAGCACCACCAACTGCGGTGCGTTGGTGAAGCGCTGCAGGAAGGGGCGGTCGATGCGGTCGTGCTTGATGAGCTCGTGCATCAGCGCCATGAACAGCGCGCCGTCGGTGCCCGGCTTGATGGGGATCCACTCGTCGGCAATGGCCGAATAGCCCGTGCGCACGGGGTTGATGGAGATGAAGCGCCCGCCGCGCCGCTTGAAGGCCGACAGGGCGATCTTCAGCGGGTTGCTGTGGTGGTCTTCGGCGGTGCCGATCATCACGAAGAGCTTGGCGCGGTCCAGATCGGGCCCGCCGAACTCCCAGAAGCTGCCACCCACCGTGTAGATCATGCCCGCGGCCATGTTGACCGAGCAGAACCCACCGTGCGCCGCGTAGTTGGGCGTGCCGAACTGGCGCGCAAAGAGGCCCGTGAGGGCCTGCATCTGGTCGCGCCCTGTGAAGAGGGCGAACTTCTTCGGGTCCGTGGCACGGATGCGGGAGAGACGCTCGGTGAGGATGGCGAAAGTCTCTTCCCAGGAAATGGGCTCGAACTCACCGGCCCCGCGCTCTGCGCCGGGCTTGCGCCGCAGCGGCTGCGTCAGGCGTGCGGGCGACACCTGCTTCATGATGCCCGAGCTGCCCTTGGCGCAGATCACGCCCTTGTTGATGGGGTGGTCGGGGTTGCCGTCGATGTAGCGCACCTCGGGGCCGTTCTCGCCCTCGCGCAGGTGCACGCGGATGCCGCAGCGGCAGGCGCACATGTAGCAGGTGGTGCACTTGACGGTGGTGGCCTGGTCGTCTGTGCCCGCTGGGGGCGCCAGCGGGTTGTGCAGAGGGAGGCGGCCGTCGGTGGACAGGAGGGAGGGAGTCGCGGTCACGTTGGGCCTGCAGGAAGTGAGGGGGCGTGGTTCGTCGGATGCCGAGGCTGTTGGCCGTTCATGGGGCGCCTTCAGGGCCTGGGCCGGAGGTGGCCAGTACCGCGAGTGCGGCCGAGGCCAGGCGGGCCAGCGGGGAGTCGGCGCGGGAGGTCAGCACCACCGGCACCCGCGCGCCCAGCACCAGCCCGGCACATTCGCCGCCGCCGATGTAGACAAAGCTCTTGTAGAGGATGTTGCCTGCGTTCAGATCGGGCAGCAGCAGCAAATCCGGGTCTCCGGCCACGGCGGTGCTCATCTTCTTGATGCGGGCGGCTTCGGCCGAGATGGCGTTGTCAAAGCCAAACGGGCCTTCGATGAGGGCCTGCGGCCAGGTGCCACCTCGGTGCTCGGCGACCAGTGTCTGGGCGTCCAGCGTGGCTGGGATCGACGGGTTCACGCTTTCCACCGCCGCCACGATGCCCACTTTGGGGCGCGCCACCTCCAAGGCCTGCAGCAACTCCAGCGCGTTGGAGAGGATGTCGCGCTTGGTTTTCAGGTCGGGCGCGATGTTGACCACGCAGTCGGCCAGCGCCAACAGCTTGTGGTACCGCGGCAGGTCGAAGACGAAGGCGTGTGAGATGCGCCGCTGCCCGCGCAGGCCTGTGCCCCGTGCTACCACCGCCGACATCAACTCGTCGGTGTGGAGCGAGCCCTTCATCAAGGCCGAGACGCCCCCGCTGCGGGCCAGCTCCACCGCGTGTTGAGCCGCGGCCGGGGCATCCGGCCCCGTGTGCACCAGCTCAAACGAGCTGACGTCGATGGCGGCCTGGTCGGCCGCCTGTCGGATCTCGTCTGCAGGGCCTACCAGTACCGGCCGGGCGATGCCGGCCTTGGCAATGTCATGCGCTGCCTGCAGCGCCAGGGCGTCGCAGGGGTGGACGATGGCCAGGCCCTTGGGCGCACCGCCCGCGGTGACCCGCGCGCGGTTGACCAGCGCGTGCAGCCGCAGGTGGGCGGGCGCCGCAGTCTCGGGCGCTGGTTCAGGGGGCATGCCGTGAGCCACCGTTGCCGTGAGGGCCGTCATGACCGGGCGCTGCCCCCAGACTGCACGCTCAGGTGTAGTCCTTGTACTTGTCCAGGAAGCGCACCGGCTTGGACAGCGCATCGCGGCGGAAGGGGTCGCCCAGCTCGCGCGTGCACATGATCTCGATCACACAGGTCTTGCGCTGGTTCATCTGCAGGTCGATGGCGCGCTTGAGCGCCGGACCCACGTCCTCCAGCTTGTCCACCGTGATGCCCTCGGCGCCCATGGCCCGGGCGATGCCGGCAAAGCTCTCGCTCTCGAGCTCGCCCGCCACGAAACGGCGGTTGTAGAAGTCCACCTGGTTCTTCTTCTCGGCACCCCACTGCCGGTTGTGGAACACCACCGAGGTCACCGGGATGTCGTGGCGCACGGCGGTCATGATCTCGCTCATGCTCATGCCCCAGGCGCCGTCACCCGCGTAGCTGATGGCCGGGCGGTCAGGCCGTGCCACCTTGGCGCCCATGATGGTGGGCAGGGCGTAGCCGCAGTTGCCGAAGCTCATGGGCGCGAAGAAGCTGCGCGGCTCCTCGAAGCGCAGGTAGCTGTGGGCCACGGAGTTGATGTTGCCGATGTCGGTGGACACCATCACGTGGGCGGGCATGGCCTTCTCCAGCTCGCGCAGCACCTGGCGCGGGTGCAGCCATTGGCCGCCCGTGGGCGTCTTCTCGCCCTTGGCCTCCTCGATCATGTCCAGGCTGTAGGCGTCCTTCTCGTGTGTCCACTCCGAGAGCTCCTTCTCCCACGCCGCCTTTTCCTCGGCTGTCTTGGCAGCCCGCTCGGCACGTGTGGCGTCACAGGCCAGGGTGCGGCCGGCCAGGCGTGCCAGCAGCGCCAGGGCCGCGGCCTTGGCATCGCCACAGATGCCCACGTCCACCTTCTTCACCAGGCCCAGCATCTTGGCGTCGGCGTCGATCTGCACCAGCTTGGCGCCCTTGGGCCAGTAGTCCATGCCGTACTGCGGCAGCGTGCCGAACGGGCCCAGGCGCGTGCCCAGCGCGATCACCACGTCAGCCTGGGCGATCAGCCGCATGCCGGCCTTGCTGCCTTGGTAGCCCAGAGGCCCGCACCACTGCGGATGGCTGGCCGGGAAGGAGTCGTTGTGCTGGTAGCTGTTGACCACCGGGCAGCCGATGCGCTCGGCCAGGGCGATGGCCTCCTTGAAGGCGTCGCCCATCACCACGCCGCCGCCGGAGATCATCACTGGGAACTTGGCATTCGCGATCAGGTCTGCCGCCGCGTTCAGGCTCTCCTCGCCGCCCGCGCCGCGTTCGATGCGGATGGGCTTCGGGATTTCCACCGTGATGTCGCCGTAGAACAGATCGCGCGGGATGTTGAGCTGCGTCGGGCCCATCTCCAGCAACGCGCGGTCAAAGGCGCGGGCGGTCAGTTCGGCCATGCGCTTGTTGTTGGAGACATGCGCCTGGTACTTGGTGAACTCGGCGAACATCGGCAACTGAGCCGCCTCCTGGAAGCCGCCCAGGCCCTGGGTGAGGGTGCCCGTCTCGGGCGTGATCACCACCACCGGGCTGTGTGCCCAGTAGGCCGCCGCAATCGCGGTCACGGCGTTGCTGATGCCGGGGCCGTTCTGGCCAATGATCACGCCGTGGCGTCCGCTCACACGCGAATAGCCGTCGGCCATGTGGCCGGCGCCTTGCTCGTGCACCACGGGAATCAGGCGGATGCCGGCGGGCGCAAAGATGTCCATCGCATCCATGAAGGCCGAGCCCATGATGCCGAACATGGTGTCCACGCCCTGCGCGACCATGGTCTCCACAAAGGCCTCTGAAGGCGTCATGCGGGTGGGGCCCACGGGGACGGTACGGGCGGCGAGGGGTTGCGGTGCGTTCATGATGGGCTCCTCTTGGTGGATGACGCGAAATGACGCGGGTCGGGGCAGGGTGGCGCTGGACGGCACTGGGTAAGGGGCTACGCTTCAGATGATAGCCAGCGATTCCGTTTTTTGGAACTCCTGATTACAAAAGATGGAATTCAAGGTGCCTGCCGGCTATCATCGGTTGCATGAAGCTGGTGTCTCAACGGGCGACAGAGCAAGCCGAGG